>CASFUX010000081.1 GCA_949297975.1 uncultured Bacteroidales bacterium
GCACTTCGTCAAGTCGCCGCGCGAAAAGCAACTGATGCGCGAGAACCAGAACATCCTGTCGCAATACACCCTGCTCAACAAGCAGCTGGACGAGTACGAGGCCATCCTGTCCGACATCCAGCTGCGCGACGACAACCTCTACCGCGTCATCTTCCAAGCCGAACCCATCCCCCTGTCCGTGCGCACCTCCATCACCCCGAACAACGAGTACTACGAAAACCTGCTGGAACAGACCAACTCTGAAATCATCGTGAACACCACCCAGCGGCTGAACGAGCTGCGCAAGCAACTGTACGTGCAGTCCAAGTCGTTCGACGAGGTGGTCGAGCTGGTAAAGGTCAACGAGGAACGCCTCACCCACATCCCCGCCATACAGCCCGTGCTCAACAAAGACCTGCGCCGCGTGGCCTCGGGCTACGGGTGGCGCATCGACCCGGTGTACGGCACACGTCGCCACCACAACGGCATGGACTTCTCCGCCCCCATCGGCACCGAGATATTCGCCACGGGCGACGGCGTGGTAAAGCGCACGGGCTTCCAGCGCGGCGGATTCGGCAACATGGTGGAGATAGACCACGGCTTCGGCTACACCACCATCTACGCCCACATGAGCAAGGTGCTCGTGCGCAAGGGGCAGAAGGTGAAACGCGCCGACATCATCGGCCTGGTGGGCAACACCGGCAAGTCCACCGGCCCGCACCTGCACTACGAAGTGCACTACCGCGGACGGGTGCAGAACCCGCAGAACTTCTACTTCCTCGACCTGTCGCCCGAGGAATACGACCTGATGGTGCAGCTGAGCAACAACGCCGGGCAAATGTTCGACTAAGCAGAACCTCCCCAATCCCCTCCAGAAGGAAGAGCTTCATTTTCAACTTTCAATTCTCAACTCTCAACTTCCCATCGTGAACCCCACTCCTCCCTACCCCGCTGCCCCCGGGCCCATCGGCGTGTTCGACTCCGGCTATGGAGGCCTCACCATCCTGGAGCAGATACGCGCCACGCTGCCGGGGTACGACTACCTATATTTAGGCGACAACGCCCGCACGCCCTACGGCACCCGCTCGTTCGACGTGGTGTACCGCTACACGCTGGAGTGCGTCACGCACCTCTTCGCCCGGGGCTGCCACCTGGTCATCCTGGCCTGCAACACGGCCTCGGCCAAAGCCCTGCGCACCATCCAGCAGCACGACCTGCCCCGTTTGGACCCCGCCCGGCGCGTACTGGGTGTCATCCGCCCCACGGTGGAAGCCGTCGGCACGCTCACCCGCACCCGCCACATCGGCCTGCTGGCCACCCCCGGCACGGTGCAGTCCGGCTCCTACCCCCTTGAGATACAGAAGCTGCACGAAGGTATCGCCGTGACCTCCGAAGCCTGCCCCATGTGGGTGCCCCTCATCGAGAACAACGAGCACCGCTCGCCCGGTGCCGACTACTTCGTGCGCCAACACGTGGAACACCTGCTGGCCGCCGACCCGCTGATAGACACCCTCATCCTGGGCTGCACGCACTACCCCCTGCTGCAACCCAAGATAGAACCGCTGCTGCCCGCAGGCGTGTCCATCGTGCCCCAAGGCCGCATTGTGGCCCTGAGCCTGGCCGACTACCTGCGCCGCCACCCCGAAATGGATGCCCGTTGCACCCGGGGCGGCACATGCCGATACCTCACCACCGAAGCCACGGACAAATTCTCCGCCTCGGCCTCCATCTTCCTGCAAAAAGACGTGCAGGCCGAGCACGTGCGGGTGGGAGACGTTCATAGCTAACGGCTTACCCGCCCGAAATTCCGTACTGACGCAGCTGAAATTCCGTCGGTACGGAAATAAAATTTCGTACTGGCGCAAATACATTTCCGCACGGACGCAGTCTGAAAGGAGCTGCCAAGGAACACCCGAACCGTACCCCCGACACGCACCGCAGCAAGGTAGGTTTTAACCATTTGTCACGCATCGCGCACACCGCGCCACCGCACCCGTTTTCCCCCTTTTTAAAGAAAAAGGCAGAAAAGATGCCTGGATACACATTTTTTTCGTATCTTCGCCCCCCGAATTATTAACAATAAAAAAGGCCGGGAAACGCCGCCACGCAAGCCTGCAAACAGGGTGCGCATGGAGGGCGACACGGTTTGTCATCATTTTAAACAAATATCAAAGTACATTTTTAATATCAAATGGCAACATTAGAGAAAATCAGAGGGAAAGGCCCTCTGCTGGTAGCTGTAATCGGGATTGCGTTGTTGGCCTTCATCATCGGCGACTTCTTGAATTCCGGAGTGACTTATTTCAACCGCTCGCGCGAAAACGTGGGCGAAATCGTAGGCGACGAAATCCATTATACGGAATTCCAAGCCGCCGTGGACCAAATGACCGAAGTCTACAAAATCGAGACCGGGCAGAACGACCTGAACGAGGAACTCTCCGCGCAACTGCGCTCCTCGGTATGGGAAAGCATGGTGAGCGAACGGCTGATGCAGGAAGAAGCCGCCAAGATAGGCTTGACCGTGAGCAAGGACGAACTGTCCGACCGGTTGATTGGCAACAACATACACCCCATCATCATGCAACGCCGTGCGTTCTACAACGAAAACGGCCAGTTCGACCGGGGGCTGCTCATCAACTTCCTCAACTCGCTGGACCTCGACGCCACCGATGAAAACATGTATGCCCAAATACAACAGGCCAAAAACTATTGGCTGTACTGGGAAAACGCGGTGAAGAACGAGATACTGCGCGAAAAGTACAACACGCTGATGGCAAAGGCCGTCACCGCCAACCAGGTGGATGCCCGCGCGGCTTTCGATGCCGCCCAGCGCACGATGGACTTCTCCTACGTGGCACAGCCCTTCTACATGGTGCCCGACTCGCTGGTGAGCGTCACCCAGTCGGAAATACAGCAACGCTACAACCAACACAAGGAACTGTACAAGCAGGAAGAATCGCGCTCCATCGACTACGTGACCTTCGACGTGAAGCCTCAGGAAGACGACTACACGCAAGTGCAGGAATGGATGGACAAGGTGAGCGAGGAATTTGAAACGACCGACGACATCATCGGCGTGGTGAACTCTAACTCGGACGTGATGTACGACGGCCGCAACTACTCCGAAAGCACCGTGCCCGCCTTGCTGAAGGACTTCGCCTTCAGCGGTAAAGAAGGCGACTTCTTCGGACCCGTGTTCGAAAACGACACGCACACCATGGCCCGCATCATGCAGACGGGCTTCATGACCTCGGACTCCGTGCGCCTGCGCCACATCTACCTGCTGCC
>CASFUX010000082.1 GCA_949297975.1 uncultured Bacteroidales bacterium
AGACAAGGCACGCCTTGTCTCCCGCGCGCAAAGGAATGGACGCAAAATTGTTTTTTGAGACAAGGCATGCCTTGTCTCTACATGTCCGACACAGGGAAAGTGAGAGGGGGCCAACAAAAAGCCCGCCCCGGCTTCCATGACCGGAAGCCGGGGCGGGAGTTATGATGCATCCCCTCCAAGGGGAGGGGCTTGGGGAGGCTCGCTTATTGCGCCACCACCTTATGCGTTTCGCCGTTCACACGCACCACATACACACCGTTGGACGGCAGGCTGATAACCTGTTCGTTGGTGAGGGTGAGCAGACGGCCATCGACGGCGTACACTTCCACCTGCACGGCTTCGGCCGACAGGATGTAGAGCATGTTGCCCTCGGTGTACAAGGAAACCTGCGGCACAACCGGAGCATCGAAGCCCGTACCGGGACCTTGCGGATCAGCGAAGCTCAACAAGTAAGTATGCACGTTGGCGGGATTAGCGGCGAAGTCGCCCCCACGCACAATGACAGCAGCGGTGTTGTTCATACGATTGAAGCCAGTAAATACCTTAGCACCTACCGCTGCCGTTGTTGTGGTAACCACTTCGGGGTTAGTATTGGCAGCTAACTCCAGATCGAGGTCATAGGTGTACACACCATCTTCCAAAGGCACTTCTTCGTTGCCCACCATAAGTGAAATGATGTCTGCGGGATTATAAATCATTTCGAGGTCGTCCACCCAAACGCTATCACGCTTGGTTGTACCCAAAAAAGAACCTTCTGTTGTTCCCCCACCAGGTGTTGCATTGGTAGAGAACGACACAAGGATATATTTTGCACTATCAGCAGCAAGGGTTTCCGAATAATCAAACGGAATGGCGAGACGTTGCCAACCATAATTTTCAATAGCCATGTAATTCTTCTGAGCGGTTGCCACCTTTACACTATCATATTTATTGCTTCCTTCTGGATCTTGATAGCGTTGACCATTGTGAATAATTGCACTTACCCGTGCCTGATTGGCTTCATTTTTAATATTACCATCCGCAGGGCGATACTTTGCCCACACCACCAACGAATCTGGCGCACCTATAAATGGGCAGAGAAAGTCGTCATTATCGGCAGCTGTCGGGTCGGAGAAATTATGGTTGGCGGAATTGGTCGCATCCGTATCTCCTGCGTTAATACGCCCTGTTGTTAAATTACCATTGGCTTTGGCAATAAAGGCATAACGAGAAGCCACCATAGCACTTTTGCTACCAGTACTACCTGGACGTACAACTTTACTTTCTTTTAATTGTTCTTCCGTAGCCACCATACCAGCTAAATTTCCGGTAGCTGTATTGAACGAGTTCCAATATTGCGGTTCCCCATTGGTGTCCCAAATCTCAAATCCACCGTTGCGTACCTGGTAACCTTCCGTGGTACGAACGCCTTGGAAAGTGACAGGTACACCTCCCATACCTGGCACGTCAATGGTGAGTGAAGCGTCCAGCTTGTCAGCAAACGTACCCGTCATATCTACGGTCACAGTCATATTGCCCAAGCCAGCCATCAACAAGGGGTAATCAGTTAAAGCCATGTTGCCATCCGTCACCGGAATATCGGTCAGCACAATATCACCCAGCGGTATATTCATAAATGTAAAATCGGGCAGCACGAAGGTAACGCTGCTTTCCTGCGAGCCGGGATAAATTTCAATATTCTTGTCTTCGGGAGTTCCCGCACCCAAGCTTACCGTCAGTTCCCCGCTATACACGCCGCTGTAGTCAGTTTGGGCAGCGGCGAACGCCGTGCCCGCCGCCAAGGCGAGGGCGGCCATAAACAAATTTTTCTTCATATTCTTTTTTCTATATTATGTTGTTCGTACAAAAATAAAGGTTATGGGCGGGGGCACACGCCCCGCGCCTTAGCCTTTTTGTCTGCGTCATCCTTGGAATGACATGTGTTCTTTATTTCTTAATGAATTTCTCGATGCGGTTGCCGGCCTTTACCAGGTAGATGCCGCCGCCCAGGTTATCCAGGCTGATGACATTGCCATCCACCACGCCTTGCTGCACGGGCACACCGGCAGTATTGTAAATGGTGTATTCGGCAGCACCGCGCACCATCATTTCATTGCCCCATACGGCAATTTCAGTCTTATCGGCAGCGATGGAAGCAATGCCGGTTTCATCGCCATCTTCGGTTACTTTCGTACCTTCAAAAGAGACAGCAACATCCAAGCTACCTGTTCCTAAATCTACGGCAACTGACAGTTGCAACTTTAACTGATCGTCAGCAATAGTAGTTTCTCCGAAAGTAATAACCGAACCTGGGATCGGGCCATCTACCGTGCTGTCTTTTGTGAGCGAAACAACTCCGTCTGCTTCAGTTGCCTGTATGCCATCTACAGTAATGTCGCCAAAAGGAGAACCCATAAAAGAAAAATCTTTAATGCTCATCGTATATGAGCCATCTTTTTCCGGGTCTTCCAAATAAATGGTGTCCTGTGTTCCCGGCATTGCAGAACCAGCAACAGTCACGGTCAACGTACCGTCATACATACCGGCAACATCTACCGTTTGTGCATTCGCTGTGGCTATCATTGCTCCAGCCACGAACAAAGAAGTAAGTAATTTTTTCATCATGTTTTTTCCTTTCTTTAATTTATTGTTTGTTTTATTGTTTAGTTTCCCGCAGATTACGCAGATAGACGCAGATTTTTATCATTCGTTTTCTTGTCTATCCGTGTAAATCCGTTCAATCCGTGTATTCCGTGTGCTCCTTTATCCGCGTACTCCATCAGAATGCGTACCCGAAGTTCAGCCGCAGGTACACGGGGTACATGTTGAAAGCGATGGTTTCGAAGTCCTTTTTGAAGATGTCCTTCATGCCCCACGTAAGGTCCAGCCCCACGAGCAGGTGGGGGAAAGCACGCCAGTCGGCTGCCAATTGCACCCCCCAGTCCCAGCGGGAGACTTCGTCCGAAAAATCGTAGGGAGTCTTTTCCTCTATCACGATCTTCTCGCCGGTCGGACTGCCCTCGCGCAAATAACCGTCGTACACGTTACCGGTAAACTGCCGTCCGAGGACAAACGAGCCGTAAGGGCCTATCTTCAAGTCCCAACGCGGAGACGGTTTCCACAGGAAGAGGATGGGCAGCGTGAGGTAGTTGTTGCTCACCTGCGTCTCCACCATGCCCCACCACACGCCGGAAACTTCCTGCCCGCCGCTCACCATGCTCATGCTGTAGTTGGCCACACGGGCGTTGGTGCGCATACCTTTCGTTTCCAAGCGCAAGCCGGTACTGAAACCGATGGGGCCGTTGAAGTCCTGCACGAACTCGGCTTCAATGTTCAAGTTAAGGCGCGGACTGAAACCTGCCACTTCTTGAATGTTGAGCGGTATCGGCATCGGAGCCGTGCCGCCAAGAGCCACCCCCGCCTTGAGGCGGAACTCCATGCCCACCGTAGCCGCCCGCAGGATGCCGATGGTATGATCCGCGATGCCCGTGCGCTTGTGCTTGGAGGGCATTTGCTGCAAGTTATCGTCGGCAGCGACAACGGGCAAGGCCACGATGGCCGCCAAAAGCATATATAAAAATCGTTTCATAATTGTCAGCCCCCTCTAAATCTCCCCCCGAGGGGGGAGACTTGCAAACTTGCAGAGGAAGTGTGTTTGCTATATTATATTACCTTATATTATATTACTGTCATTACCACATCCCCTCCTTGGGAGGAGGCTGTGTAAAAAGTACCATTTTCATGCCATCCTCGTCATTTCGAGCGCAGCGAGAAATCTCACAGTAGCTTTGGAAGCGTTGTAGAAGAAGATTTCTCCCTACGGTCGAAATGACGGCGGGTTTGTCACACAGCCTCGGGAGGGGCTTGGGGAGGCATCTATTTTGTTACGATTTCCACCTCGTCCACGTAGAGGGTGCTGCCTACCGCGCCCTCGAAAGCCGCGCCGTTGGCACTGGAGGAGAAGACCAGGGCGATATTGTACTTGCCGTTAATTTGTTTGTCCACGTCAAACGGCTGACGTTGCTCGAACGGCACAGTCACATGCACATATTCCCCGCTCTCGATATCAGCCACCCGGAGGCTTTCCGCCTGCTCGGCCGTCATGTCGGCTATACATATAATATTATCAGCCGTTTTCACGTTCGCGCCATCGAGCGTCACGGGTTGCCCCTTGCCGTCCGTCTCCGGCTCGTAGAGCACGGCATATATTTCCGGGCGGTCCTGCACGTCGAGCACATTACCGGCCTTGTCCTTATACTCCGGCCCGGCCTGGTATTTCGCCCAGAAAGTCAGTTCCATCGGCTCATCCATCACGGTAGGCACGCCGAAGCGGGTAGCCTGCAAGGGAGCGGTCATGGCCTTGCTCATGTCAAAACTGCCAAGGAACAGATTGCCTGCCGCAATGGGCGACCCCACCATGGCACCCAACGGACCGGTATCGCGCGTGATGAGCCGTGCCCCATTACCTTCCTTCCCGGCATTCAAAGCCACGGAAGTAGGATACTTTTCACCGGGGTCTTTGCCCGCCGTGATGGCAAACCCGGCATTGCCCGACGACCACACCTCCTGCTTGCCCAACTCGGGGTCGTTTTCAAAAAACACGTAATAGGGCTGCGACTGCGAATGCGTCTCGAAGTTTTCAAACGAGAATTTCGTCTTATAAAACAAGTTGCGGAAGAACGTAAATTCATACGTCTTCTTCCATTGCCGGTCTTCGGAAGTGACAAGAAAGTACTGAGGGAAATTGAAGTCGCCCCTTGTGGTGGGATCGGTTACATTGTCGATGGTGGCACCCGGCGTAAGTTCGAATTCCGGCTTCAAATCCTTCAACAAGTTCCTCAAAGCCGCCTCCGTGCCTGGCGTGATAGCCAAATGGGGCACCCGCACCCGCGTATTGGTGACGCGTGGCGCACCGACCTTGAGCGAATCGGGCATAACCGGCAACGTGACGCTGATGATGTCCGCCTCGGAGTTGAGCAATTCGCCCCGCTCGCACGAGAATAAAAACAAGCTGAACAACCCGATGGCCGCAGCCTTGATGCCTGTCCGCAACATAATGCTTAGGTTTTGATTTTTTAACGGCACAAAGGTACAAAAAATTATTTTTTCACTTTGATTTTCCTTCTGTTTTTTGTAAAAGTGTCCCTTGCACACTGCAAAAGTGGGGTAAACGCAGGAGAGAAATTGAACAAAATAGACGAACAGCGGAGGATTTTAGACGAATGGGAGGGGAAATTCTGATTTCAAATTTCAAATTTCAGATTTTTCACCATCCTGTTTGTTGCATTTTGCGTACCTTTGTCCCGCAGATTTCGAGATAAATGCGGATGGGGTTCTTGCCTCTTCATAGGGCGTTGCCCTATGCTGAATGCCCCAAGGCCGTTGGCCTTAGGCAGTGAAGGGCGAAAGATTTTTCACCCCTACATACAGGTCCGACCATGCACTTTCAATTGTCAATTATCCACTCTCAATTGAAATACCCCTACTAGTTTCCCGGTCATCGTCCTATAGTTTCTTTCCCATCGTCCTATAGTTTCTTTGTTAACATTTGACGATTTTTTTGTTTAATGCATTCTTTCCCAGCTGCGAACACCCTATTGCAAACCCGAAAACAAACTATAGTATCTTGGTCATCGTCCTATAGTTTCCTGACCAACGTCCTATAGTTTCTTTGTCGGTTTTCTATAGTTCGTGAAAGGAGGGGCAAGGAATAAGGGGCAGGAAGTAGATTTCTTGTCCTGAACTCGCGCATTTATTAGGCATCCCACCCCGCCTTTGCCTTGGTTGAAAAAAATTCCTACCTTTGCTCCCCACAGCGCAATCCTATTCCTATTTTATATTAATATATGGAAATAACTATCTGCAAAGGCAACGACCCATACCTGTACCAATGGGTCGGGCCGCTGGTGATGGACAAGGCGGTGATTAAATACAACAACAACTACCCCTTCAAGACGGCGGAAAACTTTGTGTGGCACATCGCGCACGAGGGGGCGCAGGTGCTCGGCTTCGTGCCGGTGGAACTGCGCAAGAACCGCGCCATCGTCAACAATTACTATGTGGCGAAAGACACGCCCGAGGTGTTCGAGAAACTGTTGTGCCACGTACTGGACACCCACGGCAGCTCGCCCGTCGAGGCCGTCGCCCAAACCCGCCACGCCGAACTGTTCCAGCGCAACGGCTTCGAGCCTTTCATCACGTGGAAAAAATACATAAAGATGCTTTATGTTGCCAACGGAAAGAAAAGCTAACGTCTACGAGCTGGCCGTGCAAAGGCTGGATCGCGTGTTCCGCGACTTCGACAACATCTACGTGTCATTCTCGGGCGGGAAGGACAGCGGCGTGCTGCTCAACATGTGCATCGACTACATCCGCCGCAACGGGCTGAAACGCAAGATAGGCGTGTACCACATGGACTACGAGGTGCAATACGCCGAAACCACCAAGTACGTGGAACGGATGTGGGCCGACAATGCCGACGTGCTGGAGGTGTACCACGTGTGCGTGCCGTTCAAAGTGCCCACATGCACCTCCATGTTCCAAAGCTACTGGCGGCCGTGGGACGACGGCTGCCGCGAACTGTGGGTGCGCGAACGGCCCGCCTACGCCTACACGAAGGAGGACTTCGACTTCTACAAGGAAGACATGTGGGACTACGATTTCCAGAACATGTTCGGCATATGGTACCACAAGCGCAAGCAAGCCTGCAAGACATGCTGCCTCATCGGCATACGCACCCAGGAGAGTTTCAACCGCTGGCGCACCATCTACTCCGAAAGGCGTGTGTCGCGCTACAAGGACCTGAAATGGACCAACCGGCTGGAGGGCAATGTGTACAACGCCTATGCGATATACGACTGGCTCACCACCGACGTGTGGACGGCCAACGGCAAATTCGGCTGGGACTACAACCGCCTGTACGACCTCTACTACAAGGCCCGCGTGCCACTGGAAAAGCAGCGGGTGGCCAGCCCCTTCCTCACCACTGCCCGCGAAAGCCTGCACCTGTACCGCGCCATCGACCCCGACATGTGGGGCAAGATGATATGCCGCGTCAACGGAGTGAATTTCACGGCCATTTACGGACGCTCCTCCGCCACCGGGCGGCTGGTGTCCGACCCGCCACCCGGCCACACCTGGGAAAGCTACATGAACTTCCTACTATCCACCCTGCCCCAGGACATTGCCGACAACTACCGCCGCAAGCTGGCCGTGAGCATCGACTTCTGGCGTTCGCGCGGGGGCTGCCTCGAAGACAGCACCATACAGAAACTGCGCGATGCCGGTATCCAGCTGGAAGTAGTGCCCAGCAGCTACCGCACCTACAAAAAGGCCGTCAAGATGGAATACATGGACGACATGGACATCCCCGAATTCAAGGACCTGCCCACGTTCAAGCGCATTTGCATCTGCATCTTAAAAAACGACCACACGTGCCGCTACATGGGTTTCTCGCCCACCAAGGAAGAATTGCTGAAAAAGGAACGGGCCATGAGGTTGTACAACAGCCTGAACGACGACGGCAAAGCCACCGACGACAGCACCGCGCCACCGGCCGCCGACGGCACCGCGCCGCCCAAACGCCGCCGAGGCCGCCCGCCCAAGAACGCAACCTTGTAACACGCAGTCACTATTAACTACTCGCTATTAGCTACTAACTGAAGACAATGGAAGATTTTGTAAGCCCGGTGTACGGCGTGCGAGCCGTGCCCGTAGAAAAAGTACGCGCCAATTCATACAATCCCAACATCGTGCCCCCTCCGGAAATGCAACTCCTGGAAAAATCCATCTGGGAAGACGGCTACACCATGCCGTGCGTGTGCTACTACATCCCGGACGAGGACGTGTACGAACTGGTGGACGGCTATCACCGCTACATGGTGCTGAAGACCTCCCAACGCATCTACGAACGGGAAAAAGGGATGCTCCCCGTGAGCGTCATCGACAAGGACCTGTCCAACCGCATGGCATCCACCATCCGCCACAACCGGGCACGCGGGGTGCACAGCGTGGAACTGATGACCCAAATCGTGTCCGAACTAAAAAAGTCGGGCGTGACCGACAACTGGATTATGCAGAACATCGGCATGGACCGCGACGAACTGCTGCGCCTCAAGCAGGTCTCTGGCCTGGCCGAGCTGTTCGCCGACCGCAACTTCTCCATCCCCGAACGCAGCGAAGACGACCCGTTCAGGAAAGGATAGACATTAATAAAATAAGCACACGGAATACACGGATTTTGGTTTCCCGCAGATTACGCAGATAAACGCAAATGAACATGGTAAGTATCTGCGCCAATCTGCGTAATCTGCGGGAAAGCAAAATCCGTGTGCTTCGTTTCTTTTGGTGGTTTCCTACCCCTGCTGTTCCATGCCCCTCCTCGGGAGGGGTTGGGGAGGCTTTACCACACTTCCACCCGTGCGGCGGCCGCCTTGCAACGGTCGCGCAAGGCATCCAGGTTGCTGCCGTTGGGGGCATAGCACAGCACCACGCCCATGCGGCGGTTGAGTTTCGTGTACGGTTTCCCGAAGATGCGCAGGTACGTGTCCGACTGGCGGCACACGTTCTCCTCGCCCCGGTAGCGCGGTGCCTCGTGGCTGGCGATGGGCGACAGTATCACGGCACTGGCTCCCATGCGCTCCTGCGTGATGCCGGGGATGGGCAATCCCAGCACGGCACGCAAGTGCAGTTCGAACTCGTTTAAGTTCTGCGTGCCCGCCAGCGTCACCATGCCCGTGTCGTGCGGGCGGGGAGACAGTTCCGAGAAATACACCCCATGCTCGTGGCTCAGGAAAAACTCCACGCCCCAGATGCCCGCGCCGGTCAACGCTTCGGTCACCTTGGCGGCCATGCGCTGCGCCTCGGCCAAGTGCTCGGGACTGACATAGGCGGGCTGGAAGCTCTCGCGGTAGTCGCCCCCCTGCTGCACGTGCCCGATGGGCGGGCAGAACAGCGTGGGACCGTCCTTCTGCGTCACCGTGAGCAACGTGATTTCGCTGTCGAAGCGGATAAACTCTTCCACAATCAATTCCTTGATATCGCCCCGGCTGCCGCTGCAACCATATTCCCAGGCCTGTTCCAGGTCGTCGGCGCAGCGCACCACCGATTGCCCCTTGCCCGACGACGACATCAGCGGCTTCACCACGCAGGGAAAGCCCACTTCGTGCGCCGCCGCCCGCAGCTCGTCCAACGACTTTGCATAAAAGTACCGCGCCGTCTTCAGCCCTAATTCTTTCGCTGCCAAGTCGCGTATGGCCTTGCGGTTCATGGTGAAGTTCACGGCACGTGCGCTGGGCACCACTTGGATGCCCTCACGTTCGTAGTCATACAGCCGTTCGGTGCGGATGGCCTCTATTTCAGGCACGATGATGTCCGGCTTGTGCTTGGCCACCACCGCGTCCAGCGCATCGCCGTCCAGCATGTTAAACACTTCGCACGCATCAGCCACTTGCATGGCCGGTGCGCCCGCATACGAGTCGCAAGCCACCACGAATTGTCCTATCCGTTTGGCCGCGATGACAAATTCCTTGCCCAGTTCTCCCGAGCCTAACAATAAAATCTTTTTGGTCATATATGGTTACAAGTTACAAAGTTACGAGTTGACAAGTAAACAAGTTGACGAGTGAACAAGTAAACATGCGTCCCCGCCAAGGCCAACGGCCTTGTGGCTTTCAGCATGGGGCAACGCCCTATGGACAGAGGCCAGTATTCCTCCGTGCCCTCCTGCTGCAAACGGCATGCAAAGATAGTGAAAGCCGAGTGCAAAGCAATCAGGCTTGCCTGAAATTGCTTTGCCGAGGCGCATCACATCGGAACCAGCTCCTCTCCCACCCCATCGGGTTTTTCATTTTCTCCGCAGATGTTTTTCCACTTATGCTGGGATATTTTCCAACTTAACAGCATGAGTTTTACTGCCCACAACTGTGGGTTATATAACCCATAACACTAAGTTTGCAAAGCGAATTCCGGCAAGCCGCATAGCGGCGCAGCCGGAACCTGGGGAAAAATAACACATTGACGGACTTATAAGCCGAGGCTGTTGCTTACTTTTGTCGTATTAAAGAAAGGGACAACCGTCCCGGCGGGTAAAATAGACTCATAACCAGCTCATCGAAGCTAAGCACAGTAACACACCCGCCGGGACACGGCTGCCATAAGACGAGTTAGATTGTCAGTCCTTGAGACTAGTTAGTGTTTCAGTCTTGCACGACCATCGGTTGTCCCCGAACAGAAAGCAAAGATATGGTAAAATTCTGCATCGGCATCGACTTTTCAAAGAAAACGTTCGATGCGACCGTCATGGAACATGGGAAGTTGGACGCGAAAGGCGTTCATAAAGTGTTCGAGAACTCCCCTCGGAAGGTTCAAAAACTGATACTGTAGGCCAAGGAGCAGACCGGCGTGTCGGACAGGGACGAACCGGTCTTCTGCGGCGAGCATACCGGTCTTTACAGCGAGGTGGTCAGCGACGGCCTGCGGAGGCGGGCTGCTTCATGTGGCTGGAAAACGCGTTGTGCATCAACCGTGACCGTGGCATCCCCCACGGGAAGAGCGACAAGGGTGTCTCGCACAAAATAGCCGACTATGCGTCCAGGAATCCGAACCAAGGAAAATGCATTATAAAATCTTCCCTTTCTTAGTGAGTAATTTCCATAAATGCTCGTCATTCCATCCGGCAAAGAGTCTTTTCCTGTTGAGTGGCCTTTTCGTGCCACGGCTGTCCAAAAAAAATTTTTTAACATGTCATTTCTGCATCTGTTCAAGTGCGTACAATGACAAAATGTCAAAAGGCTATCGCTGGTATCAACATCCTAGCCATCCACACGATGCCTAATATCCCCATGAAAGCAAACCACTTTGCAAGCTGCTGGAAGCCTTTGGTAAGAGTGGATACCTGACGATCATCCAAGGTGGTGTGCATGTGGTTGGCAAAGCGTAAGAGAAACAATCCCGAGATGGTGATAAGCCCACAATACAATACTGCAAAACCTAACACTTCCAATACCTCTACGAAAGCAATAGAACCCTCAATAATCATTAGTAGAGACCTCTGCAAAATCTCGCTTGATTTTCGGTCTGATAGAGATCAAGCTAAAGAAGAGCCTTAAAAGGCATAAATCCGTGGAAAATGCGGTTTGCCAGAGCTTCCCTTACCCATGTTTCTCCCTTATCTGATGCGATTGGACACAATAATCCCCGGCGTTCGGTACAAGTTGTGG
>CASFUX010000083.1 GCA_949297975.1 uncultured Bacteroidales bacterium
ATGCCAGTCTATCACGGCGTTTATCTGGTTGAAGAACTCGGATTTCACCTTGCGCCTTTGCATCTGCAAGTCGCCGAAACTCAATTGGGAGGTCTTTTCTTGTTTCATGCCTTAAAGATACAAAAAAAATCAGCTAATTACTAATGCCTTTTGCCACAGTTTTGCAGAGGTCTCACAAAAATAATCAAGTTTAACATTTTAAATGAAAAGACGTATGAAACGAATTTTATTATGTGCAGTCCTCTGCCTGGCGAGTGTGCTGGCATGGGGGCAAAGTGGTACGTGTGGGGATAACCTAACATGGAAGCTTGTCTATTATACAAACAGAGATGATTGTTATTTAGAGATTAACGGGACGGGCGAGATGGAGGATTATGATGAAGAAGAAGCACCTTGGTTTTCCAAAAGGTTGGATATAGTTAGTGTTCGTATTTCCGATGGAGTGACGCATATCGGGGCACGGGCATTTGAAAGTTGTATGTATTTAGGAGGTATCACAATACCGGAAACTGTAGCCGATATTGGAGCTTATGCATTTTATAATTGCCAACGCATGACTTCCGCCACATTACCCGATGGGTTACAAAGTATCGGTAGCTATGCTTTTGAACTTTGTTATGGCTTACAGTCTATGATAATACCTCAAAGTGTAACGGATATTGGCTATGGTGCATTTCTTTATTGTTCGAATTTGGCATCCGTCACATTGTCCGAGGGATTACAAAGTATCGGCGGCTCTGCTTTTTCAGGTTGTAGTAGTTTACAATCTATCATAATACCTCAGAGTGTAACGGAAATTGGTTCATCTGCATTTAGTAATTGTTCGAGTTTGGCATCCGTCACATTGTCCGAGGGACTACAAAGTATCGGCAGCTCTGCTTTTGCAGGTTGTACTGATTTACGGTCAATTACAATACCGGAAAGTGTAGAGGATATAGGTTCTGATGTTTTCTCTGATACTGGAATTTATAATAGGAGTGAATATTGGGAAGACAATACTTTGTACCTGAATAACTGCTTGGTTGCAATAAAAGGAGAAACTGTTTATGTTCGAGAAGGCACGAGGTTGATTGCCGATAATATTTTTTCATACAACAAAGAAGTGACTTCTGTGATAATATCGGAAGGTAGCATAACGAGCATAGGGGGTTGGTTTTTCGCAGATTGCACCAGCTTGACCTCAGTAACATTACCGAAGGGGTTGACGATTATAGGAGGCCATGCTTTCAACGGCTGCACCAGCTTGACCTCGGTGGCATTACCGGAAGGGTTGACGAGCATAGGGGACTTTGCTTTTGAGGGTAGTGGCCTGCATTCCGTAACGATACCAGGCAGTGTGACAAGCATAGGGAGGCTCGCTTTCGGTGATTGTACCTCCTTGACCTCGGTGACGATACAGGAAGGAGTGACGAGCGTAGGAGGATTCGGGGGTTGCACTCGCTTGGCCTCGGTAACAATGCCAAATAGCGTAACGAACATAGCGGGTGGTGCTTTCAGTAGCTGTTCCCGCCTGACCTCGGTGACAATACCGGGCAGTGTGACGAGCATAGGAGCTGGAGCTTTCAGTAACAGCGGCTTGTACTCCGTGACGATACCAGACAGTGTGACGAGCATAGAGGAACGCACCTTTTATGAATGCGGCAGCCTGCATTCCGTGATCATACCGGAAGGTGTAACGAGAATAGGACAAAATGCTTTCTATGAAAGCGGCTTGCGCTCCGTGACGATACCAAGTAGCGTGACGAACATTGAACTGCAGGCTTTCCTCCGTTGTTACAGTTTGACCTCCGTGACAATATTGGGAAGTCCGCATATAGGAAGCTATGTTTTCAGAGGCTGCATCAATCTGAATTCTTTCTTTGTATTTGGAAATGAATGGCCAAGTCTTTATGATAATGACGACAGTGTGTTTTACGAAGCTGGAAAATCGACATTATATACCAATATGAATACCTATCCGGACAACTGGAACATGTGGAATTATTGGGGCACTTTTAGACTTGTCCGTCTGCATGAAGTGATAGAGGTACAACCTTACCAGACGGAGTATAACGGGAAAGAACCGAAATTGTCCTTAACATATCAGATACCAGGTTATCGGCTAACACCTGAGTGGCCAACATTGGAATACCATGCGGGGAAACATGAGTTGGCAGAATTGAAATTATGGTTTGCAGAGGAAGATAGCCAGGACTCTGTGCCCGTGACATGCACTTTCCCGACCCCTTACACGTATATCATTCAGAAAAAACCATTGACTGTAACCTTGGAAGAACAGATCCGCTCCATCCGTTATGGAGAACCTGTTCCAGAAGTGGGGATTGTTTCTTACCAGGGCTTCATCCCTGGCGAAGACGAAACGGCTATCATAACCCCACCTATAGTAACTTGCGAAAGCGGCGACCGTCCACATGTTGGTACGCATAAACTCGTTCTATCGGGTGGCGAAGCGCGGGATTATGAGTTCATATGCGAACCATGTACACTTGTAGTGAAAAAAGTTCCGCTTACCGTCACGGCAACCTCGTACACCAACCGCTATGGCGAAAAGGTTGCAGACAATAAGATTTCTTATCATGGCTTTGTGTATGATGAGGATGAAGCGGTCATCACTACTCCACCTACGGTAATCTGCGAAAGCGGCGACCGGCCTCATGTGGGCACACACATGCTTACCCCATCAGGTGGCGAAGCACAAGATTATGAATTTGTATATGAACCGGGCACACTTGTTGTGGAGAGGGCACTGCTTGCCGTAACCCCCAATCCCACCTCCGTGCGTTATGGAGAGCAGATACCGACAATCGGAGTAACGTATCATGGCTTTATGTATGATGAAGATGAAAAGGTAATCGCTACTGTACCTGCCGTAACCTGTGAAAGTGGCGACCGTCCCCATGTGGGTACACATGCACTTATCCCTTCAGGCGGTGAAGCACAGGATTACGAGTTTGAATACAAGCCGGGCGAACTTACGGTAGAGAAAACTCCGCTCATGGCCACTCCCAAACCTTGTTCCATGATTTATGGAGACAATTTGCCACAGTTTGAAATAGCGTATGAGGGCTTCGTGTACAATGAAGACGAAACGGTTCTTGTCGCTCCGCCAATCGTAGTCTGTGAAAGCGAAGACCGCCCCCCATGCAGGCACACACACGCTTACCCTTTCGGGCGGCGAAGCGCAAGATTATGAGTTCGTGTATGAACCAGGCACGCTTACGGTAGAAAAAGCACCGCTCACGGGGCAAGTTGGAAAACTGAAGCGCAAATATGGAGCCAGCAATCCATCTTTTTCTACTGTAAAAAACACGGTAACTTATAATGGCCTGGTGAATGATGATACGGCTCCCGTCTTTACTACCAATCCGAAAGTTTCAACTTCGGCTACAACAACTTCGGATGTAGGCACGTATCCCATAACCTTAGAGGGCGGTGAGGCTACCAACTACATCGTAAACTACGAGCCGGGCACGCTCACGGTGGAAAAAGCCCCGCAAAGCATCACATGGAGTCAGAATTTGAGCAAGGAGTTTGTCATCGGAGAAGAAGTAACCCTTTCGGCACGGGCCTCGTCAGGCCTGACGGTAAGTTACACAACGAGCGATGAAACGATAGCGGTTGTCGAGCAAAACGGAAGCCGTGCCAGACTTCGTTGCTTGGAAGAAGGTGAAGTGGTGATTACCGCCACACAAGAGGGAGACCGAAACCGTCTTGCCGCTACACCGGTATCAAAAACCATCCGAGTGAAAGCAAGCACCGGCTTCTCCTCCACCTCCATCGAAGGGCTGGCTATCTACCCCAATCCCGCCACCACGCATATGAACATCCAAGCGGAGGGCGGCATCAAGCGGGTGTTGCTCCACTCGCTGGCCGGTACGTTGCTGATGGACGAGGACGGGCACGATGAAGCCACCCATCGCCTCGACCTCACCCGCTTGCCGCAAGGCACGTACCTGCTCACTGTGGAAACGTCCGCAGGTGTATGCACTGAACGGATAGTGAAGGAATAATGGAATAACTGAATAACTGAATGACTGAATAACTGAATGACTGAATAATCGAATTATAGTAGCGTCAGGTTGACGTGAGTGATGGCCAAGCCGATGCACCTACAAGGAGAGGGCATCGGCTTGGTTTGTTTATGCGGTCTGCACCCGTCAACGGTCGCAGGCAATCCTTTGCGCCCTCTGCGCTCTTTGCGGTTGAAATAGGCTTTTTACGCTATCGAAAGCATTTTTGCCCTGTCTTAACCCGAACTCGCATATTATTTACTACCTTTGCCCACTGTTTTGAAACCACAATCATCGGCGAACCGTTAATCACTACTTTCTCATGCTGGTCAAACTGTACGAAGACAACCCGAACCCCAACCAAGTGCGGCGCATCGTGGAGGTGCTGCGCAACGGCGGCATCATCATCCTGCCTACCGACACGCTTTATGCGTTTGCCTGCAACTTGTTCAACCAACAAGGCGTGGAGACCATCACCAAGATAAAGCACAAGGACTTGCGCCGCTCCAACCTGTCGTTCATCGTGCATGAGATAAGCCAGATAAGCGAATACGCCAAGATGGACGACACGGCATTCAAACTCATCAAAAAGAACTTGCCGGGACCTTTCACCTTCATCCTGAACGGCAACAACAACCTGCCCAAACTGTTCAAAAACAAAAAGACGGTGGGCATCCGGATGCCGCAAAACAACATCGTGCTGGAAATCGTGCGCGAACTGGGCAACCCGCTCATGACAAGCTCCATCTTCCACGACGACGACACGGACTACATGATTAACCCCGAACTCATCGACGAACGCTACGGCCGGTTGGTGGACCTGGTCATCGACGGGGGCGACGGGGGCATCACACCTTCCACCATCGTGGACTGCACGGGCGACGAACCGGTCGTGGTACGCGAAGGAGCGGGGACAATTGATAGTTGAGAATTGATAGTTGACAGTTGAGAACGCATTTGCGCCTTATCATCCGCATAAATGCTGGCTTCTGACTTCTGATTTCTTACCTCTTACTCCTTACCTCTCACCTCTTACTACATGAAACGCGGACACGCCGACCTTCCTTTGCATTACGGCACGGTTCCTGCCTGGCTGGCCCAGCGCATGAGCCTGCTGGGAGGTGCCATTGCCGAGGCCATCGTCATGGAATACGGGCGGGCAGCCTTGCTGCAACGGCTGAGCGACCCGTTCTGGTTCCAGTCGTTGGGATGCGTGCTGGGCATGGACTGGCATTCGTCGGGCATCACCACCTCGGTGATGAACGCGCTGAAGAAGGCCATCAACCGCCGCTCGGCCGACCTGGGCGTGTACGTGTGCGGCGGACGGGGCAAGGCTTCGCTGCGCACCCCCGCCGAACTGCTCGACGTGGCTATGCGCACGGGGCTGAACGGCGACGAACTGGTGCATCACAGCCGCCTGTCCGCCAAAGTGGACAACACCGCCGTGCAAGACGGCTTCCAGCTGTACCTGCACTCGTTCGTGGTGACCGTGGACGGCCAATGGGCGGTCATCCAACAAGGCATGAATCCCGGAGAACGCATGGCACGCCGCTACCACTGGCTGTCCGCGTCCCTGCAATCGTTCACCGAAGAACCGCACACCTCCGTATGCGGACGCAACCAAGGCCTGATACTAAACCTCACGGACAAACAGGCCCTGCCCACCAAGGCGGGGATATTGGAACTCACCCGCGAGAAGCCCGACCGCCTCATGCGGGAAATATCGCTCATCCTGCCCACCCGCCACGAGGTGCGGGCGGAGGACGTGAACCTGAAACGCCTCGGCGCGGCACTCACCCTGGCGCACGAGACGAACGTGGCCGACATCGAGTCGCTCCTGCTGCTCGAAGGCGTGGGACCGCGCACCCTCCAGTCGCTCACGCTGGTCAGCGAGGTGATACACGGCACGCCGTCGCGCTTTGCCGACCCGGCACGCTTCTCCTTCGCCCACGGCGGCAAGGACGGACACCCTTTCCCCGTGCCCACCCAGGTATATGACGAGACCATCGACCTGCTGGACAACGCCATCCACCGCGCCCGCCTGGGCGAACGCGACAAGGCCGAGGCGTTGAAGAACCTCTCCAAGGTGTCGCAGGAAATGGAACGACGCTTCACGCCCCGCAACTTTTTCGACGAATGGCTCGAACGCGAACGCGCCAACTCCTACCTGTACGGCGGCAAGACCGTGAAGGGCGATGCCCCCAAACCCAAACCCCGCGACACGCAACTGAGCCTGTGGGAGTGAATTGCCCCCTACAAGAAAACAATCCCTTCTTTTCCCAAATAAACAAAAGTTTATTACCTTTGCCCCATAAGACACGTATCCAGAGAGAGGCGCAAAATAGAGAACGAACTTTTATTCTATCTAAGGAACTATCGCTTTTTCGCATCCCGCTTTCAGCATATCAATGAATTAGACCAATTGATATCTGACATCGTGGAAGAATTGAAAAGCGACGTTTAACCCCCTAAACAAACCCGACATGACAACAAGAGAACAATTTGAAGCTTTGAAAGGCCGCGAGATAGCAGCCCGGTCGGCGGAAGAACGAACCGCCATCATAACCGAATTGGACCGGCTTTCGGCAGAAGACCCGCGAGCCTTCGAAGAAGCCGTACTCGCCAGTGCCCGCCAAACGCTGGCCGATGCCAAGCAATTGCGCATGAAAGAACAACTGAACGAAATCTCGCAAATCGTGTCCATGTCCTACATCGCCAAGCATTATTTCAACAAAACCAAAAGCTGGCTGAGCCAGCGCGTAAACGAATTGAACGTAAACGGGAAGCCCGCAAAATTCACCCAAGAAGAAATTGACACGCTGAACGCAGCATTCAAGGACATTTCGGACAAAATAGGAGCATTCAAGGTGTCCTACTGAGACCGCCCTTTTTTCCGTAATCCGGGTACAATCATCCGTAATCCGTCTATTGTGCCGGGCAAAGTCATGCGCTACCTTTGCCATCGGAACACAAGACATCGGGACAATGAAAAAAATGCTTATCTGCGCATGTTGCGCGTTACTCATCAACATCCCATCCATCATGGCACAAGAAAAGATTAAACAAACGGCAGGGTGCAACCAGCCCGGCGTGGATGCCAAAGCGGCTTTCCAGCGCGAAATGATATTCCCCATCGGCGAACCGAACACGGCCTACGCCCAATACTTCATCGGCCAAAGCTACCTCGCCCCCGTATCGCGCGAACAGGTCAACATCTCCAACGTGACCTTCGAACCGCGTTGCCGCAACAACTGGCACATACACCGTGCCACCTCGGGCGGCGGCCAGATGCTCATCGGCGTGGCCGGGCGCGGCTGGTATCAGGAAGAAGGCAAACCCGCCGTGGCGATACTGCCCGGCACCGTCATCCACATACCCGCCAACGTGAAGCACTGGCACGGCGCGGCGGCCGACAGCTGGTTTGCCCACCTGGCAATCGAGATAGAAGGCGAAAATACCTCCAACGAATGGCTCGAACCGGTAACGGATGCCGAGTACGACAAACTGAAATAACCGCTCCACGCGAGCCATCACCTCAAAGGCGGGGAGAGATGCTTCCACGGCACCTCTCCCCGCCTTTCTTTTCCCCAAACGTGAGTACATGTTTTCAAAACATAAGCACAAGTTTTCCAAATCGTGAGCACAACTTTTACTGCCCACAACAATCTATGTTGACTTGCAAATAAAATTTCATTTTTCTCATGCCGCTTCGCGGAAGCACTCGCCGTCCCTCACCATAGCAACCAGAATATGCAGCATTTTGTTCTTGACATTGTTCCGGACGATGTTCGGGTGCTTGCCCCCTGGCGAGCAGCCTGTCGGCGTAGCGTCTGATGGGCGCACAGAACCGCATGGCGCACAGCGCGGCCTCGAACAGGAGCGGCTTCAGGTACTTGTCAGCGTAATGCGACACACGGGGCGTGGTGTGGAGCGTGGTGCCCGAATCCCGCCCGAACGGTGCCACGCCCCGGTACGTGGCAATGCGCCGTGTGTCGTGGCCGAATTTCCGGAAGTTGAGCGTGTAGACAATCAACGCCACCGCGTTCACGAACGAGACGCCTTTCATGGAGGTCTGGATCCGGTAAGTGCGGCTCAGCTCTTCCGGGGAGGATATCAGTTTCTTGATTTCCTTCTCGACGGCCTTGATTTCATCGCGGAACGCCACCTCCAGGCGGTTGCCGCTGCGGAACGCCCCGGCCAGTGCCTGGTTTCCCTTGAACACGCTGCGCATCTCCTTGCCGTGCGC
>CASFUX010000084.1 GCA_949297975.1 uncultured Bacteroidales bacterium
ATATTGGTAGTATGCCCGGCTGACCATAATCAAGCCTGCGCCGTGGGGCAGCGCCGGATGGTAGGCGGAAAGCGCATGTTCCAATGCGTGTTCGCTGGTAATGAGCGTAAGGCACATCACCACGCCCGACAAGGTGTTGCCCCATGCCACGTGGGTGCGGGCTTCCATGTCCCGGCCGTCCTTCACGGCGCGGGGCAGGTACTTGGCGAGGTTCTCGATGGCGGTCAGGGCGTACATGTCGCTCATCAGGTTCGCGCCACGGGCAATGTACCCTTCCGTGCTGTGGAACAGGGCATCGAAACCCTGGTAAGCCGTGAATGTCGGCGGTACGCTTGCCATCAGTTCCGGGTCCACGATGGAGAGGACGGGGAACAGGGAGGCATCGCCCACAAACGCCTTCTCGAAGGTGTCCTCTTTGGTGATGACACCCGAATTGTCCGTTTCCGACCCCGTGCCTGCCGTGGTGGTAATGGCGATGATGGGCAGCGGCTTGACGGCAATCGGCTGTCTCTTGCCCGAACCGATGGGCACGTAGTCCCACAACTCACCTTCATTCGTAGCCATTACCGCAATGGCTTTCGTGCAGTCCATCACGCTGCCGCCGCCCAATGCCACGAGGAAGTCGCAACCGTTCTCACGGGCAACCTTCGCCCCGGCATTGACATTGGCCACGGTCGGGTTCGGCATCACGCCGTCGAACACCACGGTCTCCACGCCTGCCTTGTGCAGTTGTTCCTCGGTACGTGCCAAATAACCGTTGGCACGGGTCGATTTGCCGTTGGAGATGACGATGAGGGCGCGGCTGCCCGGCATCGGTTGTTCACTCAGTTTGCTCAGCATCCCCGCCCCGAACATCACGCGGGTAGGGACGTACATGTCGTAAGTAAGATTTGTTTCCATTGTTCTTGATAATTTATTTATTAGAGTTTATATCGAATTAAATTTTAAACCACAGAGACACGGAGAGATGCATCTTTCTGCCCCCATTGTGCGCCCCAAAAGCCCACGGAGAAATGCCGCAAGCGGCATTTCACTGAGTGCCCTCTGTTATCTGTGTGAATGCCACTGTTCATCTTGGTGTCTCTGTGTCTCCGTGGTTTATCTCTTTTATTCTGCATATTGTCTATTGTCGATAGTTCATACTTGTCAGGCCGGTATCTCCTTGATGGGCTTTGCTGGCACGCCGCCGACTACCGTATTGGCTGCCACGTCTTTCGTCACGACTGCCCCGGCCGCGACAACCGCATTGTCGCCGATGGTCACATCCGGCAGGATGGTCGCGTTCGAGCCGACCCACACGTTCTTGCCCAGCACAATCGGGGCGGGATAGGTGTGCTGGCGGTCGTCCGGCAACAGGCCGTGGTTGAGCGTGGCGAACACCACATTGTGCCCTATCTGGCATCCGTCGCCCAAGGTAACACCCCCGTGGTCCTGGAAATGGCAGCAGGCGTTGATGAACACGTGCTCGCCAACGGTGATGTTCCGCCCGAAATCGGTGTAGAACGGCGGGAGCACGCGCAGCGACCGGGGCACCTCGTAACCGAACAGCTCCGAAAGCAACGCCCGTACCTCGTCCGGGCCGTGGTAGGCCGCATTCAAGCGGAACGTGACGCGCCGCGCGGCATCGCTCATCTCGTCCATGAAGCGGTGAATGTCTTCCGAGCTGAGCGCACGCCCGGTCTTTACATACTCTTTAAATTCCTGAAGTGTCATGTGATGATTGTTTTGATTGAATTTGATTTCTGTTCTTGCCCCGCCGGAGGCCGGTCCGGTGCGTGGCGTTCACCGCCCCCGCCCGCACAGGTTTCCCGTTTCCTGCGGACATGTTCTCCCTGTCATGAGCAGATGTTTTCCCAATCATGAGCATGAGTTTTATAACCCACAGTTATGGGTTGTACAACCCACAATTATGGGTTATACGACCCACAGCTGTGGGTTGTACAACCCATAACTGTGGGCAGTAAAACTTCTGCGCACGAAAAGGAAAATATCTGCTCATATTGGGGAAAATATCTGCTCACGTTTGGAAAAACTTCCGCTCATGTTTTTGGGGGTATATCTCCCGGCAGGGGCTACCGCACCGCCACCTTGGCCACGGTGCTGCCCGCCCCTTGCCGCAGGCAGGCCAGGTACACGCCGCCGGGCAGGTCACTCACATCGGCCACATCGCCCGTGGTACTGAGCACCTTGCTGCCCGTGGCATCGTACAAATCCAAGCGATCGAAGCGTGCCGACACCCGCAACACACCGTCGCGGCACGTCCACCCCACCTCATCGACCCGGGCGGCAGCCACGCCCGACGTGCCGCTGCCCAGCCCCGTCTGCCCGAGCCACTCGACTATCATGTCGCGGCAATTGGCTGTCTGCGCAGACCGTATCCACAGGCTGGGGCTAACGAAATCGCCCCCGGGAATGAGCCTCCGGGCATCGGCTTCCACCCCGCTGATACCGCTGCTTGCACTCGACACGATAAGGCCGATGCGCTTACCCGCCATCTGCCCGCCGTGATGGAAGAGGAAGGTCTGCATCGGGGCGGCCATGTTGCTCCACCACAGAGGAGCGGCCACGATGATTTCGTCATACACCGCCACGTCCACCTCCACGGGCTTGATGTCCGGGTAAGATGAAGCATCATCGGGGTTCTCGCGGATGGCGGATATCAACGCGCTGCCCAAGGCGTAGCCGTCGGCGGCATAGTCCAGTCCTTCCTCGGCTGGCTCTATGCGCAGCACGTCGGCATCGGGCAACAAGATTTGCAGTTCGCCCACGATGGTGTGGACGTTGTTTGTAAAACTGTAATACACGACCAGCGTCCGCGCCTGCAACGCGGCACATGCGGCGCACAGCAGCACCGCCATTGTCCATAACTTTTTCATAAGCAAGTGTTTTTTGTTTGTGAAAGAATAGGTATTTCCTCGTAAAGAGACGGTGCAAAGTTACAAGGCCGCACCGCCGTGGGGAGTACCGATATGTGGGTTATCCATACCTTTTTTACAGAAAGCAGCGGCTTCCCCAAGGAAAAGCATCGCTTGTAACATCTTTTAACATCGCAAACTTTCCTACTTCGCTTCAATTCCCTACTTTTGAACAAACTTAAAAAATAGTTTACAAATACTAAATCAAATAGAAGTACAACCCATTTAATTGTGTCATTATGAAAAGCCAAAGCAAATCGAGGTGGAAGGCACTGGGCATCGATGTGGCCGTGGTGCTGTTCGTTTGGATGCTCCTCCACATCATTTTCGACCACCTGCTCCGTGCGAACATCCATTATTTCATCCGCCACCAAATCCAGTTGGCCGTAGTCTTCGCCCTGTTCCTGTGCAAGGACCTCGTCAACGGCCAAAGCATCGGCAAGCGGCTGTACAAACTGAAAGTGGTGGACGACCAAGGAAACGAACCTACCCCCTGGAGGCTCTACCTGCGGAACGTGTTTGCCATCGTGTTCTTCATCGAAGCCATCTTCCTGCTCAGCGGCAGCAAGCGGGCGGGCGACATTGCCTGCAACACGCGGGTAGTGCCCTCGCTCGACGAACCGCGAAAAGCCTCACCGCGCCAGATTGCCCGCTGGTGGGCTTTCTTCCTGGGCAGCATCGTGGCTTATTTCCTGTTGGCTTACGTGCTCATCCGGGTCATTTGAGCTAAGAGCTAACAACTAATAGCTAATAGTTAGCAGTTAAGAGCTAACAAAAGAAAGGGCTGGTCATCGCTGACCAGCCCTTTCCTTATTTAATAATCTGTGAGCTCCCGTATCTTCCGTGTAATCCGTGTGCTACAACACGCCTTGCGCCAGCATGGCCTTGGCCACCTTGAGGAAACCGGCCACGTTGGCACCCTTCATGTAGTTGATGTAACCGTCGGCTTCGCGTCCGTACTTCACGCACTGGGCATGGATGGCACTCATGATTTGGTGCAGCTTGGCATCCACTTCCTCGGCCGTCCAGGACAGGTGCATGGCGTTCTGCGTCATTTCGAGGCCGGACGTGGCCACGCCGCCCGCATTGACCGCCTTGCCCGGGCCGTACATCACGCGGTGCTTCAGGAAGAGGTCGATGGCTTCGGGCGTGCAACCCATGTTGGATATTTCGCCCACGCACAGCACGCCGTTGTCCAGCAGGTGTTGGGCATCTTCGCCGTTCAGTTCGTTCTGCGTGGCGCACGGCAAGGCGATATCCACCTTCACTTCCCACGGACGGCGGCCTTCGAAGAACGGCACACCGTACTTTTCGGCATACGGCCGTACCACGTCGTTGCACGAGGCCCGCAATTCGAGCATGTAGTCCGCCTTTTCGCCCGATACGCCGTTTTCATCATAAATATACCCGTCAGGTCCGGAAATGGTAACCACTTTCGCGCCCAGTTCGTTGGCCTTCAAGGCAGCCCCCCAAGCCACGTTGCCGAAGCCGGAGATGGCCACCGTCTTGCCCTTGATGTCGTGCCCGGCGGTTTCGAGCATCTGTTTCACGAAATAAAGGCCGCCAAAGCCCGTTGCTTCCGGGCGGATGAGCGAGCCGCCGAACTCCAGGTTCTTGCCGGTGAACACGCCCGTGTTTTCACGCGCCAGCTTCTTGTACATGCCGTACATGTAGCCCACTTCGCGTGCGCCAACGCCGATGTCGCCTGCCGGTACGTCGGTATCCGGTCCCAAGTGCCGCCACAGTTCCACCATGAACGCCTGGCAGAAACGCATCACTTCCGCATCGGACTTGCCGCGCGGGTTGAAGTCCGAACCGCCCTTGGCACCGCCCATCGGCAGGGTGGTCAAGGCGTTCTTGAATATCTGTTCGAAGCCCAGGAATTTCAGGATGGAGAGATTCACCGACGGGTGGAAGCGCATACCGCCCTTGTAGGGGCCGATGGCGTTGTTGAACTGGATGCGGTAGCCGAGGTTCACCTGCACCTCGCCCCGGTCGTCCACCCAAGGCACTTTG
Source organism: uncultured Bacteroidales bacterium (assembly GCA_949297975.1). Taxonomy (GTDB): domain Bacteria; phylum Bacteroidota; class Bacteroidia; order Bacteroidales; family Paludibacteraceae; genus QVMH01. Next base: position 4,932 of record CASFUX010000084.1, read on the forward strand.
AAAGTGAAGATACGGTCGGGTTCTACCAGGCGTTCGGCAATCTTCGCCTTTTCGAACTCCGGATGCTTGTTGTACTCATCTTCGATGGTGGACAACACTTCGCGCACGGCCTGCAAATATTCCTTTTCGCCGGGGTGCTTCGCTTCAAGCGACTGGATCAGTTTTTCGATGTTCATATTGACTGTTATTTAATGGTTGGTAATCTCGTTTCTGTCTTTTTGTCATTAAACGCGCCTATGCTCACCCTCATTTAGTCTATTTCAAAAGCCGCAGTATCGCACTTGCGCATCCATCGGCTTTCATTTTGTTAGACGCTGCAAGTTTATGTTTTTTATTCCGCATAATCAAACTTTTTCATGTATTTTTGAGCACGTTTTTGACACGACACCCACACAAACCTGCCGGTCCGCACATGCAAACCGCTTGCCATTATAACAAAACAACGGAAAGTTTGTTCCCGACGGCAGGAAAAAAAATACAAGAAATATGAACACGCTGAGCATAAAAAAACTGTATTTCAAGGACACCTCCTTTGCCAACCTGATGATGCACCGCATCTACAACGTGCTGCTGTACGCCAGCAAGTACGATGCCTTCGCCCTGGAGGAGGACGGGCGCATCGACGAGCAGCTTTTCAAGGAATACACCGCCCTCAACCTGCGCAACGCGCCGCGCTTCACCCTGGTTTCCACCGAAGAAGAGGCCAATGAAGAACTGCGCGAACACTCGTTCGACCTCGTCATCTCCATGCCGAGCGGCGACAGCATCAACCCCTTCGAATGGGCGAAGAAGGTGAAGCGCGAGAACCCCAACATCCCCATCGTGGTGCTCACCCCCTTCTCCAAAGCCGTGTCGCAACGCATCGCCAACGAGGACCTCAGCGCCATCGACTACGTGTTCAGCTGGCTGGGCAACGCGGACATCCTGCTGGCCATCATCAAACTGATAGAGGACCGCATGAACGTGCAGGAAGACGTGGAGTCGGTGGGCGTGCAGGTCATACTCGTGGTGGAGGATGCCATCCACTTCTACTCGTCGCTCATCCCGCGACTATATAAATATGTATTCACCCAGTCGCGCTCGTTCATGACCGAAGCCCTCAACGACCACGAACAGATGCTCCGCATGAGGGGACGGCCGAAAATCCTCCTTGCCCGCTCCTACGAGGAGGCCATGGACATCTATTCCAAATACAAGAACAACATGCTTGGCGTAATCACCGACGTGAGCTTCCCCAAAGACGGGGAGAAGGACAAGAAGGCCGGCATCAAGCTGGCCCAGGCCATCCGCGAACAGGACCGCTACCTGCCCATCATCGTGGAGTCTACTGAGATGGAAAACAAGGTAGCCGTGGAAGCCATCCCGCGGGCGGCGTTCGTGAGCAAGACCTCAAAGAACATGCACAACGAGGTGAAGGAAAAAATCACCGAAAACTTCGGCTTCGGCGACTTCGCCTTCATCGACCCGCGCACCCGGCAGGTGGAATGCCGTATCAAGAACCTGCGCGGCTTGCAGGAAAACATCTACAACATCAGCGATGCCAGCCTGTTGTACCACGTGTCGCGCAACGACGTGTCGCGCTGGCTGTATTCCCGCGCCATGTTCCCCCTGGCCGAATACCTGAAGAACGTGACGATAGCCGACGGCGAGACGGTGGACATGGACAAACTGCGCCAGTTCATCCTCGATGCCATCGTGCAGTACCGCCGCATCAAGAACCGGGGCGTGGTGGCCGTGTTCCAGCGCGACCGGTTCGACCGCTATTCCAACTTCGCCCGCATCGGCGACGGCTCCATGGGCGGCAAAGGGCGCGGACTGGCCTTCATCGATGCCATGCTCAAACGCAACGAGGAACAGTTCGAGGACCTGGAACACGCCCAAATCACCATCCCCAAGACGGTGGTGCTGTGCACCGACAACTTCACCGAGTTCATGGAGCAGAACCGCCTGTACCCCATCGCCCTGTCCGACAGCCCGGACGACGAGATACTGCGCCACTTCCTGGCCGCCCGCCTGCCCGAGGACCTCGTGGCCGACGTGTCGGTGTTCCTCAGTGCCATCAAGTCGCCCATCGCCGTGCGCTCGTCCAGCCTGCTGGAGGACTCGCACTACCAGCCCTTCGCAGGCATCTACTCCACCTACATGGTGCCCTACGACCCCGCCAGCCACGCCAACACCCTGCGCATGGTGTGCGAGGCCATCAAGGCGGTGTACGCATCGGTCTATTACCACGACAGCAAGGCCTACATGATGGCCACGCAGAACGTGATAGACGAGGAAAAGATGGCTATCGTGCTACAGGAGACGGTGGGCAACGCCTACGGCACGCGCTTCTACCCCTCGTTCGCGGGCGTGGCGCGGTCGCTCAACTACTACCCCATCGGGGCTGAAACGCCCGAGGACGGCATCGCCAACATCGCCATGGGGCTGGGCAAATACATCGTGGACGGGGGCACCACCCTGCGCTTCTCGCCCGCCTACCCCAACAACGTGTTGCAGACCAGCACGCTGGACCTGGCCCTGCGCGAGACCCAGACGTGGTTCAACGCCCTCGACCTGAGCCAGACGGACTTCGTGCCCCAGGTGGACGACGGCTTCAATTTATTAAAGATAAACGTGCAAGATGCCCTGCCCGACGGCACGCTGCGCTACATCGCCTCCACCTTCGACGTGCACGACCAGGTGCTGTACGACAGCCTTTACGAGGGAGGGCGCAAGGTCATCACCTTCGCCAACATCCTGCGGCACGAGGTGTTCCCCCTGGCGGAAATACTCAAACGGGTACTGCGCATCGCCCAGCGCGAGATGGGGCGCGCCATCGAAATCGAGTTCGCCGTCAACCTGGACTACAGCGGCGCGGGACAGCACACCTTCTACCTGCTGCAAATCCGCCCCATCGTGGACACCAAGGAGGTCATCACCGAGGACATCGGCGCCATCCCCGAGGAACACGCCATCATCACCTGCCGCAGCGCGTTGGGGCACGGCATTACCACGGACATCACCGACCTGGTCTATGTGAAGCCCGAAGCCTTCAGTGCATCGAAGAACCAGCTCATCATGTACGACATCGAGAAGCTCAACCGCCGCATGGTGGACGAAGGCCGCCACTATGTGCTCGTGGGACCGGGACGCTGGGGGTCGAGCGACCCGTGGCTGGGCATCCCGGTGAAGTGGCCTCACATCAGCAACGCCCGCGTCATCGTGGAGTCGGGGCTGGAAAACTACCGCATCGACCCGAGCCAGGGCACGCACTTCTTCCAGAACCTCACCTCGTTCGGCGTGTCGTACTTCACCATCAACCCCTTCATCGGCGACGGCTCGTATGACACCGCCTTCCTCGCCTCGCAACCTGCCGTGTATGAGTCCGAATACGTGCGGCACGTGCGCTTCGACCAGCCCATGACCATCAAGGTGGACGGCCGCAAGAACCTCGGCGTAGTGCTGAAGCCGGACAACTTGCAGGAGTCTTGACTGAATTTTCCGTCAGGACGGAATAATATTTCCGTTAGAAGGGAATAATATTTCCGTTAGAAGGGAATAATATTTCTGTAGGGAGGGAATAATATTTTATGAATATCCGCATTGCGCCAAATGATAAACACAATAGGCACAATAGACATAAGGAGTATAGGGAGATGCTTAATGCGGCTTATAAAGAAGTTCACAATAGCATGCCCGCCGCTTTGCAGCGGGCATAAAGCATGTATCATCCACACAGGTTACTAGGCAGGCCACACGGAAGTAACCCAGAGTCCCGATGCTTTGACATCGGGACTTCTATTGGGTGCTTCTCTCAATCTGAGACCTCTGCAAAACCTTGCCTGATTTTCGGTCCGATAGAGATCAAGCTAAAGAAGAGCCTTAAAAGGCATAAATCCGTGGAAAATGCG
>CASFUX010000085.1 GCA_949297975.1 uncultured Bacteroidales bacterium
CATGGAAGGCAACAGGATAAACGGGCGCGGGCACATTCCTCCGACCCGTTACCGGATGTCCTGTACGGAAAACTCAGGGCATGGCAGGCACGAGCTGAGGTACTGCCAGGTGTATAACTGTGGTAATACCGCACGCGTGTTGGGTTGGGAAGGGGCGAACTCGGCTGTCTGCCAGACGAGCATAAAGACCTGTATAAAAAAAGGAAAGAGGACGGAGGAGAGACACTATCACATCACTTCCCTGCCGTTGGATCCGGAGGAAATCATGCGTGCCATCCGCACCCATTGGGGTATCGAGAACAACCTGCACTGGCAACTGGACGTAACCTTCCATGAGGACGGGCAGCGCAAAAGGGGGAATGCGGCACGAAACTTCTCCCTCATCAGCAAGATTGCCATGACGCAACTGAGAAACAATCCGCGTAAGGGAAGCCTGGCCATGAAGCGGAAAATGGCTGGATGGGATATCGGATTCCTGAAGGAGCTGCTGGATGCTGAATGGAATATGCAAAAAAAAAGAATTGATAATCATCCACTTAGTAAAGAGTCAGCCCTGCAGTTATGGGTTATACAACCCATAACTGTGGGCAGTAAAACTTATGCTGGGAAGTTGGAAAATATTCCAGCATAAATGGGAAAACTTAACCTCGTCTTAACGCCAAATCCCTTGCAGAATAGTAAAAAGATATTAAATTTGCACGCTGTAGGGGCTGGCACATCGGAACGGCCCGCATTAAACATTGAACATTAACCATTAAACATTCACGACATGGCTACCATTACATTGAACAGCATGGAGTTTCACGCCTATCACGGATGCCTGAAACACGAACGGAAATACGGCAACACGTTCATCGTGACCGTGAGCATGACCTTGGACACGACCAAGCCCGGAGCCAGCGACCGCCTGGCCGACACGCTCGACTACCAGGCGGTGTACGACACGGTAAAGGCCGAAATGGAACAGCCCGCCCGCCTGGTGGAACACGCGGCGCAACGGATACTCGACGCGCTCAACCGGAATTTCCCGCAGGTGACGCTGTTCACCGTGCGCCTCTCCAAACTGAACCCGCCGCTGGGCGGCAAGGTGGCCGACGTGACCATCGAGGTGAGCGGCAGCCCCAAACCACAACCCGCCGACGAACAACCCATAAACTTTTTTTAAACAACATTGTTATAAATTACGAGCTACAAGCTACGAGCTACAAGCTACGAGCGCGGACTTGCACTATCAACTGTCAATTATCAACTGTCAATTATATCATTGTATGAAGAAAATCTTGTGGATACTCCTGGTATCAGTATGCACGTGGCAGCTCTCGGCGCAGACCACCGTCCGGGGCGTGGTGAAAGACTCCGGCACCGGCGAGCCGCTCATCGGCGTAAAAGTCACCTTGCTGCAACAGAACATCTCCACACGCACCAACACCGAGGGAGAATTTTACTTCACCTTCCTGGAGGCGGGCAGCGACGAGCTTTCCTTTGCCAAGGAAGGCTACTTCAACCGCATCATGATGGTGGAATTGAAAGCAAATGACGAAACCGACCTCGGCGACGTGAAGCTGCGCGTGGACATGCAGGAAGAAATGAAGCAGGACATCATCCTGCAACTGAGCGAGGCGCAGCTCGACGGCGACGACGAAGGCTCGCAGTCCATCGGCGCGTCGTTCTCCTCGTCCAACGACGTGTACATCTCGCAGACCAGCTACAACTTCAGCCCGATGCGTTTCCGCACGCGCGGTTACGACGGCAAGTACGAATCAACCTACATCAACGGGGTGCGCTTCGTGGATGCCGAGCGGGGGCTGTTCAACTACTCGTCGCTCGGCGGGCTGAACAACGCCACCCGCAACAAGGACCTCACCTACGGCCTCGCCCCGAACACCTACAGCTACGGCAACCTGGGCGCGAACACCAACATCAACACCCGCGCCAGCGCATTCGCCACGGGGTCGAACCTCAGCGGGTCGCTCTCCAACCGCTCGTACATGCTGCGCGGGCAATACACCTACGGCACGGGCGTGCTGCCCAGCGGGTGGGCATTTGCCGTGTCGGGCGTGATACGCTGGTCGAAGGAAGGCATCGTGGACGGCACGTTCTACAACTCGGCAGGCCTATTCTTCTCGGCCGAGAAGATATTCAACGACCATCACCGCCTGTCGCTGGTGGCCTACGGTGCCCCCACCCGCCGGGCACAGCAGGGCGGCGTGGTGCAGGAAGCCTACGACCTGGCCGGCTCCATCTACTACAACCCCTATTGGGGCTACCAGAACGGTAAGAAACGCAACTCGCGCATCGTGGAGTCGTTTGACCCCACCGCCATCCTCTCGCACGTGTGGAAGATAGACGAAAAGTCGAGCCTGCGCAGCGGCATCGCCTTCCACTACAGCAAGTACAGCAACTCGGCCCTGTCGTTCTCCAACAAGCGCGACCCGCGCCCCGACTACTACCGCTACCTGCCCAGTTTCACCAACGAACAGTCGGTCAAGGACGAACTGGCCGAGTACTGGGCCAGCGGCGACCCGCGTTATACGCAAATAGACTGGGATGAATTGTATTTAGCCAACCAAAACGCGACCATCAACCCCGAAAAACAATCGCTTTACTACGTGGAACGCCGCCACAACGACCTCATGGAAACGGCGTTGAACTCCACGTACACAAACCAGTTCACCAGCTTCTTCCGCCTGAATGCTGGCATTGAGGGACGTTTGTCCAAGGGGATGCACTACAAGACGATGGAAGACCTCCTGGGAGCAGATGGTTTCTATGACGTGGACACCTACGCCGAACGTGATGAGACATCGGATTTCGGGCTGCCCGACTACGTGAAGTACAACAACTTTGCCGACTTCGCCGTGGAAGGCGACCCCAGCAGCATGAAGCGGAAGGGCGAAGGTGATGTGTTTGGCTACGACTATGACATGCACTATGCCAGCGGCTCGGCCTTTGCCTTAGGCGAATTCAGTTTCTCCCACCTCGACTTCTACGTGGGGGCGCAGCTCACCTACACGCAGTTCTACCGCTACGGCCACATGGACAACGGACGGGTGCGCTACCTGGTGCAACAAAAAGGCGAAACCAATGTGAAGTCTCTGGGTAAGTCGCAGACGTGGTTCTTCACCGACCCCTCGGTCAAGGCGGGGCTTACCTACAAGATTGACGGGCGCAACCGCCTTTCGGCCAATGTGCTGGCAGAGACACGCGCCCCGTTGGTACGCGACTCCTACGTATCGGAGCGCATCAAGGATACCCCTGTAACCGGACTGCAAAGCGAAAAAATACTTTCCTACGACTTGAACTATTCGTTCTCTTACCCTTTCCTGCGCGGACGGGTCAGTGCCTTCCGCACCCACGTGCTGGGCGGCACGGAAAAGCTGGGCTACTATGACGATGGCGAGCACACGTTCATCAACCACGTGCTGACCGATGCCGACAAGATTTATCAAGGCGTGGAAATAGGACTTTCCGCCCCCATCGCTTGGGGCTTCAGCGTATCGGCGGCCGCCACTTTTGCCGATTACCACTACACCAGCAACGCCTGGGGCACCAAGAGCTACGAAAACGGTGCCAAGGACGATGTGTCGGAAACCGTTTACACCAAAGGATTGAAGATAAACAACGGCCCGCAACTGGCCGCCAACATCACGCTGGACTACTTCCACCCCAAGATGTGGTTCGTGGATGTGACGTTGAACTACTTCGGTAACAACTACCTGGACTTCGCGCCCAACCGTTTTACCAAGTCCACCGTGGAATACTATGGCTGCGACATGAGCAAGGTAACCAGCAGCAACCTCATGGCTGCCGCCTCCACCCCGGAAGCTAAAGCCGCTGTCGCCGCACTGGGCATGCAGGAGAAGCTGAAAGGCGGCTTCATGCTCGATGCTTCCATCGGCAAGCTCATCTACCTGAAAAATCGCCAGTCGCTCAACTTCAACCTCAGCCTGAGCAACATCCTCAACAACCGGGAAATGATCACGGGAGGTTATCAGCAAGGACGCTTGCCGTGGAACAACAGCGACAACGTGATTGACCGCACGGCACTGAACAAGTTCCCGAACAAGTACTACTACGCTTGGGGCTTCAACTTCTTCTTCAACGTGGGGTACAAGTTCTAACAAATTCGTTCATCCATACATTATATAATATATAGGATTTATATGAAACCGAACAAGATATTCAAACAAGCCGCTTGGTTGGCAGCAATCATCATCGCCTTGTCGGCCTGCGAGCCTTTTGACTACGATGCACCCAGCATTGATTTAAACAGCGAGCTACGCCCCGCCACGCATACCATTGCCGAATTTTTGGCCGAATACGCCACGGAAGCAGGCGTATTTGAAGTGCGTTCTAACAGCGGCGACGCACACCTCTTCAGTGTGGATACCGTACCGACTGCGGGGGCTGACATCATCATCAACGGCGTGGTTACCTCGTCCGACCGCGATGGGAACGTGTACAAATACCTCACCATACAGGACTTGAAATACCCCGAACAAGGTCTGAAGATTTCCATCGATGCCAACTCGCTGTACGGCCTCATGCCCATCGGACAAGTGATTTCCTTAAAGTGCAACGGGCTGGCCATAGGCAAATATGCCGACATGTACCAATTAGGATGCGTGTATTACAACAACAACAGCGACACTCGCAAACGAGGATATGAACCGGGACGTATGCCTTACCCTCTGTTTAAGTCGCGCGTACAATTGCATGGCCTGCCCGACCCCACAGCCGTCAAAGCCGACACCATGTCAATAGCTGAAATACGGGCTGCCGGACGTGACGGCCACTCTCGTTTGGTAGTCATTAAAGATGCCTCGTTCACAGGGCGGGGCACGGGGTATGGGCGGGATGCCTTTGCCCCCTCCGAACTGGACGATACGGAATATAACTGGGCGTACCCCCTGCATGATGTGGACGGCGTGCCCTTGGGACGCGAAATAACCGACCCCAGTGGCGAAACCATGCTGGTATCCACCAGCCAATATGCCACCTTTGCCAAAGACAGACTACCCCAACGGGGTCTGCAAGGCGACCTGACCGTGATAGTGGCCTTCTACTCGGACAATTACACAAGGGTTAACGAAGACCACTTCCAGCTGAACGTGCGTTCCGCCGATGATTTCAAACCATACAACAATAACAATTAAAAATCACGAAGAATTATGAACAAGACCAAGTATTTGCTATTCGGTAGCACCCTTGCATTGGTACTGGCCGCTTGCAGCAACGTACCAGAACCTCCAACCCCCAATCCTTCCGGCGAGACCAAGACCCTACCCTATTCGGAATCGTTTGCCGAGGACTTTGGAGCTTTCACCACCCTCAGTGTGTCTGGAAGTGAAAAATGGATTATTGACTATGATTGTGCCGTCATGAAAGGCTATGTGGATGGGGAAAACCGCGCTAATGAAGACTGGCTCATATCTCCCAAAATCACCATGACGGGAACACAGATAGTCATGTCGTTTGACGGTGTGTTATGCTACTCTAATACACCTGCTACAGATGCCACCGTATGGGTTTCCGAAAACTACAGCGGCGATGTCCAGACAGCCCAATGGACACAGCTTGATATTGAATTTCCAAACTCGTCCAGTTTTGATTTCAAGAATTATCAATATGACATGTCCGCTTACACA
>CASFUX010000086.1 GCA_949297975.1 uncultured Bacteroidales bacterium
AAACCTGCCGTCATTTCGACCGTAGGGAGAAATCTACTACTGTAACGCTCCCAAAGCCACTGTGAGATTTAGCTTACGCTCAACTTCGTGTCTCCCTACGGTCGAAATGACGAGAACGCCATGGAAATGGTAGTTTTCACGCAGCCTCTACGGCAGGGGGACGCACAAAAAAGCCCTGCGATCAAGTGGCCGCAGGGCTTTGCCGTGATGAGAGGGGGTTGGTTTACAACCGCACGAATACCTTCTGCCCGTTGTGGATGTAGATGCCCGGCGTGGTGGGGTAGGCCAGGCGCACGCCTTGCAGGGTGTAGTAGTAACCGTCGCCTTGCCCGGCCTGCACGTTGTCGAGGCCGGTGTGCGGCGCGTCGGCAAAGACGAGCACGATGCTGCCGCCGTCGACGGGGGTGATGTCCTCGGTGGTTTCGAGGTAAGCCTTGCGGGCTTCAATCGGGGTGTCGGCATCCACGCGGGCGAACACGGGCGAGTCGCCGGTGCTGTCCAGCAGGAAGTGGTATGCGGCGGCCGCCGATGCCGTCACCGTGCCGTCCCAGTCGCCCACGGCCTTCAGGTAATTGGTGGCGGGGGCTTCGGCTGTGCCCACGGGTATTTCATATTCGCCCGTTTCGCCCGTCACCACGATGCCGGTGTAGGCGGGCACGCTGGCGGTGGGGCTGAGCGTCACTTTGCCCGTTTCCACGGCGGTGGCGTAGTAGGCCTTGACGGGCGCGGCAGAGAAGTCGAGGTTTTTGTTGCTGTTGCTGTACGTGGCCACGCCTTCCGCCCCGATGGTGACGAGGGCGGCATCGTAGCTGTGGGCGTAGGTGGTGAGTTCCACTTTCGTGATGGTGATGTTCTTGCCGCGCACCAGGATGCCGTCGCGCTGGATGAGTTCAAGCGTGCCCACTTCGCGGATGGTGTAGTCGAAGGTCTGTTCGCCCTGGGTTGTCAGGTCGGCATCGCATTCCGTGTCGAAGGCGTTCCAGCCATCGGGGTTGGCTATCTGGATGTGCGCCCCTTCGCCCGTGGCGGTGCAGGTCACGGTGATGACATCGTTCTTCTTGGCCGTGCCGAGGGCGGCGGGTTTGTCGCCGTAGCTCAGGGCGACGACATTGGCCCAATCGCCTGATTCCTGCGATCCGGTCCACAGTTCGGTAGTCGTGCCTTCGTCCGGGTCGGGGGTGTCGCCGCCGTCGGGGGTGTCGCCGCCGTCGGGCGTGCCCACGGCCACGCGGGTGATGGTGACGAAGTGGCCGTTGATGACCATGCCGTATTGCTTCAGCAGGCTTACCTGCTCGTCGGTAAGGGTGATGGTCACGTCGCCATTGGCGGTGAGGTCGCCGTCAGCGATGCCCGTGCGTTCCGGCTCGCGGCCTTCTACGTAGTCGTTGGCATCGATGTCGTATTGATACCATGTTTCTGTGCCGGCATCTTCCACGTTTCGCGTCATGGCGATGACCATCTGGTCGCCGTTGTTCAGGGTGGCGAACACATCGGCGGCGAGTTCAAGCCGGGTGTTCCAGTTCCATAAGCCTATTTCATGTGTGCCTTGCCACACGGTTGTCATCTCCGCCCGGGCGGAGGTCGTTATTGCTGCGGAGAGCAATAAGAAGCTAAATAAATGTTTCATATCGTTTGTTGTTTTAAAATTAATGTCTGTGTCGGTTGCGGTTTCCCGCAGATTGGTTGTTCCCGCAGATTACGCAGATTGTCCAGATAACTGTCAACTGTTCATTGTTCATTGTGTCGGCAGTTCCACCCTCCGCTCTATGCGGAAGTTGCCCAGGCGGAAGTCGGCCTGGTAGGCTGCCGAGGGTTGGAAGATGATGCGCAGCGACTGCCACACGCCGGGGTCGCTCATGCCAGCCGTGGCCATGGGGGTGAGGGGCAAGGCCACCGTCTGCCATTGGCCGTGGGTGTTGAGTCCTTGCCCGTCGCCGGGTTTCCAGGTGTAGGTTTCCGTACCCCAATTGAAGGTGAATTGCAGCGTGGAAGCCTCGGTGAGCGGGAAGTTGGCGGGCGTGAGCACTTCGAACTTGAACTCGTAGGCATCGGGGTTGGACAAGTCGCCCGCGTCGATCATGTTGCAGCTCAGGTCGCAGGTGTTCCAGTCCCACGCATCGAACGTGCCGGTGAAGTGCAGGTGGTTGTGCCCCAATGCCGATGCACCGGTGGTCAGGGCATCATCGCCTTCCACGGTCACTTGCCATTTGCCGTCGAGAGCCATCTGCATCACGCCGCTGTCGCTCAGGTCGAAGTCGCCGTAGAGCAGGTGCGCCGTGGGGCGGAAGGGCAGCGGGAAGGCTTGTGCCAAGGCCGCGTCGCCGTTGTCCGTCCACTTCAGATAGAAGGTGGTGTTGTCCGGCGTGCCTTCGGGTACGACCACCTTCAGCGAGTTGCGGGTGACGGCAGCGATAGGGAACGATGCATCGTCGGCCGTCACGCTCAGGTTGTCGGCCAGGTGGTAGAAGTCGAAGTTTTCGCCGAGGACGGTCATGGAGTCGCCCGCGTTGACGAACTCGCATAGCACGCCATCGACCCGGAGTGTCGGGAACGGTATGGAGAAACCGAACGTGGCGGTGCCCATGTCGGTGGTGTACACGAGGGTGTTGTCCTGGGCGGACGACGGCTCGGAGGGGATGACCACGTTGGCTGAGGTGGAGTAGGTGTACACCTGCGCGAGGTCGGCTTCCACGTTGTTGAACGTAATGCTTTGCACGTGGTTGAGGTTGCTCCCCACGATACGTATCATTTCTCCCATTTGCCCTTCGGTGATGGGGTTGACCAGTCCGGTGTCGGCCACTTGGTAGATGGCGGTTATCACCGGTGCGCCCGTATTGGGCAGTTCGTCCATCGGCACATAGCCTTCGTCGTAGTTCACGATGTCGTTGCAGCCCACCAAGGCGGTCAAGGCTGCGCTTATCATATAATATAATGTATGTCGTTTCATCTTAGTAGTGAGTAGCTAATAGCGAAGTTAGTAGTTAATAGTAGCGGGTAGCGGGTAGGCTTACGCCGCATGGTACTTGTAGCTCGTAGCTTGTAGCTCGTAGCTAATTCCATCCCGGGTTGTTGTCGCCGATGGCCTTGTTGGTATTCAGTTCCGCATTGGGAATGGGGAACAGCAGGTTGCGTTCTTGCCGGTACTTGCTGATGCCGGAGTCGTCGCTGCCTTCGAGGGCGTTCATGGCATCGAGGTAAATGCCCCAGCGCAGCAAGTCCCAGCGGCGGTCGGCCTCGCAGGCAAACTCCTTCGCCCGCTCTTCGATGATGGCACTGCGCCGCTTGTCTTTCGTGTCGAGGGCGTTGTTGCCGGTGAGGCTGCCTTCCACGGCATTGGAGCGGAGGCGTACTTCGTTGAGGTAGTCCAGACCGTAGTTGCTGGCCGCATCGTCCAGTTCGTTCAACGCTTCGGCGTATATCAGCAGCACGTCGGCATAGCGCAGGAAAGGCCAATTGGCATCGGCGTTCTCGGTGGCGTTGTTGGTCACGTCCGAATACTTGGTGGTGAAGGCCAGGCATTGGCTGTCATAGGAGTAGTTGTAGCTCACGCCATCGGCGTAGATGCCGCTCGGCTCGCCCACGTATTCGCCGTTGAGGTCGTAGCCCGTGGCCATGATGCTGTATTCGTCGGTGCGGGGATAGTAGAAGCCCGAGTTCGATTCTTCCTGCGAATAATACCGCCAACGGTGCTTCACGCCCTGCGTGATGCGGTAGTCGTCGTGGTCGAACAGGTCATACCAATGGCGCGTGCACCCTATCCACCCGCCGCTGGCGATGAAGTCGGAGCCTTGGGTTTCGCGGTAGCCGTCGTACTGGGTGTGCACCTGCATGGCGTAGGTCTCGTTGCCACTGACCGAGCCGATGGAGAACATGAATTCGGGTTCGGTGGCGTATTGCTTCTTCCACAGGTTGCCGTAGGGCAGCAGTTCGTATTCGCCATACTCTTTGTCCACTATCACGGCCTTGGCCCAGCGGGCGGCTTCGGCGTAGAGGGCTTGCGCATCCATGTCCTCGTAACCGGCCACGGCCTGCTTGCCGAAGTCCCGGCTGACCAACGGTGCATAGGTGCGGGTGTCGCCGCTGCCGTCATAGGCTTTGCCGGTGCGCACGGTTACCGGTGTACCTGCGGGCATGGCGGCCGAGGCCATGGTGGCGTACACTTTGGCGAGCAGGCCCGCCGCGCTGCCGGCACTGGCATGTCCGCGTGCATACGCACCGTCGGTGTTCTTGTACATCATCGAAGCCGCGTCTTCCAGGTTCTTTATTATATAATGGTACACGGAGTCCACGCTTTGGCGCGGCTGGTTTTTGTCCGTAGTCTCCTGTTCCGGCTGCACGGGGATGGCACCGTAGGCACGCACCAGCAAGAAGTAGGCAAATGCCTTGTTGAACTTCACTTCGCCGATGGCGTTGTTCTTCACCGCGTC
>CASFUX010000087.1 GCA_949297975.1 uncultured Bacteroidales bacterium
ATGTGCCTTCGTTGCGCTCAGGTGTACAAGGCAAGGCGGAGTTGCGGACGGCCTATGTGTCCACGCGGACGGACGGCGGCAACCGCTTCTACGTGTTCAATAAAGGACGGAACGGCGGTTTCGTCATCGTATCGGGTGACGACCGTGCGGAGGCGGTATTGGGTTATGCCGACCGGGGGACGTTCTGCTGGGACAGCATCCCGCCCGCCATGCGCTGGTGGCTGGGGCAGTACGAGGCCGAGCTGGACTGGTTGCAAGAGCATGGGTCTGACTTGCCGCAACGGTTGCCCGCCTTGAAGGCCGACCCCACCAAGGCGCAGACATTGCGAGTGCCGGACGGGCAATCCTCCCCATTACGACCCGTTACCCGGTTGACGCGGGCGGCGGATGAAGTGCCGCCTTTGTTGGGCGACATTGTGTGGGGGCAGGATGAGCCTTTCAATAACCTGTGCCCCATGTTGAATGGCAACCTGACCGTTACGGGATGCGTGGCCACTGCCATGGCGCAAATCATGGCATACTACAAGCACCCGGCTCGTGGCACGGGTTCGCATAGTTACCATTGGGCAAAGGGCGGACGCGACCTGTCTGCCGACTTCGGAGCTACCGGATATGCGTGGAATGACATGTTGCCTCGATATGTATATGGCGGATACACCCCAACCGAGGCTGATGCCGTGGCCACGCTGATGTATCATGCCGGTATTGCCGTCGATATGGATTATGATCCGACGGGGAGTGGCGCGTATGGTGTGGATGTCCCCAAAGCCCTCACGGAGTATTTCGGCTACGATGCCAGCATACATACCAAGGACCGCAACTTTTATACCATGACGGAGTGGCACGACATGGTGCGCACCGAGTTGGAAGCGGGTCGCCCCGTGTATTATGCGGGGGATGCTCCGGCCGGGGGACATGCCTTCGTGTGCGACGGGTACGATGCTTCCGGCTACTTCCATATCAACTGGGGCTGGAAGGGCAGTAGTAACGGGTATTTCCTGTTGAACGCTTTGGACCCCGCAGATCAAGGTGTCGGCGGTTTCGTGGGTGGATATAACGACAATCAGAGCATCATCGTCGGCATCAAGCCCGATGAAGGCGGCACGTACACCGATGAGGAATTCCACTTGAACGGGAATTTCTCGGTGGACGAAGACTGCATAGGTCGGTACAATACCTTCACGTGGAGAACGGACGATGGCATGTACAACTACGGCTGGAGCAATCTGACGGTATCAGTCGGTATGCTCTATCTGGACGCTGCGGGCGAGGTGGCGAATGCCCAAACGGTTATTGACTACACGGAATTCGAACCTAATTATGGATGGAAAGCAATGTACCGGACGGGCAATACCGTCCCCTCCGAATTGGCTGACGGCACGTACACCTTGTGCTTAGGTTTCCGCACGCAGGCCAACCCGGAATGGAGACCCATGCGGGTGAACTTGACATGCAGCGGGTCGGTGACGGTGGAGATAAAGGGCGACAAGGTGTATTTCACCGAAGTGGATGCCGAACCCGAAGAACCTGTGCTGAGCCTCGTGGCCGGGCAGACCGTCGTTCCCGCCACGGTGATGCAATACACCGACTTTACCGTGAATACCCAGGTGAAGAACGAGGGGACGGACTGGTCGGGACGGTTGGGAGCTTACCTCACCGATAATGGAGGCGATGTTGTTTACCGCAGTTTGGCGGCTTCGTACACGGTGGATGCCAAGTCGCAGCAGTCGGTGAGCTTCACCGGCAATGTGGGGAAGCTGCCTGCCGGTACGTACACCTTGCGTATCGGTGAAACCGGACGTGGAAGCGACTACAAGGAGATAGCCTTTGATGATGGTAGCACGCGCCGCTTTACGGTGGAAGCCAATCCCGATGGACCGGCTAAACCGATATTGACGTTGCAGGGCGACATCATGGGAATTTCGGATCAAATCTATCAAAACGAAAATTACACCTTGCAGGTTTTCGTGCAAAATGTGGGGACGGATTACACGGGCAGCCTTTACCTGCAACTCCTCTCCCTCGACTACGAGGTGCTGTATGGACGCTCCGTGCCCATGACCCTCGCCCGCGATGAAAAGAAGATGTTCGAAGTGCCGGATTGGAACGTGGGCGACCTGCCGGTAGGAAATTACCTGTTGCGGGCGGCCTATTCGGAAAACGGCGGGCAAATACACATGGGCATGGAAGGCCTGTCCGACAGCTATTATGGGCTGAAAGTCGTGGCTTTGTCCAAGCTAAGCATGCTTTCGGAAGGCCTTTACATGCCGGAGGTGGTTGTGAAGGGACGGGAATACACCGTGGAAGCCACGTTGGAAAATGTGGGAGCGGTGGATTTTTCCGGGGCAATTTATGTGGAGTGGATGAGGATGAACCATGACTATATGATAACGGAACATCTTGGTTATTCCGTACAGAAAGCGGACTGCACCTTGCCAGTGGGCGGACGGCAGCGTATCTCGATTACCGATGTGGTGAGCGACACGCTGCCCACCGATGCGAAATATACCTATTATTTGAGGCTGGTTTATATGGATGACAATGGTCGCATGGATGCCGTATCGGGTGGTAGTCTTTTGGGAACTGTCACCACCGTGCTGGATGTCGGCGACCTTCCCGAAGTGTACATCCAGGAGTCGTCCATGCAGAGTCCTGACACGGTGGAAACCAATACCGACTTCACGGTGGCGGCTACGCTGAGAAATGAAGGCACGGACACTTACACGGCGCAAGTCGCGCTCTTGGTGAACAATTTCGGCAGCACGCAGTACGTGTATTTCCAATCCGACCCGAAGCCGGTGACCGTTGAGCCGGGCGGCACTGCTCCTTTGCAGTTTACCGGCAAGCTCCCGGGAGGAATTGATTATCCGGATGTCTGTGAATTTTCCTTTGGTGTGGTGCAAGATGGAATGGTGGTGGATTACCTGCCGTGGGAAGGCGGGAGCACCTCGGGCAACAGGAATTTCCTCGTTATGGTCAAGGAAAGCGGCATTACGCCTGACCCCGGTACGCCTGATGTGCATTTGGTGGAAACCTCGACCAGCATACCGAAGGAGATTCCCCTTGCGGGTAGTTTCACGGTAAGCACTGTGGTGCAGAATGACGGCACGGCGGCTTTCGGGGCGGATGTGGCCTTCCTGCTGTTGGATCGAAGCGGGCAAAACCTATTTTATAGCAGTGATATCAAGCAATTGGATGTGCCAGCGGGAGGTAGCACGCCCTTACAGTTTACCGGCGACCTGGAAAATACCGTGCAGGCAGGCGACTACAGTCTTGTGTTCGCCACGATAGAGGGGAATGAAATCACGGCTTATTTGGAATTTGAAAATGAGTTCAATGCTTATCCTGTGCAGGTAGTGGGCAGCACGCCGCCCGATCCGGGCGAAGTGTCCTTGACCTTGGTGGAAGCAGAAACGACTCTTGTCGCAGAGTTCGCCCAGGCGACCGACTATGAAATGACCCTCACCTTGCAAAATACGGGAAGTGATTTCAACGGTGATGTGTATGCCGTGTTGTGGGATGGGCAAAGTGGTTTGTACCATGAACAAGCCATCCCCGTGAACGTGCCGCAAGGACAGAAGAAGATGGTGAAATACACGTGGAATGTGCCAGCCAGCGTGCCGGTGGGAAGGCATGTGTTCGGCTATGCGTGGTTGGGAGGCGGGTATTACAACTTCATCCCATTTGATGACGGGCAAGGCACGACCGGCGTGTATGTGGATGTGGTGGCCAATGCCGATGCACCGCAATTGAAGTTGGTAAATGCATCGACCAATGTGCCGTCCGTGCTTTATCAAAACACGGACTTCACTGCCCATGCCGAGTTGCAAAACACCGGCAAGAGTGTATTCCGTGGTGAAATGTGCTTTGCCATCGTGACGGCGCAAAGTGAGATACTTTATTACACTGAGCCGTTCTTGCCCGTAGAGGTGCCTGCCGGGGCATCCGTGCCATTGGACTTCAGTGGTAATGTAGGTGAATTGGCGGCAGGAACGTATCGTGCCGGTTTCGGTTGGGTAGACGGCACTACGCTTGTGTTGGTTGACTACGAAGGCGGGGGCAATGTCACGGAAGTGGAAGTGCAGCATAAAATCGAAACGGGTGTGCCCGGTGTGGATAGTGCAGCGGGCGACTTGCAGTTCTATCCCAATCCGGTGCACGACTATCTCGTGGTGCGCAGCGGCGATGCCTTGAAGCGTGTGCGGTTGCATTCGCTGGCTGGTGTGCTGCTTGCGGATGAAGCCTGCCCCGATCCCG
Source organism: uncultured Bacteroidales bacterium (assembly GCA_949297975.1). Lineage (GTDB taxonomy): Bacteria > Bacteroidota > Bacteroidia > Bacteroidales > Paludibacteraceae > QVMH01. The sequence goes on from CASFUX010000087.1 coordinate 4,258, forward strand.
CCTTGCACCGTATTGACTTTACCCGCTTGCCCGCCGGTTCGTACCTGCTCTCGGTGGAAACCGCCATGGGCATCCGCACCGCCAAGGTGATGAAGCGGTAGCCGCCCTTTCCGTTGGGTGAGTGAAAACGTGGATTTGCGTATGCATGTTTTTACCACGGCTTTATGCAAAGGATAAAAAATGTAAAAAACAGACCTTTGTCAAACAAAAGGGAAGTCGGGTGTGTTTCATTAACAAAAGACTACAAACCAATTAAAAAAGTAAGGTTATGAACGAATCGAATGTAGGCAAGGTGCTCCTCGGCTTCTTGGGAGGAGCGGCAGTAGGAGCGGCATTGGGCGTGTTGTTTGCCCCCGCCAAGGGCACGGTGACAAGGCGCAGGATTTCGAAAACCACCCGCGATTTCAAGAACAGCGTGACCGAAAAGCTGGAAAACCTGGTGGAATCGGCCGAAGACATCATCGACGAAATCAAGGAAACCGCAGCGGGCGCGAAAGAAGCGGAAGCGCAGGCGAAATAGGCGCATCCTGGATGGTTGAGGGTTGGAAACGGGGCTCCCGTTTTCAACTTTCAATTTTCAACTTTCAATTCTTAACTCGTTCGCTATGGCTCGGAAGGAAAAGGAAGAACCGGCGGGACTGGTCGATACCATCAAACAGTATGTCGACCTCAAGGCGGAGTATTATCGGCTCTCGTTCGTGGAAAAGGTATCGGTGCTGGTGGGCAAAGTCGTGTTGCTTATCTTCACGGCGTTGCTGGGCTTGGCGTTGCTCATGCTGCTCATCATGCTGATATACAATTTACTCATGGCGTGGATAGGCATCGGTTGGGTGGTGTCGCTCATCGAGATAGGCTTCATCCTGTTGCTCATGGCGGTGGTGTGGGCGTTCCGCAAGCCGCTGATTATCGACCCGGTGGCCGGTTCGGTCATACGGGGTCTGATGGAACCGGACGACAAAGGAAAGGAGGACGACGATGAAGAAGCATGAACCCATCGACTCGCTGAAAGCCTTGCGGTTGCGCAAAGTGCGCCTGGCGCGGGAAATCAACCGCAGTGAGGATCGCTTGGCGGACGAATACCTCGCCCTGACGCAACCGGTGACCCACTTGGTGCACACCGTGCAGACGGGGGAGTATGACGGCAGCCTGCCCCTTGACGGCCTCTACAAATTTGCCGTGAACGCCAAACGGCTGGCCGACATGGTGCGCATCGGCGCGGCCATCTATCAGGACTATAGGAAAAAATAGTGTGTAGCACGTGGAATGCAAAAGGGAAGCGGGCGCGACAATCCATCGCGCCCGCTTCCCTTTTTGTATGAGTGTATGAGTGGAATTAGTAAACATCCAAGGCAACGGCCTTGTGGTATCCAGTGTAAGATATTATCCTACGGCTTGTTGACGTGGTGGTACGTTACGTTACATAAGGGTGAATTGCCCTTCGAACGAGCGGGCGATGGCGGCCTGTTGTGCTTCGTCGGCCACGGCAAGGGCGGTGGAGAGCACTTCGCCTGTGCGTCCGTTGGCGGTGACGACCGACGTGGGGGTGATGGATGGGGTGGTGTGCCCGGTGTGCGGGTCGATGAGGTGGAAATGTCCGGCGGTGTTGCCGGAGGTGGTGAGGCATTGTCCGCTGAGGGTGACG
>CASFUX010000088.1 GCA_949297975.1 uncultured Bacteroidales bacterium
CAGAATGGCTGGGAAATCCTGAACTCGGGCAATGCACTGAACATTGTCTCCACGCCCCAGCTCTCCTATGCCAACTATCAGGAAGAAGGTGTTGGCAAGTCCATGCAACTGGGCAACAACGGACAGGACATCATAAAAGGCTTTACCGCCCAAACAGCCGGAAGCGTATATGCAGCCTTGCTGGTCAACTTCTCGGAAGTGCAAGGCACGTTTGACAACAACGGAGAATATTTCTTCCACCTCGGGGAAAGCAGTTTGAGCACTTATTTCGGTGGGCGAGTGTTTGCCAAGCAAAGCAGCGATGGCACCAAGATGCACTTCGGCGTGAGCAAAGCCAGCACGGGGGTATCCGCGGAATGGACCACCAAGGAATACGCCTTGGACGAAACGCACCTGGTAGTGGTGAAATACACCATTGCAGCCGGTACGGACAATGACGAAACAGCATTGTTCATTGACCCGACCAGCACCACCGAGCCGACCCCCGATGCCGTAAGCAGCGACAACAGCAAGACCGACTTGGTCGATATTGGGGCTATCGGCATTCGTCAGGGAGCAAGCACCCGCACCCCGCTGGGCTATGTGGGAGCATTGCGTGTATCGACCACATGGGCGGGGCTGTTCAATGGCGAAGGCGAAGACCCCGAACCAAGCAAAGAACCGGAAATAACGCTCGACAAAAGCATGGTCATGGTACAAGAGGAAGGAGACTACAATGTGTACATAGGTAGGGAATATCCTTTCACCTTGAACTTGAAAGCGGCTAATCTGCTCAGCGATATTACGATTTCCTTAAGCGGAACATCCAATGGACAACTTACCACCTCCATGTCCACCATCAGAAAAGAAGATGTGGCTAGTGGCATGAGCATAAGCATTCCGTTCGTGCTCAAACCTAACACCACCGACTGGGATTATGCAAGCGACAACATCATCATTTCTACCGATGGCTTAGAACCACTGACAGTGCCCGTTTACTGGCAAACTTGCAATCTGATTGAAGCAAGCGACATCCAAACGTTGCGCAGCGAACGTGCCAAGCTCACAGAGGATGAAGCATACCTGACTGCATTTGTCATCACGGGTGAAGTACTTGTTTCGCACGCATATGAAGATAACGGCGACAAAACCATATACGTGCAAGATGCCACCGGCGGCTTGAAGATTGTAGGCAGTTGGGGAAGCATCACCACCAATTACGCTGTAGGCGACAAGTTGGCCAACATCCTCATGATGACGGAAGATGCATTCGGAATATATGGCGTGCCTACCAAGGATTTCGGTGCACCCATCTCCTCGGGCAACGAAGTTACCCCCGCTATCCTCACGCTGGCAGACCTCAAAGCCAACGGCGCACGCTACGAAGGCTGCCTGGTAAAAGTGGAAGATGTAACATTTACAATGAGAACCAATGAAACTGGTATTGTAACAGAAGGCAAGTTCGGCGATGATGGATTGTTCGTCCACATCAAGCAAGGCAACGACTCTGCCAGCATCGACGACCTGCCGGAGGCTGACTTCGTAGGCGAAAACGTACCCGCCTCCGCCCGTTCCATCACCGGCATCTCCACCTCCGCCTCTGGTACGGCCATTGCCCCGCGCAACCTGGCCGACATCGATGCTGACTTTGAAGGCGGCGAAGACCCCGAGCCCGGCACCGACCCCGATGAACCGGGCAACGAAGTGGAAGTGGGAGATAACCTGTTCCTCGACCCCAGCTTTGAAAACGGACGCTCATCTATCTTAGGAGTCTCGTTTGATGACTGGAGTGTAACCAGTGGTGCACTTGAAAATACTCTCGTAACTGATGGGGAAACCGCCCTCAAGATAACAGGTTCGGGCAATGCCAAGATAGAACAAGAAATCGGCGCATTGGACCACACCTTCACCGCAGGGGAAGCCTACGCACTGACCATGCATTATTATGTAGTAAAAACACAAGGAGACAACGATATCCAACTGAGCTGCGCATGGGGAGGCGTTGATGTGGAAGCTTATGACACGGCACCGCTCACCCAGGGCTTCACCGGCACGGTCGGTGCATGGGAAAGCAAACGGGTGCGCGTGGTTGTTCCTGCCGGGCGACAGATTAGTTTCAAATTCGGCCTTAAAGTACCCTCCGACGCAGAAGTCATCTTCGACGATTTCAGCTTCCGCAAGCTGGAAAGCATCACCACGGGCATCGCTACTCCGGCTGACAACGGCCTTGTGGCATGGAGTGAAGGCGGCGTGCTGTACCTCGGCAGCGACCGGGCGCAGACGGTGAACGTGTACAGCCTCAACGGCGTGCTCGTGAACCGCGCGAACCTCTCGGCAGGTGTCAACACCTTGGCCTTGCCCGCCGGGGCTTACCTGTTGCAAGGAGGCAACGGCGTGCAAAAAGTGCTCGTGAAGTAAGAAGCGAACATAGATAACACACAAAAACGCAAATTGACGCAAGGAAATCCCGGCGTTGATTTGCGCTTTTGTGTCTCTAACGTCAATCATAAACCAACAACGCAATGAAGAAACTATTTTACACAATGGCAGCGGCATTCCTTGCCTGCGCCCCCACCCTGTCGGCACAGGAAAACCTGCTCGGCAACCCCGGCTTCGAGGAATGGACGGACGGGCAACCTGCAAGCTGGGAAGCACCGTTCGGCACGCAGGAGACCGACATCGTGCACGAAGGCACATCGGCCTTGCGCCTTACAGCCGTGGATGAATATTACGAACAAAGCGGGTTCAACATCCTGCGGCAGGACGTGGCATCGCCCACCCTCCAAGCGGGCGACGTGTACGAGGTGACCATCTGGTATTACGGCGTGAGCAACACGTCTGTGATGAATACCATATCCTTTCAGTCCTATTGGAACGACGACCCTACCGAAAAACCTTACCACCAGTCTGTGGAACTGAAAATGGGAGAATGGCAACAAGCCACCTTTGAAGTGCCCGTAGCCAATGAACTACACCCCGTATTCCACTTCGAATTGTGGATTAACATCGGGCAGACGGTCGTGGTGGACAATTTCAGCATGAAACTGAAAAGCCGGGACACCGAGCCGTACTTGCTGGCCGACCCCACCCGCTTCCCCACCGTGCGCACCACCGTAGGCACACCGGTGGAGATTGGCAAAGCCATTGTCAAATATGGGAATTTAGGATATGAACTCGGCGAAGATAATGGTACCCTGTTCTTGTCCGGAAGCGACCGCGACCAATTCGGCATGGAAGTAGCCAGCCGGGGCGAAGGCGAACTGGAACTGACTTTGACCTACAACCCCACCGAGCCGACCACGACCAGCTATGGCCAGCATCATGTATCAGTTTACCTTGATGGTGGAGGAAAAGCCGGTCCGCAATCCATCTCGCTCTCCGGCCAAGCCAGCCTGCCGGGGCTGCATCCTGAAATCATCGTGGATCGCACAGAGGTGGTATTTCCCGAAACCCAGGCGGGCACATCTTGCCACGACACGATCTACATTTCCGGGCAAGAGATGAAAGAGGAAATCAAGGCCGTGGTGAGCGGCGACTCTGTTTTTTACATCTCCACCAGTTTCATCATGCCCGATGCCGACCGTGTGGCCTTGGGCATTGAGTACCGCCCCGTATCCGCAGGCACGCAGACGGGCACCATCACGCTCAGTTCATGGGATGCGGAAACACGCACCATCACCCTGTCCGGCACGGCCACGGGCGACATCACCCACCCCGACAAGCAGGGCGATGAATACCCGCTGGACGACAGCCATCCGGTCGCACTGCTGCATGAGACGTTTGACAACGCCGTACACAACGAGCCTCTGCTGCTGGACGGCTGGAAGAACATCGCCGAGCAGAACTACCGCGCCTGGTGGGGCTACGACTTCAGCCGTGCCACCCCGCCCACCAATGATGGAGGCACGGCCAAGGCCACGTTGTTCAATTCACTCAATCCTGCCCAAGAACCCTACGAAATGTGGCTCTACACCCCGGCGTTGGACTTCAAGAACGCCGCCTCCAAGGTGTTCACCTTCCGCGTGAGCGCCTCGCTCATCAGCGACGAAGCCCGCACGGATAGCATCGAACTGTACTATGTGGAGATGGACGACAACGAACCGCACGGCCTCTTCCGTCAACCGGTGGGAGGCGTGTACATGCCCTCGACAGCCGATGACAACGATGAATGGTTCAGCTACCACATCGACCTCGGGGCGAAAGGCAACGCCGTAGCCGATACGTTCTTCATGGCTTTCCGCGTGAGCGGCACGGGCGGCGGGGCAAGTGCCGCGTCTTATTATATAGATGATGTGTCGTTCGGGCGTACCGACTTGCCGAAAATCCACCTTGAGCAAACGCAAATCGCCTTCGAGGCACAGCCGGGAGCCACCGCCACGACCCCGGCAATGACCGTGACTACCGAAAACCTGACCGAACCCATCACGCTCACCGTGGGCGGCACGCACAAGAGCCGCTTCAAGGTCGTGCCCGAAACGTTGCCTGCGGAGGGCGGCTCGTTCCAAGTGGAATTTTCGTCCGATGAGACAGGGTTGTACGCCGCTTATGTGAAGCTGGCTTCGCGGGATGCCGCCGATGTATACCTGGACATGCTGGTCAACAACCAACACAGCACCTCCGTCGACCAAGCGCCAGCCATCGCGCAGGTATGGTGCACCCAAGGCCGCATCCATGTGGCCACCCCGCAAGCAGCACAGGCAGATGTATATGCACTTACCGGGCATCGGTTGGCCTCGTACCCCCTCGGTGCAGGCACGTCTGCCCTACCCTGCACACTGCAACAAGGCGTGTACCTGTTGCAACTCACCAATGCCGACGGGACGACCATCTGCCGGAAAGTAGCTGTGAAAAAATAACTTGCCAGACGAAAGGCCAAACGAAAAAGCAAGCAGGACGGCGCAAATAGAAGCCGTCCTGCTTTTTTATGGAAATATTTTTCCAAATTGTTTTGCAGGTTTCAGAATTTGCCTTACCTTTGCAACCGCAAACGGAAAAGGATTGGCTCCATAGCTCAACTGAATAGAGCATCTGACTACGGATCAGAAGGTTACAGGTTTGAATCCTGTTGGAGTCACCAAGGAAAGGCGTTCAAGCGAAAGTTTGAATGCCTTTTTTATTCGCCTCTCCAAAGAAAAAACCTCCCCACCCTTGCCCATACATTCAAATTGCATTACCTTTGCCGCCGAAAACAAGTCCGGCTTTCCGGCCGGGCCACAGGGGTGCCTTAATAAATCCGGGCTGAGATCATACCCTTTGAACCCGCCACGTAATGGTGGAAGGGGAAGAAGTCATACAATCCTACCGTACTTATTGATTGCACTCATTGGCAAATTTATTGTTAAACCGGGGAGGTATCGCATCCTTCCCACAAACGCATTTATTTGTTATGAGCAAATCGAACTGGAAAGCCGCGCTCACTGTGTGCGGCTTGTGCCTCGCGGCGCAACACAACCCGGCATGGGGGCAGCCCCGTCCGGACAACGTGTCAAAAGAGGTGGAACTGGAAGAAATCGTCGTTTCGTCCACCCGCATCGGCAACAAGGGGGCGCTGTCCAACGCCAAAGTGGACGGCACTGAATTGCAGGAAACCAACATGGGCGAGAACCTGCCCTACCTGCTGCAACGCACCCCCTCGCTGGTGGTGACGAGCGATGACGGGCTGGGCATCGGCTACGTGTATTTCCGCGTGAGGGGCACGGACCAAAGCCGCATCAACATGACCATCAACGGCGTGCCCCTCAACGACTCGGAGTCGCAAAGCGTCTTCTGGGTCAACATGACCGACATGGTGGGCAGCATGGGCAGCCTCGACGTGCAGCGCGGCGTGGGCACATCGACCAACGGCGCGGCGGCCTTCGGCGCGTCGGTCAACATGCAGACGGAGAAGCCCTCGGCACGCCCCTACGCCGAAGTGTCGTTCAACGGCGGGTCGTACAACACCTTCCGCGAAAGCGTCAAGGCGGGTACGGGCATCATGAAGGGCGGCTTCGCCATCGATGCCCGCTATTCGAAGGTGAACAGCGACGGCTATATCGACCACGCTTCCAGCGACCTGTACTCCTACTACGCCTCGACGGCTTGGTACGGGCAGCAGACGATGGTCAAGCTCCTGGCCTTCGGCGGGGCTGAGCGCACGGGCATCGGCTGGGACGGCATCAGCCCCGACACGTGGCGCGACAACCCCCGCTATAACGGTGCAGGCGAATATACCGATGCCGACGGCAACACGCTGTACTATGACAACAACACGGACAATTACCGCCAGCAGCACTTCCAGGCGCACGTGTCGCACATGTTCGACCGCCGCTGGAGCCTCAACGCCGCCCTGCACTACACCAACGGCTACGGCTACAGCGAGCAGGTGAAGACGGACGAGGCCTTCGCCGACTACGGCATGGCCCTGCCCTCCAGCGGCCTCACCGAGGGCAACCTCATCCGCCGCAAGTACCTGGACAACGACTTCTACGGCGCGACCTTCGCCGCCAACTACCGCGCCGACCGCCTGCAACTCACCCTGGGCGGCGCGGCCAACAACTACGAGGGGGCGCACTACGGCGAAATCATCAACGTGGTGGGCATGGACTACGACGGCCCGCTGGGCGACGAGTACTACCGCAACCACGCCGACAAGCTGGACGCCAACGTCTATGCCAAGGCCAACTGGGAAATCGTGAAAGGCCTCTCCGTGTATGGCGACGTGCAGTACCGCTTCATCCGCTACCGCCTGGACGGCATCAACGACGAGGACATGCAGCCGATGGACATGGGCGACGACTTCCACTTCTTCAACCCCAAGGCAGGCATCACCTACCAGGCGGGCGGCCACAACGTCTATGCCAACTTCGCCACCGCCCACCGCGAGCCCACCCGCGACAACTACACCGAGGGCGGCCCCAACGACCATCCCACCTACGAAACCCTCTACGACTACGAGGCGGGCTACAGCTACTCGCACCGCGTGTTCAGCGTGGGCGCGAACTTGTACTACATGGACTACGACAACCAGCTCATCCTCACCGGCAAGCTGAGCGACACCGGCGCCGCCCTCACCCGCAACGTGAAGGACAGCTACCGCATGGGCATCGAGCTGATGGGCGGCGTGCAGCTGGGCAAGCACCTGCGCTGGGATGCCAACCTCACCCTGAGCCGCAACAAGATACAGCACTACACCGACTGGGTGGACGACTGGAACGCCGACTGGGACGACCCCGCCGTGGCAGCCAATAGCGGGCAGGTACAGGTGGACTACGGCACGGTGGACATCGCCTTCTCGCCCAACATCACCGCCGGGAGCACCTTCACCTTCGACTGTCAACGCTTCACCGCCGCCTTGCAGACCAACTACGTGGGGTCGCAATACCTGGACAATACGATGAACGCCGCTTCGCAACTGCCCGCCTATTGCGTGAGCAACCTCAGCCTGGCCTACACGTTGCCCATCGAGAAAGTGGCCCGCGACATCACCTTCCGCGTGCAGATGAACAACCTGTTCAATGAAAAATACGTGTCCAACGGCTGGTCGTACTCCTACTTCGAGGGGGCAGACGCCAACGGCCAGTACCTCAAAGCGAACCAGAAGTACGACGTGGGCTACTACGCCCAAGCCCCCTTCAACATCCACACGGGCTTCACGCTGAGGTTCTAAGGGACATCGTTTTAATAAACCGCCAAGAGCGCAAAGGGCGCAAAGAGGGAACATCCCCTCCTTGCGCCCTTTTAGTTTGCCCACTCCCTTTGCACCAACCCGCTCCCCGGCAGTTTCCCACTTTTTCACGAGTAGATGTTTTCCGAAACGTCAGCACATATTTTCCCAAACGTGAGCAGATGTTTTCCCGTTTCCCAGCAGAAGTTTTACTGCCCACAGTTATGGGTTGTACGACCCACGGTTATGAGCAGGGCTGATGCATTACTCAGATGATTGATTATCAATTCTTTTTTTTCTTTTTATGCCATATTCCATTCAGCATCCAGCAGCTCCTTCAGGAATCCGATATCCCATCCGGCCATTTTCCGCTTCATGGCCAGGCTTCCCTTACGCGGATTGTTTCTTAGTTGCGTCATGGCAATCTTGCTGATGAGGGAGAAGTTTCGTGCCGCATTCCTCCTTTTGCGCTGCCCGTCCTCATGGAAGGTTACGTCCAGTTGCCAGTGCAGGTTGTTCTCGATACTCCAATGGGTGCGGATGGCACGCATGATTTCCTCCGGATCCAACGGCGGGGAAGTGATGTAATAGCGTCTCTCATCCGTCCTCTTTCCTGTTTTTATACAGGTCTTTATGCTCGTCTGGCAGACAGCCGAGTTCGCCCCTTCCCAACACGCGTGCGG
>CASFUX010000089.1 GCA_949297975.1 uncultured Bacteroidales bacterium
CCGTCAATGCCCTCTTTTTGGCGGTCAAGGTCGCCAAAAGGCAATAAAAAAAGTCCCACAAAATATTGATTTTGTAGGACTTGTCTTTTTGTTGTCGCCTTTTGGCTTTTCTTTTGGTGATCCGCCTGGGGCTCGAACCCAGGACCCCAACATTAAAAGTGTTGTGCTCTACCAACTGAGCTAGCGAATCTGAACCAACTCTATAAACCTTGAATAAACCTTGAAAGGTGATCCAGCTGGGGCTCGAACCCAGGACCCCAACATTAAAAGTGTTGTGCTCTACCAACTGAGCTACTGAATCTTATTTCAAAAGCGGTGCAAAGGTAGAATTTTTTTTTGAAAACACAAACAGGCCATCACAAAATCCATGGCAACCGAATCAAAAAAGCAACAGAAACAATAACATATCAACCGCGCTTGCGCTATTCCCTCTCCAGGAACATTTCCGTAAGACGTGAGACGGCATAGCGATCCACCTCGTCGAGGGGCACACAGAGCAATGCACCACCGAGCATGGGGCTTGCTTGCCGGATGCGTATCGTGACAAAGCGGGCAAATATGTTCCGATGGCTGAGTACATGTTTCATCAGCGGCGATACGGCTTGTACCTCCACCTCGCCTGCACCCTCCAGCAGTTGCCCGAACCGCCGGTCGGCTATCAGTTCGTCCACGGCATACTGCCGATCCGTTTCTATCAAAGGGAACTCATACAAGCCCTTCCATACATCGTTCCCCGTGCGCTTTTGCAAGAAGGTGTGCCCGTTGCATAGGATATAAAGATAGTTGAAATAGCGGTCCTGCACCTTCGTGCGTTGGGACTTGACCGGCAACTGCGCCACCAGACCCTGCTCGCAAGCCTTGCATTGCGACTGCAACGAGCAATGTCCGCAGTCGGGTGAAGAAGGCACACATTGCAACGCGCCGAACTCCATCATGGCTTGGTTGTGCAATCCTGCATGGTCAGGCGGCAACAAGCTCTGTGCCAAGCGGGCAAATTCAGCCTTCCCCTTCGGCGTATCGATGGGCGTGAACAATGCAAACAGCCGCGCCAGCACCCGGTACACGTTACCGTCCACCGTGGCGTAGGGCAACCCATAGGCAAATGAAGCTATCGCCGCCGCCGTATATTCTCCCACCCCGTTGAGCGACAAGATGTCCTTGTATTCGCGCGGAAACACGCCACCGAAATCAGCCATGACCTTCTTGGCCGCTTTATGCAGGTTGCGTGCCCGGGAATAATACCCCAGCCCTTGCCAGTACTTCAGTACCTCGTCCTCGTCCGCCTCGGCCAATGCCCGCACATCGGGGAAACGCTCCACGAAGCGCAGGTAATAGTCCAGTCCCTGGTTCACGCGGGTTTGCTGCAAGATGATTTCCGACACCCAAATGCGATAAGGGTCGGCAATGCCGCGCCACGGCAAGTCGCGCTTGTGCTCTAAGTACCAAGCTATAATCCATTCCGAATATATCGTGTCCATGTGGGTTGGAATACTATTGGTTGGCATGACAATATTCTGTTAAACGCGGGCAAAGATAAAGTTTTTATTACTTTTGCAAAAAAGCACAATCACAATGGGCAATACAGCATATCTGGGCATCGGAACCAATTTGGGAGACAAAGCCACTCACATACGCCGGGCGGTGGAACTTATCGGTCAACGGGTGGGAACGGTACTTGCCGTGTCATCGTTCTGCCAATCAGAGCCTTGGGGCTTTGTGTCGGACAACCGTTTCCTCAACGTGGCCGTACAAGTGGCGACCTCCCTCTCTCCCATGGAACTGCTGCGCGAGACGCAAAGCATAGAAAAGCTCATGGGGCGCACGGAGAAAACAACCAGTACCTACGCCGACCGCATCATCGACATCGACATCCTGTTTTACGGCCAGATGGTGCTGGACACCGAGACATTAAAAATCCCGCATCCGTTGTTGCCGGAGCGGGATTTCGTCGTAATACCCCTGGCCGAGATAGCACCGCAACTCATCCACCCCACCCTGCACCTGCGGATGGAGGAACTCGCCGACCGCTATCGCTGATGCCGCTTATTTCGCATCGCCCGAATGGTAATCGGCAAGCAATGCCTGCGCTTTTACATAGTCCTTTTCGAACACATAGATTTTCAAGCCATCGTCTATGTCCTTGAACATGGGATAAAGCTCGACTACCTGTTCGTTGCCGATGAAGCATCGAATGCCATTCGATTTCAACACTTCACTGTCCAAATTTGCACCGACCATGTTTTCATAGTCTTTCAATGCAACCACTCTATCTTCCATAATAACCCAAATTAAAAATTGTTTGCCTTTCGTACAAGGATAACAACTTTTTTCGGGATATTGTTTAGGATTGGGAGAAGTTTTTCTACTTTTACGGCGGGAAAAAACACTGAGTAGATAAACAATCTTTCTGCGGAAATCTGCGGGAGACATAGATTCAACAACATGAAAGTATATAAATTCGGGGGAGCTTCCGTCCGGTCGGCGGAAGGCATCCGCAACATTGTGAAGATAGTTTCTGCCGAACAAGGCAACCTGTTCATCGTCATTTCCGCCATGGGCAAGACCACCAACGCCTTGGAAGCAGTCTTGGAACACTTTATGAAGGCGGAACGGGACGAGGCACTGGCCAAGCTGGAGGAAGTGGAACAATACCATTACGGCATCATGGACGAGTTGTGGCACGAAAGAGAATGTCATGCGGTAGCCCGTCCGCTGTTCGATGAAATAAGATATTACATTGCAACTGGCATAGGCGACGACTACGACCGCTGTTACGACCGCCTCGTGTCTTACGGCGAATTGCTGTCCACCACCATCATCACCGCCTACCTGAACACGCAAGGCATGCCCTGCACGTGGCTCGACATGCGCCGCCTGATACAGACCGACAGCAACTTCCGCGAGGCGACCGTCCACATGGAAGAGTCGCAGGACAACCTGCGGCAAGCTGTCGACTTCAGCCGCAACCGCATCTACATCGGCCAAGGCTTCATCGGAGCCAACCACAAAGGCATCCCCACCACCCTGGGACGCGAAGGGTCGGACTACACGGCGGCCGTGGTGGGCAACCTGCTCAATGCCGAAAGCGTCACCATCTGGAAAGACGTGCCCGGCATTCTCAACGCCGACCCCCGCATCTTCCCCGACACGGTACTCATCCCCGAACTGACCTACCTCGATGCAGTGGAACTGGCCTACAGCGGGGCGCAAATCATTCACCCGAAAACGATAAAGCCCCTTCAGAATAAGGAAATCCCGTTGTACGTGCGTCCTTTCGGGCAGCCGGACAAAGCCGGGTCGGTCATCAAGGCCACGACCACACAACCCGTCGATGTGCCGGTACTCATCCTGCGGAAGAACCAGACGCTGGTCACCTTGCGGCCGCGCGACTTCTCCTTCGTGCTGGAAGAAAGCCTGTCGAAAATCTTCCAGATAGTCAGCAAGCATAGGCTGAAAGTGTCGCTCATCCAAAGCTCCGCCATCAGCATTTCCGTGAGCATAGAAAGCAGCCGCTACCTGCCCGGGGCGTTGGACGAACTGGGCAACGACTTCAAGGTAAGCTACAACACGGGGCTGGAGTTGCTCACCATCCGGGGCATCAACCCGGACATCCAACGCAAGACCACCGAAGGCCGGCAAATACTCCTCTCCCAACGCACCCGCCGCATGGGGCGTTTCTTAATGAAAGAAGAGGAAGAATAGTGTAAAGTCACAAAAAACAGGAAAGGCCAGTTACAGCAACTTGTAACTGGCCTTTCCTGTTTCCGTCGGGGTGAAAGGATTCGAACCTTCGACCCCCTGCTCCCAAAGCAGGTGCGCTAACCGGACTGCGCTACACCCCGTCGCCTCCTTGCGAAAGCGGTGCAAAGGTACGATGTTTTCCCAATTAAGCAAATTGTTTTTCGTACTTTTGCGCCAAAAATAGCAAACGTATCTTTCCTCGTATCCTCATGGCGGGCCTGTACATCCATATCCCTTTCTGCGCAAGCAAATGCACGTATTGCGACTTCTACAGCGAGACGAAGCGGGACGCGCTACAGCCCTTCCTGGAAGCGGTGGCGCGGGAGATGGACCTGCGGGCGGACTACCTGCCACATCCCGCCACGATAGAGACCGTGTACTTCGGCGGCGGCACGCCGAGCCTGCTCGGCAGGGAGGATTTCGAACGGCTGTTCGATGCCATCGTCCGTCATTGGACGCTGGCCGACAATGCGGAAATCACCTTGGAGGCCAATCCCGACGACCTCACCCCGGCATACTTGTCCCAGCTGGCCGACCTGCCATTCAACCGCCTCAGCATGGGGGTGCAGTCGTTCAACGACTATTACCTTGAGTTGCTCAACCGCCGCCACACCGCCCGGCAGGCCCGGCAGGCTATCGCCCGGGCACAACAGGCGGGCTTCCGCAACATCAGCATCGACCTCATATACGGACTGCCTTACCAAACACTGGCCGATTGGCAGGCCAACCTCGACACCGCCTTTCAGACGGGCGTGCAACACCTGTCGGCCTACGGGCTGAGCTACGAAGAGGGCACGCTGCTGCGACGGTTGCTCGATAACGGGAAACTCGAACCCGTGACCGACGACGGCATGAACGACATGTACCGCCTGCTGCGCGACAAGACCTCGGCACGGGGCTTCGAGGCTTACGAGATATCCAACTTCGCGCTGCCCGGCTACCGCTCACGACACAACTCGTCCTACTGGCACGGCACGCCCTACATCGGATTGGGACCTGCGGCCCATTCTTACGATGGCCGCTCGCGGCAATGGAACGTGCGCTCCATCACCGAATACATCCGCGCCATCGCAACTGGCGCAGTGCCCGCCGAACGGGAAGAATTATCCGTGCACGACCACTACAACGACTTTGTCATGGTGTCGCTCCGCACGTGCGAAGGAATTGACGTGCATCTATTGGAACAACTGTTCGGCAACGAACTGATGGAATATTGCCTGCAATGCGCCCGTCCGTTCGTCCGCAGCGGGCAGTTGGTGCAGGCCGACGGCTTCCTGCGCCTGAGCCTGGAGGGCATCCTCGTATCCAACCTCGTGATGAGCGAACTGATGCGGGTCTGATGATTTCTAACCGCAAAGGAAATGAAGTCGCATCCCCCCTGCGTCCTTTGCCGTCAATATCCCCTCCTCGAAGCATCGACTTCCTCAATCTCCCTTTCTTTCATAATTCCCGAATTTGAACGTGAGTTCCGCATGTACTGCGCCTCGTTCCGCCCTCGCACGTCCATGCGCTTGATTTTTTCGAAAGATACGCGAGTTCGGGATAAGAAAGTTTGAAAAAAGTTGGTAATCTCGCCGATGTTTTGTATCTGTATAGCTGAAAAACAAAAACATTACAAAACAAACAGGCGATGATTACCAAGGACAAAGTTATAGAAATTTTTTGTGTTATTGATGAATTTGACAAGAATTTAAACGAAGGCAGAGTCAATCAGCAAGTGCAATAATTACGAAATTAATTTGAAGAACTCCTTCTTGGGAGTGGAGAAGTTGAGTTGGCAGAGTCAATCAATAAGCGCAAATAGACACAAATCCATTTGCGCTTGCCCATATCATCCACGTTCAAATCTGCGTGTTAAAGCTGATTAATTTTAATGATTTTCCGTAAAGCAGTGAAAAAAACAAAACAATAATCTTGTTGAAACACATGCTTTCATTATCTTTGTAATCAAACAGATAGCATATGAGATTACTTGATTTTAACCGTATATTCCCCGATGAGACATCCTGTGAGGAATATCTCCGCACCTTGCGTGAACAGGAAGGAATTGTTTGTCCTCATTGTGGCGGAACCCGTCATTACTGGGGCAGATATAACAAGCGTTGGTTGTGTGCATCCTGCAAGCATATTACCACTTTGCGTTCCGGTACACTGTTCCAAAGCAGTAAGCTTCCTGATGTATTGGTTTACCACGATTCATTTGCTTACCAGCACGAAAAAGACCTTTCCCGCCCTTGAGATACAACGCCAACTTGGGCACAAACGTTACAAACCCATTTGGGAAATGGGGCACAAAATCCGCAGCGTCATGGGGCAACGGGATTCACGTTACAAGCTCAGCGGCGTGGCAGAGTTGGTGAAGCCCATTTCACCACGGAGGACGAGCGTGAAAAGGACGAACCCCTTAAACGTGGCAACGGCAGCCAACGCAAGGCAAAAGTCCTTGTGATGGTGGAAAGTGAGCCTGTTGACGCTCCCAAGAAAGGGAAGAAAGACCGCAAGGCTGGACACCTGCGCATGGTTGTCATAGAAGACCTTGGAGCGGACACCGTAAAAGAAGCCGTGAATGACATTTGTGAAAAGGAATCCACCGAAGTCATCATGGACGATTCCACGGCACACGTGAAAGTCGGTGAGGTCGTGGAAAAAGCAGAAGCCTGCGTGGTCAACCCAAAGAAGGGCACAAGATGCTTCCTTGGGTACATACGGCCATATCCAATGCAAAAGCAGTGCTCACTGACATGTACCACGGAGTCAAACGGGAATTCCTGCAACTCTATCTTGATGAATTTTGTTATAAGTTCAATCGTAGATACTTCTGAGAACGGTTGTCCGATAGATTGATGGTTGCAGCCGTTTGCATCAAACCCTCTTTCGAGCATCGGTTATATGGAAGTGCCCTTATTGCGGATAATCATTTTAATTTTTCAATTTTCTTTCCCATAATCAGAGCATAGTGTTACTGCCCCTTCTTCAGCTGTTTGTCCAATCGGGGAAAACGCTTTCCCTGCCGTGGTAACGGACACATTATAAATGTAACGGTGGTTAGCCTCCAATACCGCATCTTTCTTAAGGGTAAATACGAAAGCACTTCCGTTCAACTTCACCTGTACGAAAGGTGTACTTGCCACCACAGTCTGCGGGGCGATGAGTGCCTCGTAGGTGTCGTTTCCTGTCGTATATGTGCAGATAGTATCAGGGTTATTGTCGGCGATGCTTAGATTGACAAGAGACACCTCCGCACCTGCCACGCTTTGTACGCCCACGCCTGCTTTAAGGTTGACTGCCACACGCGCCGTGCGATGTTCAAAAGTAATTGTAGGGTAGTCAAAACGCACCGTATTCGCCTCGGCGGCAATAAAGTCACTGCCTTGGAAGTCGGCCAACGTGCTTTGATCGGATTTTACCACCACGGGAGGCATTGTTTCCAAGAAATTGCCGTCCACATCGTAGCACGGCCACCACGCATTGACTATCATGTCGTTGTGACTTGTCCAATAATGCGGGTCATTGCTGCTCAGCTTGGCAACCCGATTGCCTGCTGTCACGGTGTACTCCTTCGTCAAGCCTCCCGTCTCCACGGCCACAGTTTTCACACCTTGCCAGTTGCCGTCCACGGTGGCGCGGGTAGAAACTGACTTTGGCGTTAGCATGGTTTGTAAGCCAGTAGCGTCCATCACCAAGGGGTATTCGTTTTCGGGCAACGTTTCGCCAGGTTCATCCGATGTGCAGGCGACAAAGGCAAAAAGCAATAATGTTGCGCCCCATATGCTTAATACATGTTTGAAGTCCATATACGCATATTTTCATTCTCATTTCAAATTCTATATTTCAATATTTTCAGATTATTATACACGAAAAAATACCGATGAAAAGGATGTTTTTTCATTGCACAATTCCTTTTTTAGCTTTTAGGCCGAGTATCGTCTGGGGTTACCGGTTCGGCATTCCCGCTTTCGCCATTCACTTTCTCCCATTCTGAAATAATGACACTCGACATGCCCATTTCATCGGGTGTTTCGACCATCGTGCCGTCCAAAATCATCGGCACGGCCTTATCGGCATTGAAATCTTTCAAGACCTCGGTCAGGTCGCTTTCTATGCGGGTATCTTGCGGATTGCTGCCGGAATAGACCAGCGTGATGGCTAAGCTCTGCCGATCGCCCGTGATGCCAAGCAGGCGCACCGTAGCGGCCCATTTGCCAGCATCAATACCTTCGGTTATCTTAGCGAAATGCAGTTCCACCTCGGATGCCGTCCCATGATGGCCGGTAGCAAAATCCAAAGTCCCTGCCACCCCGCTTAACCGTCCCACGATGGTCTCGACACGCCCTGTCGCATTGCCTGTCGGATCGACGATGAAGGTCAGCTGGCGTACTTGCTGGCGCATTTCGGCGGTCAGGACATAATCGACATCGGCCTCAATGCCCATTTCCTGCACATAAGTCAGTAGCCAACCGGGAGCGTTGTTGACCAGTGTTGTACCATCTCCGCTGCCTGTGGCCGAAGTTATGGTAGCGGTAGTGCCGTCTATCGTGATATTATCCGGCACATTGTACGCCGCTAACCGGTAGCTGCCAGGAGTAAACAGGGAGTCCAGCGCATGAGTTGTCCCGGTCTCCTTGCCAATGTAGGTATCCATGGTTATTGTCCATTCGGCGGGAATGTCTACTCCCTCACCTCGGCCAGTCCAGTTTGCGGACACGGAAACTTTTCCGGTATCCGGATGAGGGGTATTGTAAAGTTTGTCTTTCACGCAGGATGTCGTAGCCAACAAAGATGCAACCAGCAGGGATATCGTATACGTTTTGTTCGTTTTCATCGTCATTCTTTCCTCATTAAAAGATTTTCCACACCAAGGTCACACCGGCATTGATGGGACCCAACCAGTGCTTCGTTTCGTTGCCGCTACGCACGCGCACATCATCTATCACCTCGTAATTCTCACAAGCTGCATGGAGGTAACCCAGACCGAGGGTGAAGTCCATCGAAAGGGCATCGGTCAAACGCAGCTGATAACCGCCCGTAATGCCGCCGCCCAACAGGTCGCCCTGCCTGCCCAAGTCGGATAGTTTGTAGTTAAACTGTCCGGCTTTAAACATCGCACCTACGTACCAAGCTTTCTTTTCGCCCATGTAGTAGCGCACTTCGGGCATGACTTCCCACAAGGCATAACGCCGATCATAGCCATTCCATGTCCAAGTAGTCCACGAGCCGTTCACTAATACGCCCCACGAAGGGTTAACGCGCCATTCGATGCCAAGGTCGGGCGTAAGTGTCGCCCAACGCAACAAGTTGGCACGCAAGGCCACTTTCTTAGCCTTGTCAACTTGTCCTACGGGATGTTTTTCTGCGGCTTTCGGCGTTTCTTCCACCGGGGATTGTTTCGGCAAGGCAGGTTGTGCCGGCATTTCTTCTACGGGTTCTACGCGTGCCTCTTCCACCTTATCCACATCGACATGTTCAAGCACGTTTGTTTTCACTGTATCCGAAACAACCTCGGTTTCCTCTTCAGGGAGAGTCGCAGAAGCTTGAGCCGGAACCGCTATTTGTACAGTCACATACTCGCCACCGCCAACGTGATTGCGCGTGATGAAGCATTCCTCGGTCAGCTTTCTCCTTACTATCAGTTCGGATTTCACGCGGTTGGAACGGATTTTAGCCAAGGCAAGATTCTCGGCCTCACTCTTCCCGGCAGTGCTATAGCCATTCACATAAAGCGGCATTTTTCCAGCAAGGATATCCGCCTTGTTCTGTTCCACAAAATCCAATAATTTGCCCAATTCATCGCCATTTCCACCCCATGGAGCGTAAAACATGTCCTGTCCGGGCACGAAACGGAAAGCGTAAAGCGTGTCGGGTTTCACAAGGTCAGAAGGGACCGTTATCCGTACTGTCACATGTTCGCCACCACCTGAGTGATTGTGCGTGATGAAGCATCCCTCGGTCAATCCCTGTCTTACTATCAGCTCTGACTTTACACGGTTGGAGCGGATTTTCGCCATGGCGAGGTTCGCGGCCTCTGTACCTTCGGCAGTGCTGTAGCCGTCCACATAAAGCGGGACTTCCCCGGAGAGAATATTCGCCTTGTACAGCTCCACACAATCCAGCAATCTGCCCAATTCATCGCCATTCTCGGCCCACGGCACATAAAACATGTCCCGCCCAGGCACGAAACGAAAGGTGTAAGTTGTCGCTTCGGGCTTCTCCTGAGCAGCAAGAGGCATGCAAGGCAAGGTGGCAAACAAGGCAACCGTTACTTTTTTAAATATCGCATACATAAACACAAAAAACTTGCGGGCATCGGGCTGTTTTGCACCGCCCCATATCCGCATCATCATGAATTATTGCACAAAGGTAAGAATTTTTCTAAAAAAGATAAGGTTTGACAATAAGAATATACAAAAAATCTTCCCGGATGTTTTTTTCATAACTTATAGAAAACCGACAAAGAAACTATAGGGCGATGGTCGAGAGACTAATAGGAGGACTACAATCTACATGTGGAGGAATGTATAGTGATACAAAATAAGAAAAATGAATTAATCCTAGTAGTGGAAAATCTGAAATCCTCAATAATCCCCACATTTTTTCTACCTTTGCCCGGCAAACCAAAAACGGATAAAGGCATATGAGACTCTTACTGATAAGCAACTCCACCAATGCGGGAGAGGCGTATTTGGAACACCCCAAACGGGAAATACAGAAGTTCTTGGGACGCGACACCATCGAGGCATTGTTCATCCCCTACGCGGCGGTCACGTTCTCCTACGACGACTACGAGGCGAAGGTCAACAACCGCTTTGCCGAGATAGGCCACCGCGTGCGCAGCATCCACCGGTACGACGACCCGCAGGCGGCGGTGGAAAAGGCCAAA
>CASFUX010000090.1 GCA_949297975.1 uncultured Bacteroidales bacterium
CCTGGGATTATTGTGTCCAATTGCGTCAAGTGAGGGGAAGCGGGGTAAGGAAAGCCCCGCTGAATCGCATCTCACACGACTTTATGCCGTTTTGAGGCTTATTTTCTGCATAACTCTTTTGTAACAAATTTAGGTGCCGTTTTGCAGAGGTCTCATACAATGGAAGCTGACACTTGGAAACGTGGACGACCGGGAACCGCTCAAAGATGCCACGTTCACCAGGAAACTTTTCGGCAAGCTGCTTGCCGACAGGGGGTACATCAGCCAAAACCTCTTTGAAGAACTTTTGTTGACGGTGTACACCTTGTCACCAGGATCAAAAAGAACATGAAAAACCCGCTCATGAGCCTGCATGACAAGATATTGCCAGAAAACGCTCGCTAATCGAGACCGTCAACAACGAACTGAAGAATGTTTGCAGGATAGAACACACGAGGCACAGGTCCGTGGACAACTTCGCCACCAACCAGCTTGCGGGGCTCATTGCATACAACTTGCTCCCCAAAAAGCCTGCCATGAACATTGACATCATCGGCAAGAACAACAAGAACAGAGTGTTAAGATAGTGCTTATACCGAACTCACGTTAATTTCGTAATATTGCATTTGCTGATTGGCTCTGCCAGGTCTCTTGTGGGGGGGCTTATACCGAGCTCACGTTAAGACTGCTTTTCCCTTATCGGAAAAGCGTACTGACTATCACGACGGACAACGGAAGCGACTTTGCATGCCATAAGAAAATCGCAAAAGCTCTCGATGCTACCGTCTATTTTACGGATCCGCATGCATCTTGGCAAAAAGGAGCCATTGAGAGCCAGAATTAACTTGCCAGGCAATACATTCCCAAAGGAACGGACTTCAGGAAACTCTCGGATGAGTTCGTCAAGGAGGTTCTGTACAAAATTAACCGAAGGCCAAGGGAAAAACTCGACTTCTCCACGCCAAAAAAGGAGTTCTTCAAATTAATTTCGTAATATTGCACTTGCTGATTGACTCTGCTAATCTGAAATTTGAAATCTGGAATTCTTCCAATTCCCCGTTATTTCGTACTTTTGCAGTCGGCAATTTAAAACCATTCCATCCGTGAACAAGATAAAATTCTGGTTTAACAACGCCCGCCCTACTTCGCTGCCACAGAGCCTTGTGCCCTCCATATTGGCCGTGTGCATGGCCATGCAGGCCGATGGTTTTTCCTGGTGGCTGAGTGCGTGCGCGGTGCTGGGAGTCATGGCCGCCCATCTGGCTTTGAACCTGTTCGACGACTATTTCGATTACATCAAGAAACAGTCCGGCTACCGGGACGAACTGAAGCACGAGGGTTTCCGGGCACGCATCGGCAAGTGTCCCTACCTTACCTCGGGGGAGGCCACGCTGAAGCAGCTGCTGGCCGCCTGCATTGTGTTTTCCATCATCGCCTTTTCGTTTGGCTCCATCGTGCTTTACTTCCGGGGCAACTTCATCCTGTACATCGTGTGCGCCACCATCCTGCTGGGCTTTTTCTATTCTGCCCCCCCGTTGCGGCTGAGTTATCACGGGTTGGGCGAGATAGTCATCGGCACGATATTCGGCCCGCTCAACATGGTGGGCACGTACTATGCCGCCTGCGGTGAGATGGACAACTCCATCGTCCTGGTGGCCGTGCCAGTGGGGTTGCTCATCATGAACATCATCTACGTGCACTCCATCCTGGACTTCGTGCCCGACAAGAAAATCGGCAAAAAGACGTTGGCCGTGCTGCTGAACAACCCGGCGGCCATGCTAGTGGTGCAAGGGTTCATCATCTTCGCCCCGTTTGCTCTGGTGGCCTACGGCATCATGGCGCACTTGCTGTCGCCCGTCTATTGGTTTACCTTCCTGACGCTTCCGTTGGCCGTGTCGCTGTTTTACATGATGGTGGAGTATGTGAGGCATCCCGAACGCACCTTCACGCCCAAGCCGTGGATGGGGCCGTTCAACGGTTGGGAGCGCATCACCCGGGCCGGCATCGAGTGGTTCATGATACGCTGGCTGTCGGCACGCAACCTGTTGGCATTTTTCTGCCTCATTCTTATTCTTATTAATATTGTCACGTTCATTCTGAAATAATCCCGGCTTATGAAATCGCCCCGTTCGTTCCTGTACCTCCCCGTGTGGTTTGTCAAGACCCGCATGTTCGGGAAAAAGATACCGTTGCAGACCGTCCTGTTCGTCTCCGACCAGTGCAACCTGCGCTGCAAACATTGTTGCGTCTATGCGCAAAAGACCATCACGAAGAAAAGTTATGAGCAGATAAGGGAGGAACTGCAATACGCTTACGGCCTGGGGTCGCGTTTCGTGGACTTCGAGGGGGGTGAACCGACCCTGTGGCGCGACGGCGGGCACGACTTGAACAGCCTGATACGTCTGGCCAAGGAAATCGGCTTCTTCTCGACCACGGTGACTACGAATGCGGTGATGCCTTTCCCCGGGCTGGAGGCCGACTCCATCTGGGTGAGCATGGACGGGGTGGGGCAGTACCATGACCGGGTGCGCGGCGAGGGCATGTTCGACCGCCTGGTGCAGAACATCGCGACCTGCGGCCATCCCCATCTGAGCGTGAACATGGTGGTGAGCAAGCTGAACTACGAGTCGCTGGACGATGCCATCGAGTTTGCCCGCACCAACCCGCACATCCGTTCCATATCCATCAACTTCCTGACCCCCTATCCCGGCACGGAAAGCCACCAGCTGGACTGGGACACGCGCCGGGCTTTGATAGACAAGGTCATCGCCTACAAGAAGCGGGGCTATCCCATCATGAATTCCGTATCGGGATTGAAACTCATGAAGCACAACCAGTTCAAAAAGTATTGCTGGATATCCAACTTCATCACCGTGGACGGCAAGAACCACCCCGATTGCGGCGGTTCGGAACAGGGCTTGTGCGACCAATGCGGCTTCTGCATGGCAGGCGAGATGCACAGCGTGATGACCCTGCGCCCCGATACGATATTGGCGGGATTGAAGCTGAGGATGTGAGATAGAGGGGAGTGGATATGAAAAAAAGAAATGGTCGCCTCACGGCGACCATCCTTTGTTAACCTTAAATCTAATACACTATGAAAAAAATCACGTTGCAAATATACGTTTCACGGAGCGGGCGTGCAAATATCTTCAAGTTTAAACAGCATTTATAACATTTTTTTGCAGAGGGGCTGCCTACTTGGTACGTTGCGCCTTGTCGGGTGTGGTTCGGCGGCGATAGAAGTAGGTGGTACTTTCCGCCCGGTCGTCGAAGGTGAGCACGGACTGCTCGCCGTAGTTCTGGAATACGCACAATAGTCCGAAGTCGCCTGCACAGCACAAGCCGTGCAGTCCCAGCACCGCCAGGAAGGAGTAAAACAGTGGTTGGTTGTAGCATACGGCCATACCCGCCAATGCCAGCACGGTGATGACCACGGCGGGAGCCAACGCCACGATGCGGAAGCGACGGTAATCGAGCACCGCACCATCGGCTTGCACGTAGAACTGGAACTTGCGCGGGTTTGTACCCCACGACACGTGACGCACCCCCACATAACGGTAAGCCAGCACGTGGATGACTTCATGCAACACGATGCCCACGGTGAACAGGAACACCGCTCCGCCCAACAAGTACAGCAGGTACACGTACTCTCGCTTCGTGTAAAACGGCATGAACGCCTTGAACAGCCCCAACATGATGACCAGCCAGCCTGTCAGTTGGTACATGTTGGCCACACGCGCCCAGCCCTCGTTGCGCTCCATTTCCCTCTTGATGAAAGGCTTCACTTCATCGTGCTTCACGGCCGCTACCAATTCGTAATCGGGGCTGCTTGTCAGTTCGTTGATATTCATTTCAAATTTCAAATTTCAGATTGTTTCCCGCAGATTTCGCAGATTGACGCAGATTATTACTCGTTTACTCGTAGCTTGTAGCTCGTAACTATATCCTATTGATAATCCGTTCGCCTAGTGCTTTGGCCAGTTGCTTTTTCACTTCGTCCAGTTGCTTTATTTCTTCTATGAGGGTATCGATGCGTGCGTAGTCCTTGGCCTCGTTGGCCGCTTTCATCTCCAACAGTTTCTGCTTGATGTGGTCCAGCACCACGCTGTTTTTAAGTTCCAATACCAGTCGGGGAACCAGTTCCAGCAGGCGTTCCTCGTCGGTGGGCACGGTGCGGCTGCGGGTGTGCACTTTGCTCAGCACGTATTTGTCGGCGATGAGGTCGGCGGCCAGGCGGCTGATGTGGCCATCGGGGTGGTTCAGGAAGTGCCGCTCGGCTTGGAAGTCCGCCTCACCCAGGTGCTGCCGGTATTCGTTGAGCATTTGGCGGTGGAGCGGGTTCTCCAGCACCAGGCCGTCGTAGTCCAGTTCCTCTACGATGTATTCGGCCACCGTTTTGTCCCGTTGCTGTTCTTCGTCCTTGAACAGGGGGAGGTGTCCGTATTTTATCAAGACCTGTAGCAGGTTGCGTTCCTCCTGCTCGAACTTGCCCGCCGACACGTCTGGCATGGTCGGCACGGGCGTTTCCTGGGGGGGGGGCGCGGGGGCTGGCGTGCCTTGGCGGTGCTGCTCGGCGAGGCGTTTCTCGCGTTCGCGGCCTTTTATCTTGTTTATTTCATAATATAGGGTCTGTTCGCCCACGTTCAGCAGGTTGCTGCATTCGCGCACGTACTCGGCGCGGATGATTTGGTCGGGGATGATGGCAATGCTGCGCACGATGTCCGTCACCAGCCCGGCCCGCTTGATGGGGTCGTTGCCCGCGTCCTCCATCAGCAGCTTGGTTTTGAAGCGGATGAAGTCGGTGGAATTTTCCTTGATGAAGGCGATGAAGTCTGATGCGTTGTGGCTTTTGGCGAAGGAGTCGGGGTCGTCGCCGTCGGGCAGCAGCAGTACCTGGATGTTCATCCCCTCCTCCAGCAGCAGGTCGATGCCGCGTATGGAGGCCTTGATGCCCGCCGCGTCGCCGTCGTACAGCACGGTCACGTTGTTGGTGAAGCGATGGATGAGGCGTATCTGCCCGCCCGTGAGCGAGGTGCCGGAGGAGGCGACCACGTTTTCGATGCCGCACTGGTGCATGGAGATGACATCCGTGTAGCCCTCCACCAGGTAGCAGCGGTCCTCGCGCACGATGGCCTGCTTGGCAAAGTAGATGCCGTACAACTCGTTGCTTTTGTGGTAGATGTCGCTTTCGGGCGAATTGACGTACTTGGCCATCTTGTCGCTCTTGCGCAGCACGCGTCCGCCGAAGGCCACCACCTTGCCCGACAGCGAGTGTACGGGGAACATGACGCGCCCCCGGAAGCGGTCGTTGAGGCGGCCGTCGTCGTACTCCATCGTAAGGCCGGTCTTGACCAGGTAGTCCTTGTTGTATCCGGCCTTGAGGGCGGCGCGGGTGAAAGCGTCGCGCTGGTCGAGCGAGTAGCCCAGCTGGAATTTCTTGATGATGTCGTCGCGGAAGCCGCGTTCGTGGAAGTAGCTCATGCCGACGGCCTTGCCGTCCACGTGCCGCCACAGCGTGTCGGTGAAGTACTTTTGCGCGTATTCGTTCACCAGGAACAGGCTTTCGCGCTCGTTGCGGGCGGCCACTTCCTCAGGCGTAAGCTCCTTCTCATGCACCTCGATGTGGTATTTGCGGGCCAGGAACTTGAGTGCCTCGTAGTAGTTGAGCTGCTCCATCTCCATGATGAAGTGCACGGCGTTGCCCCCCTTGCCGCAGCCGAAGCACTTGAAAATGCCTTTAGCTGGCGACACGTTGAACGAGGGTGTCTTCTCGTTGTGGAACGGGCACAACCCGATGAGGTTCACCCCGCGCCGCTTGAGTGTGACGTAGTCGCCCACCACGTCCTCGATGCGTGCCGCGTCGTTTATCCGGTCTATCGTAGCCTGGTCTATCATCTCTTCCTCCCTAAACGGACACAAAAGTACGGAATTTTCTCGTTTTGTGCCGATGGGTTTTCCAAAACGTGCGCATAGGTTTTCCCAAAACTTATGCGCACGATGGGGAAAATATTGGCTGGGAAAGGGGAAAACGTATAAGCAGACGGCCTCTTAAAAATATTACCCGATTTGCAGTGCCGTGTGGCAAATTTGCCTTATCTTTGACCGCATAAACCAAAACAATTGAACCTATGAAACAGAATGAAGACGATTGGCTGGAATACGACGATGACGCAGCCGTGGATTACATCCTGGACTTCCTGCCCGATGACGCGAAGGAACGGGTGGACGAGGAAACCGTGAATTACGTCCTGGACGTGATATACGATTATTACGACTCCAAGGGCTACATCGAGGAAGACTCGGCCGAAGAGGCCAGCATCGATGAGGAGGAGATGTTCAACTTCATCTGCGATGCCGCCCGCAAGGATGGTGTGGCCTTGTCCGAAGACGACTTGCAACTGATATTGGAAGGCGAATACGAATACGGCGTGTCCATTGGCGTGTACGAAAAAGAATGATGACAATTAACAATTAATAGTTAACAATTAACAGTTGACAATGAGTCGCGGCTGTTTCCTGTCCCGTTACGGCGATAGCCTTTCATTGTTAATTGTTAATTATTCATTTTTCATTTTTAATTGCTTTTGCGTCTCTCCATCGTCATATTGAATTGGAACGGCTCGGCCTACTTGCAACGCTTCCTGCCGGTGCTGCTGCGCCACACGCCTGCGGACGGCGTGGAGGTGGTGGTGGCCGACAACGGTTCCACGGACGACTCGCTCGCCGTGCTGGAACGCGACTTCCCCACAGTGAAAGTGATGCCGTTGGAACGGAATTACGGTTTTGCCGAAGGGTACAACAAGGCGTTGTTCCGCCTGGAGTCGGACTATTTCCTGCTGCTCAATTCCGATGTGGAGGTGACCGAGGGTTGGTTGCAGCCCTTGTTGGACTACATGGACGGGCACGACGACGTGGCTGCCTGCCAGCCGAAGATACGTTCCTGCCACCGGCGCACGCACTTCGAGTATGCCGGTGCAGCGGGGGGCTTCATAGACCGCCTGGGCTACCCCTTTTGCAGGGGGCGGGTGCTGGGCACGGTGGAGGAGGACCGGGGGCAATATGACACGGTGGCAGACGTGTTCTGGGCGAGCGGGGCTTGCATGCTGGTGCGTGCCGGGGATTATTGGGCGGCGGGCGCACTGGACGCGGGCTTCTTCGCCCACATGGAGGAGATTGACTTGTGCTGGCGGTTGCGCAGCCGGTGCAGGCGGGTGGTGTGCGTGCCGCAAAGCGTGGTGTACCACGTGGGCGGGGGCACCTTGGCAGCCGAAAGCCCCTACAAGACTTATCTGAATTATCGTAACAACCTTTTGATGTTGTACAAGAACCTGCCGGAGGACGATTTGCGCGAAGTGATGCGCTGCCGTTATTTCCTGGACTATTTGTCGGCGTTGCATCTGCTGCTCACCGGACGTTTCCGCAATGCGTTCATGGTGTTCAAGGCACGGCACGACTACAAACGCCTGCGCCCCAAATATGCCTCCAAGCGGCACGAGAACATGCAACGCACCGTGGTGCAGTCCATCCCGGAGGTGTTACCCCGCAGCCTCATCCTGCGCTATTACCTGCACGGTGTCAAGACGTACCGCAAACTCACGGGGCAGTAATTTTTCCTTGCTGCCCTTTTATGTGCATGGTTGCCCGATTTTTTCTACCTTTGCCGGGTATAAGCAACATTAATCATTAAACATTGAACATTAATAACAGCTATGAACAATTGGTTTGAATGCAAAATCAAATACGAAAAGACGACTGATGAAGGCAAGATAGCCAGTGTGAATGAAAACTACTTGGTGGATGCCTTGTCGTTCACTGAAGCCGAATCGCGCATCATTGAGGAGATGAAACCCTTCATCAGCGGGGAGTTTTCCGTGTCGGGCATCAAGCGGGCACGCATCGCCGAGCTGTTCCCCAGCGACGACGAGGAGGCCGACAAGTGGTATCGCTGCAAGGTGTTTTACCTGACGATAGACGAGGAAAAAGGCATCGAGAAGCGCACCGGGGTCGCCATGCTGGTGCAGGCCGCCGACCTGAAAGGGGCGTTGGACGGGCTGATGAAAGGCATGGAAACCTACATGGGCGACTACGAGATAGCCTCGATAGCCGAAACCACCCTCATGGACGTGTATCCTTACGAAGCGGAAAAGTGAGAACCGGATTAGCACACAGATAACACGGATTGCCCGTTGCCCGCTACTATCAAACAACCACCCATGTCTATCAAAGAGAATTTACAGGAAGTACACAGCCACCTGCCGGCGCAGGTGCAGTTGGTGTGCGTGTCGAAGTTTCATCCGGACGAGGCCATCCTGGAGGCGTATGCGTGCGGCGAACGGACGTTTGGCGAAAGCCATGTGCAGGAGCTGTGCCGCAAGCATGAGGAGTTGCCCCCGGATATTTCGTGGCATTTCATCGGCCATTTGCAGACCAACAAGGTGAAGTACATCGTGCCTTTTGTCGATTTAATTCATGGCGTGGACTCGTTGAAACTGCTGGCGGAGATAGACAAGCAGGCCGCGAAAATTGGACGGCAGGTGAATTGCCTGCTTCAGATGCACATCGCACAAGAGGAAAGCAAATTCGGCATGGACGAGGCGGAGCTTCGCGAAGCCTTGGCGCGGCGGGGCGAGTGGACGCACGTCACGTTGTGCGGCCTGATGGGTATGGCCACTTTCACGGACGCCCAGGAGCAGGTGCGGGGCGAGTTCCGTGGCTTGAGGCGGTTGTTCGATGCCGTCAAGGCCGAGTATTTCCCGGACGATGCTCGCTTCGCCGTATTGTCCATGGGCATGTCCGACGATTACCGCATAGCCGTGGAAGAAGGCAGCACCATGGTGCGCATCGGTACCACGATATTCGGCCATCGGGATTACGGCATCCAGTGACGGCGGACGGGCGCATTTCAGTTAGATAAGGTATAAATGGATAAATTGATATTTCAAAGCCTGGCAAGCGGGAGCAGTGGCAATTGTTATTATGTGGGAACGCCTGCCAGCGGTATTCTGATAGACGCGGGCATCGGCTCGCGGGTCATTCGTCGGCATTTGAGGAGGTTGGGGATTGATTTCAGCCAGCTGTGGGGCGTTTTCGTGACGCACGACCACACCGACCACATACGGGGCGTGGGCATGTTGGGCGAATGCTTCCATGTGCCGGTGTATGCCACCCGGCGCACCCACGAGGGCATGAACCGCAACTTCTGCATGACGCGCGACATATCGGCCAGCCGCAAATATATCGAGAAGGGCGAGACGGTGGAGGTGGGCGGCTTGCGGGTGACGGCTTTTCCCGTGTCGCACGATGCCACGGACAGCGTGGGCTACACGGTGGAATACCGGGGCACGCGCATCACCTTTGCCACGGACTTGGGTTGCGTGGAGGCGGACATGCTGGCGCACCTGGCGCAGGCCGACTACCTGGTGCTGGAGGCGAATTACGATGAGCAAATGTTGCGCGAAGGCAAATACCCGTATTACCTGCAACAACGCATCATGGCTCCGACGGGGCACTTGAGCAACGACCAGACGGGGGCTTGCCTGGCCGAGTATTGGCACAAGGGATTGAAGCACGTGTTCCTTTGCCATTTGAGCCGGGAGAACAACAAGCCGGAATTGGCGTATGACACCGTCTGCCGACATTTGGGAGAACGCCGCATCCGGGTGGGCGAGGATTTGGAAGTGACCCCGCTGGAACGGCTCAGCCCGTCCGTGGTGTACGAGTTATTAGCCCCTGCGGGGCGGGATTAGTGCTTCGCACGGGATTAGCCCTTGCGGGCGGGATTAGTGCTTTGCACGAGATTGGAGATTAGCCCTTGCGGGCGGGATTGTTTGGTTTCACGATTTCATATTCATTATCATGTCTAAAAATTTGGTCATCATTCCTACGTACAACGAGAAGGAGAACATCGAGAACATCATCCGGGCGGTACAGGCGCAACCGGTGCCGTTTCATGTGCTGGTGGTGGACGACGGGTCGCCCGACGGCACGGCCAATATCGTAAAACGCCTGCAAGGTGAATGCCCCGACCGCCTGTTCATCGTGGAGCGCAGCGGGAAGCTGGGTTTGGGCACGGCTTACATCGCTGGGTTCAAATGGGGGCTGGAGCATGGTTATGAGTACATCTTCGAGATGGATGCCGACTTCTCGCACAATCCTGCCGACTTGCCCCGACTGTACGATGCCTGTGCCCGCCAAGGGGCGGACGTGGCCATCGGCTCGCGCTACGTGAGCGGGGTCAACGTGGTGAACTGGCCGATGGGGCGGGTGCTGATGTCCTACTTCGCCTCGAAATACGTGCGTTTCGTCACCGGCATGAAGGTGGCCGACACCACGGCTGGCTTCGTGTGCTACCGGCGCGAGGTGCTGGAGACCATCGAACTGGACAAAATCCGCTTCAAAGGCTATGCTTTCCAAATCGAGATGAAGTTTACCGCCCACAAATGCGGCTTCAAGTTGCAGGAAGTGCCCATCATCTTCATCAACCGCGAGCTGGGCACGTCCAAGATGAGCGGCGGCATTTTCGGCGAGGCTTTCTTCGGGGTCATACGACTGAAAGTGGGCAGTTGGTTCCGCAAGTACCCGGCGCGGAGAGGATAGGGTGCTTTTGCAATCCGGTTGCAGGCCGCTCGTCCGTACCTTTGTGGCATCGATTTTAAGCAACGGTACTTATGGCACACCATCACATGCACGACCACGGCAAGGATGTAAAGAACATCCGGGCCGCTTTCTTCCTCAACCTTTCGTTCACGTTCATCGAACTGGTGGGCGGGGTGCTGACCAACAGCATCGCCATCCTGTCCGATGCCGTCCATGACTTCGGCGACAGCCTGTCGCTGGGGCTGGCGTGGTATTTCCAGAAACTGGCCAAAAAAGGAAAGAACAAGGCCTACTCCTATGGCTACAAGCGTTTCTCCCTGGTGGGGGCTATCGTCAACTCCATCGTGCTGGTGGTGGGCAGCGTCTTCATCCTGACCGAAGCCGTGCCGCGCCTTGTCACGCCGGAGGCCACCCACACCGAAGGCATGTTCCTGCTGGCCGTGCTCGGCGTGCTGGTCAACGGGGCGGCGGTGCTGCGCCTCCACCGGGGGCGTTCCATCAACGAGCGGGTGGTGTCGCTGCACCTGCTGGAGGACGTGCTGGGCTGGGTGGCTATCCTGGTCGGTTCGGTGGTGATGTACTTCTTCGACTTGCCCATTATTGACCCCATCATGTCCGTGGCCATTGCCTGCTTTGTGCTGTTCAACGTGTTCCGCAACATCCGCCAGACCCTGCGCATCATCCTGCAAGGCACGCCCGAGGACGTGGACCTGGAGCGGATAAGCGATAAATTGCAGCAGTTGCCCGCCATCGCCGATGTGCACGACCTGCACGCCTGGTCCATGGACGGCGAATACAACGTGCTGACCCTGCACGTCACCCTGCGCGAAGCCCAGCCCATGCCCGCATTGGCGGCATTGAAGGCCTCCATCCGCAGCATATTGGCGGAGGAACACGTGCAGCACGCCACCATCGAGTTTGAGACGGCGGATGAGACGTGCCAATGCCATTGTTAGCTACGAGCTACAAGCTACAAGTGCCATGCGGCACACAAGCACGGAAGCCTCGGAGTATATGACTTGTAGCTTGTAGCTCGTAGCTTGTAGCTCATTAATCGTTAATCACTAATCACTAATCACTGAACACTTCCCAATTCATACGCGAGCATTTGCATGACGATGTGCACACCCTCATGCTGCAAGCCGGGCGATACCCGGATGTGGACATGCCCTTTGCCGTGCGGCAGATTGAGGGTCGGCAGAAGATGAAACACAAAGTGCCGTTGTTTTACGACACGGAAGGGCTGCGCTATCCTGCCCGCTTGTCGTTGGAGCAGGCATCATCGCAACTCACCGCCTGCTACAAAGCCGACCTGTGCCAGGGACGCACGTTTGTGGACCTCACCGGAGGGCTGGGCATCGATTGCTACTTCATCTCGCGCCGCTTCGCCGAGGCCACCTACGTGGAGCGGCAGGCGGAACTGTGCGACGTGGCGCGGCACAATTTCGCTGTGTTGGGGGCGAGCAACGTGCGGGTGCTCCAGGGGCAGGCCGAGGACGTGCTCCGCGACATGAAGCCGGTGGACTGCATCTTCCTGGACCCCGCACGGCGAGGCGAGGGAGGGCGCAAGCTGGTGCTGCTGACCGACTGCGAGCCTGACGTGGGGGCATTGGCGGACCGGTTGTTGGAAAAGGCATCGCGCACCTTGGTCAAGCTCTCGCCCATGCTCGACGTGTCCGCCGCCACCCGGCAACTGCCCGGCGTGAGCGAAGTGCACATCCTGGCCGTGGATAATGAGTGCAAGGAGGTGTTGCTCGTGTTGCGGCCGGATACCGCGCCTGCCGACCAGTTCGTGCGTACGGCCAACCTCAGCAGCAAAGGGCACGCGGCGCAGGTGTTCGACTACCATCCGCAGGACGAACCCGCCGCGCAAGTCCGCTACGCCGACCGGCCGGGACGATATTTGTACGAACCCAACGCTGCCCTGATGAAGGCCGGGGCGTTCAGGCTCGTGTCGCAACGCTTCGATTTGCAAAAGCTCCATCCCAACACGCACCTGTACACGTCCGATTGCCTGTTGCCCGATTTCCCCGGCCGGGTATTTGAAGTGGTGTCCGCCTGGGGGCACGATAAAAAGGCGTGGCGTACCCGGCTCACCGCCTTAGACGGGCGGGCCAACGTGGCCGTGCGCAACTATCCCCTCACCGCCACCGAATTGAAGAAAAAACTGAAACTGACCGACGGGGGCGACCGCTACCTCTTTGCCTGCACCCTGCACCGGGGCGACAAGGCCATCCTGGAATGCGAGCGGATGGGCTGACGGAGTTGGCAAGACTTTTCTCCCCTCTAAAATAAAACGGCTGTGCAATCACTGCGCAGCCGTTTCCGTTATTAATTGAAGAATTTATAACCCGCCATGCAACGGATTATGTCCAAATACCTCCTTCTGTGGTCTGTGCCATCACGTTTCACAACGGATGGGGAAGGAGGCCAAACACACCCTTAGTAATCCTAAAAGAAGAACCTTTCTCAGAATCGCTGCAAAGATGACGCGGCATTGTTACTTTCCTGTTACGAAACAGATAAGAATTTCAAATTAATACGCGAGTTCGGGATAAGCTAAAGCGCAAATAAAATAAGTAGCTGTTCAAAGCGGGTGGAGATGGCTTCGTGAACAAGCCGATGTTTTCCCAAGCGTGCGCTGATGTTTTCCTGTCCGTGTGGGAATATTTTCCCCATCGTGAGCATAAGTTTTACTGCCCACAGTTATGGGTTATATAACCCACAGTTATGGGTTGTACGACCCACAGTTATGGGTTGTATAACCCATAACTGTGGGCAGTAAAACTTATACTCACGATAGGGAAAACTTATGCTCACGTTTTGGAAAACATCTGCTCACATTTAGGAAAATATCTGCTCACGCTGTGGAGAAATCAGGCGCATGGATGCGCTCATCTGCGGGAACCGCTATTCCTTAATCATCTGTTAACGGAAACATAGCCTTCTCGTAACCGCAAAGTAACAATTTGCGGGGACTTTTGCAGCGGAAAAAAGAAACGAAAATATCGTGGTTATATTGAAGAAATCATTATTGAAGAAGATGAAACCCAACAAATGCAAAGCGGCTTTATTCGCAATCTGGTTGTGCCCTGCAACACTCTCCTTAATGGCTCAAACCGGAACAATCCAAGGCAAAATACTCGACGGGCAAACGGACGAAACGCTCATTGGTGTTTCCGTGCTGGTGGAAGGCACGGGCACGGGGGCGGCCACCGACTTTGATGGCAACTTCGTCATCACCGGGCTGGCGACGGGCGCATATACGCTCAACGTGTCATATGTGGGCTATCAGCCTTATGTGCAACAGGACGTGCAGGTGACCGACGGGCAGACCACCATGCTGGAGATGCGCCTCAAGCCGGAAGACCTGCAACTGGAGGAAGTGGAAGTGGTGGCCAAGGCCAACCGCGAAAGTGAAAGCATGTTGCTGATGGACCAGAAGCAGATGCTTTTCGCCACGCAGGCGGTGGGTGCCAAGGAAATGTCGCGCAAGGGCACGAGCACGGCCGAGGCCGCCGTGGCGCAGGTGTCGGGCATATCGAAGCAGGAAGGGGTGAAGAACGTGTTCGTGCGCGGGCTGGGCGACCGCTATAATGCCACGACGCTCAACGGGTTTCCCATCCCGTCCGAAGACCCGGAATACAAGAACATCGCCCTCGACTTCTTCCGGTCGGACATGATACAGCACATCAATGTAAGCAAAGTGTTCAACGCCGCCAGCAACGGCGATGTGGGTGGGGCGGCCATCAACATCAACTCGAAGGAACTCTTTGGCGATGCGGCTTTCAGCGTGGAAGCCGAGGGCGGGCTGAATAGTTCCGTGCCGGGCAGCGGCTTCATCCGGCAGGACGGGGTGAATTACCTGGGCATAAGCCGTTCCACGTTGCCCACGGAGGGACGTTTCGACTTCCCCAACAGCCTCGACCCGCGCAGGGCAGGGATGCCGATGGATCACAGTTATGCCGTGTCGGGCGGCAAGTTGTTCCGTCTCGGCGAAAAGGCCAACCCGCTCTCCATCTTCGCCATAGCATCTTATAATACGGATTATGCCTACACTCGCGAGGCGGTGCGCAACAGCACGTCGGACGGCACGGTGTACCAGGATCAGACAGGCAATAAGTTTGACATCAGCACCAACCAGGTGATATTGGCCAACGTGGACTTGAAGCTGGACCGCCGTCACGAGCTGACCTACAACTTCCTGCTGCTCCACGCCAACAACCAATATGTGGGCGACTATGCGGGCATGCACAGCGAACGTTTCCAGGCTGCGGAGGACAGCCGTGGCTTCTCGCGCCGCCAGCAGGCCAACGACAACCTGCTGATGACGCACCAGCTGCTCACCCGCTGGACGTTGAGCGACAACTGGCAACTGAACGCCGGGGCATCCTACAATAATATTAAAGGATTGGAACCCGACCGCCGCGAGAACTACTTCACGCACCGCACGGGCGATGAATATAACCTCACGGGCAGCAACCGGCAAAAACGCTTCTTCTCCGAATTGCGTGAAAACGACCTCAACCTGCGGGTGAACGCCCGCTACCGCTTGGTGCACGACATGGACATCGACCGCTCCAACCTGGAATTCGGCTACATGGGGCGGATGCTGAACGACCGCTTCGAAGCACGCGAATACAACTTCAGTGCCTATCCCGGCGTGCACGTGCTTGATGACTTGAAATTGGACGACCTCTACAACGCTGCCAATTACGAAGCCGGGCGGTTCACCATGACCGAAGGCGACCTCAATACCTACAGCGTGTCCAAGTACATCCACGCGGGTTATGCCGAAGCCACCCAGCAATTCGGGGAGCATTTCACGGCCAACCTCGGCCTGCGCCTCGACTATGTGGACATGGTGGTGGACTACGATGTGCAGCACGTCGCCCCGGGCAGCGAGGCCATCAACCGCCTGTACTGGCTGCCCAGCCTCAACCTGCGTTACGACGTGAACGACAAGCACACCCTGCGCCTCGGGGCGAGCAAGAGCTACACGCTGCCCCAGTCCAAGGAGATTGCCCCGTACCAATACGTGAACATCAGCTTCACCAGCCAGGGGAATCCTAACCTCAAGCCGTCGGACAATTACAACCTCGACCTCAAATGGGACTTCTACATGAGTGCCTCCGAGTTGCTTTCGGTCACGGGCTTCTACAAGCACATCGTGAACCCCATCGGGCGGGTGGACCAGGGCAACTCCGCCGGGCTGCTCACGTATGACAACATTGCTCCCATGGCAACCGTAGCGGGCTTGGAAGTGGAACTGCGCAAGAACCTCTTCAACCGTACCAATGCCGCAGGCACGCGCAACAACCGCTTGTCGCTTGGCCTGAACGCCTCCTACATTTATACGAACGTGATGCTCGACATCATGAATACCGACCCGCGCCGCAGCCAGCTCGAAGGCGCATCGCCCTTCCTGGCCAACGCCGACCTCAGCTATACCCTCATGGCGGGCGAACGCAACTTCACCGCTTCGCTGGTAGCGGCCTGGTTCAGCGACCGCATCTACACGCTGGGCACGCGCAATTACCACGACATCATGGAGGAAGGCCTGGCCACGCTCGACTTTGTGGCCTCGCTGGAGTTGAACAGCCATTGGTCCTTGAAATTGAAAGCGGCCAACCTGCTCAACCCCTCGCACCGCCTTACCCGTCGCATCGATGGCATGGACGCGCCGCTGGTGCTCAACGAGTACAAGAAAGGCATGGACTTCAGCCTCGGGGTGAGCTTCAGCTTGTAACTCCAAGGCCAACGGCCTTGGGACACTCAGCGTAGGGCAACGCCCTGTGGAAAAGGACGAAACACTATTTACTAACTATTTTTATAAACAAACAAAACAATGAAAAAGTATCTTTTGAACGTAATGGCTGCGGCCATGATGGCTACCACGGTAGCGTTTACTTCGTGCGAACCCAAAGGCGACGAGCCCACGCCCCCGCCTGCGGAAAATGAGTTGGCTGGCTCTATCAACGACACGAAAGTGCTTGATGCCAGTGTGGAATACACGATTACCGGTCCGGTCATCGTGGAAGAAGGCGGCGTGCTCGACATCCCCGCCGGGACGGTTATCAAGGCTCAGAAAGGCTTCGGCAGCTACATCCTCGTGCTGCAAGGCGGTAAGATTTACGTGCGTGGCACTGCCGATGCCCCCGTTACGATGACCGCCGACACGGAAGATGCCGGTGCCGGTTACTGGGGAGGTCTCATCATCAACGGTAAGGCTCCGCTTTCGGGTGGCGAAACCGGTTCGACCGAAATCAACTCCGCCTACGTTTACGGCGGTGACGATGCGGCCGACAACTCGGGCGAAATCACCTACCTCATCCTCGAATACACGGGTGCCCGCTCTTCGGCCGATGTGGAACACAATGGGCTTACCCTCAACGGTGTGGGCAACGGCACGAAGATAGAAAACATCTACGTGCTGGAAGGTGCCGATGATGCCATCGAGTTCTTCGGCGGTTCGGTCAACGTGACCAACCTGCTGGCCGTCAATCCCGATGATGACATGTTCGACTTCACCCAGGGCTACAACGGTACGCTCACCAACGCTTACGGCATCTGGGCCGAAGGTTTCACCAGCACCGAAGAAGACCCGCGCGGCGTGGAAGCCGACGGCAACCTTGACGGCAACAGCCCCGACCAAGCCGGGCAGTCTGACTTCAAGATGACGAACGTGACGTTCGACCTGCGCCTTGCCGCCAGCACCGACGAAGGCCACTACATGCACGACGTAATCAAGGTGCGCCGTGGCGCGAAAGCCACCATCGCCAACGCCCTCGTGAAAGGCGCAGGCCAGGCCAAGGACCTCATCGACCTCACCGATGGCAAGGGTGGAGCCGCCGAAGGCACGGCCATCAGCCTCAGCAACGAACTCGCCGCCGCCATCTCCGGCGATGAAGTCAACGCCGATGCCACCTATGCCGATGTGAAAGTGGAAGCCGGCAACACGGGCTGCGCCACCGACATCTTCGCCTGGACGGGTTACGGTTTCTAATATATATGATAATGTATAAAGCCTCCCCAAGCCCCTCCCGAGGAGGGGATGTGCTGAACATCCCTTCACCCGGAGAGGCCTGGGGAGGCCTATAAACTTAATTGAAGGACTTTATGAAAGCAAGACACTTAGCATGGGTCATCTTCTTGGTTGCCCTTCCTGCCTTCTGGGCCGGGGGCGACCCCTCCGGTGGCACGCCCAAGCTCTACTACAGCAACGGTTACTACTTCACCGACCCCGAGCAGCACCACGTGTACACCGGCGACTACCGCGAGTATTACGAAAACGGCACTCTGCGCCTTGAAGTCTCCATCAAGAACGGCACCCCCGAGGGCACCTACGTCATCTACTTTGACAACCGCCGCCCCCACGAGGTACGTTCCTACCGCGATGGCAAGCTACACGGCATCTGGCGCACCTACGACCGCTCCGGCCAGCTGCTATCCGAGGCCGAGTACCTCGATGGCCGCAAGCACGGCACCTGGCGCATCTGGGACGAGCTGGGCACCCAACGCTACGAGATGCAGTACGACCACGGCCGCAAGTCCGGCACTTGGCGCATGTGGGACGAGCAAGGCCGCCTCATCGAGGAAAAGACTTATTGACGTGCACCCGGTCCCGTCCATGAAAGAGGCAAGGCAACCCCTTGCCTCTTTTTTTTGTGTGTGCAATTCTTAGAATCCGTGCCAAAATATAAAACACAACAGAGTTAGATGGCATGGTATTCGATAGAAATGGGACATGTTCATGCATAGAAAACAAGTATGGTTTTTCGGGCAAAACCAAAGTATCATATTCCCCTAATACGTATAGAAGTACTTCCAAGCAACATTGCATTGGTAATATTGGGTAAAAGGGATATAAATTGTTCTACTTTGCTTGAAATCTGCTATATTTGCATTAGCATTGAAATTAAGATTGAACATAGATTGCTACGCATAGTTACGATAAGAAAAATGATGTGCAATTAGGATGGAAGTCAGTTTCCCCCTCAAAAACAATAAAAATATGAGCTTAAAATGCAAAATAGCCGATAACTTGCGTTGGATAAAACGAAAGTTTTACATTAAAAGGTATCGTCTTAAGAATGTTCACCCTAAGTTTTTGGCAACATCGCATCTGGGAGGTGTCGCAAAGGACATAAAAGCTGGTGCTTATTCTTTTATTGGACCAAGGAGCGTCATTTACCCGAAAGTCACCATTGGGAATTACGTGATGATAGCACATGACGTTTCCATCATTGGGGCGGATCATAATTTTCGTGTTCCTGGTGTGCCCATGGTATTTGCAGGCAGGGAAAAATTGCCGGAAACGATAATTGGAGATGATGTTTGGATTGGAGCAAAAGCAATCATCAAGGTAGGTGTAAAAATAGGCAATGGTGCTATAATTGCAGCAGGAGCAGTGGTAACGAAAGATGTCGAACCCTATTCTATATACGGAGGTGTTCCTGCAAAGAAGATTAGGGATCGTTTTATCCCATCGGAAATAGATATTCACGAACAAATGCTCTCTCGACCCATATCTGAGCTGGAATATTTGGAAGATAAATTAACCAAGGGTAAAGACATGCGTTAACGTTTTCGGATTTTTCTCTAAAGGATCAGAAGTCCCCTTGAAGACTTAAGGTTTTGTAACCACATTATCACGGCTTCGTAACAGGATTGTAACACGGCGGGGCGACCTTTGCAGCGTCAAACCAAAACAAGCATCAGTTATGAAGTTCATTGTTAGTACATGCGTAGCCGCTTTCTTCGGCTTGGTTGCCTTCGCGGGCGAAAATGTAGTGGTAGAAAATCAGCCGAACACCATGCGGGCGGATATCGAGATGTCCAACGTGGATTCGCGGTTCGTCATCTCGGGCGACATCACGGACAAACTGAACAACGAAACCCTCGCCGGTGCCGCCATCCACGTGGCGGGCGAAAAGGTATATTCCGACCTCGACGGCCACTTCTCCATCCCGGTGGACAAGCCGGGCGTGTACACCTTGACGGTGGAACTCATCTCCTACGAAACCGCCGAACTGCAAGTGGAAGTGAAGGATGCCGACAGCAGCTTCGCGGTGGAACTGGCGCAGCGGTAAGCAGCCTATTTTTACTTAAAGAGTTGTGGATAATGGCCGGCAAGCGGATGCGCATGTCGGCTATTGTCTTATATGCCCTGCGAACTATTTTAATCTGCCGGTCATGATAAAGAAGATAACGAAGAAAGCCCTTGCCGACGCTTACGTGGAGCGCGACTTGAGTTGGATGTACTTCAACCGCCGCATCTTGCAGGAGGCGGAGAAGCCGCACGTGCCCTTGCTGGAACGGCTCTCGTTCCTCGGTATTTATTCCAACAACCTGGATGAGTTCTTCCGGGTGCGCATGGCCACGCTGAGCCGCATTGCCGAATGCGACGACAACGCCCTGCGCCGCGAAAGCAAGCGTGCGCATCAACTGATAGGCCGCATCAACAAGCTGAACGCGAAATATGTGGTGGAATACGAGGCCGCCATCCGCGAAGTGACGCGCCTGTTGCGGGAAGAAAACATCTTCCTGCTCAAGGAGACGGAACTGGACGAGGAACAGCAGGCCTTCGTGCGCCGCTTCTTCTACGCGAAGCTCAGCAGCAGCATCAGCCCCGTGTGGCT
The DNA here is from genome assembly GCA_949297975.1 of uncultured Bacteroidales bacterium. Lineage (GTDB taxonomy): Bacteria > Bacteroidota > Bacteroidia > Bacteroidales > Paludibacteraceae > QVMH01. Next base: position 20,220 of record CASFUX010000090.1, read on the forward strand.
GTCGGCGGTCAGGCAGCTCACCGAGGAGGCCGATGACAATATCTACATGGCCGTGCGCCTGAAGGAAGCGGGCAAGAAGAAGCACGACTACGCCCTCATCGCCCTGCCCGTGGCCGAATGCGGGCGCTTCCTCCGCCTGCCCGACCGGGACGGGAAAAGTTACCTGATGTACCTGGACGACGTGGTGCGCTACTGCCTGCCCATGATATTCGCCGGGCTGAACTACGAGGATTTCTCGGCCTACGCCTTCAAGTTCACCAAGGATGCCGAGATGGAGATAGACAACGACCTGCGCAATAGCTTGATGCAAAAGATATCCAAGGGCGTGAAGAGCCGCAAGAAGGGCGACGCGCTGCGGGTGATATACGATGCGGAGATGCCCAAGGAGATGGTGCGTCGGGTGATGGAAAAGCTCAACCTGGACAAGCTGGACACGGTGCTGAGCGGGGGACGCTACCACAACCACAAGGACTTGATGACCTTCCCCGACTGCGGGCGCACCGACCTCAAGTACCCGGCGTGGCCGCCCATCGTGAAGCCCGAACTGGAAAGCGGGGAAAGCCTCCTGGCGCAGGTGCAGGCGGGCGACCGCTTCATCCACGTGCCTTACCACAGTTTCGACTATTACATCCGCCTGTTGCAGGAAGCGGCCATCAGCCGGGAGGTGAAGAGCATCAAGACCACCCTCTACCGCCTGGCCAAGGACTCCAAGGTGGTGAAAGCCCTCATCTGTGCCGCCCGCAACGGCAAGAAGGTCACGGTGGTCATCGAGTTGCTCGCCCGCTTCGACGAGGCTTCGAACATCGGCTGGTCCAAGCGGATGCAGGACGCAGGCATCCAGGTCATCTTCGGGGTGGAGGGGCTGAAAGTGCATTCCAAGCTCACCCACATCGGTATGCGCCACGGCAACGACATCGCCTGCATCAGCACGGGCAACTTCCACGAAGGAAACGCCCGCACCTACACCGACTACATGCTGATGACGGCCTCGCGCCCCATCACCAGCGACGTGAACGCCGTGTTCGCCTTCATCGAGCGGCCTTATTCCCCCGTGCGCTTCAAGGAACTGCTGGTGTCACCCAACGAGATGAAGCGCAAGTTCATCCGCCTCATCGATATTGAAATCAAGAACAAGCTGGCGGGCAAGCCTGCCTACATCCTCATCAAGATAAACCATGTGACGGACCAGGACATGGTGCGCAAACTGTACGAGGCTTCGGCCAACGGCGTGCCGGTGCGCATGGTGGTGCGAGGCAACTGCTCGGTGGTGCCGGGCATCCCTGGTCTGAGCGACCACATCCGCATCAACGGCATCATCGATCGTTACCTGGAGCACTCGCGCATCTTCATCTTCGCCGCCGGAGGCGAGGAGCACACCTTCATCGGCTCGGCGGATTGGATGCCGCGCAACCTGGACAACCGCGTCGAGGTGGTAACCCCCGTGTACGACCCTGCCATCAAGGCCGACTTGCGCCAAGTGGTGGAATATGGCCTGCGTGACACCTGCCAAGGCCGCCTGGTCGATGGCAAAGGCAAGAACGAGCCTTGGACCACGGACGATGGAGGTAACGTTCCTTTCCGCTCGCAGGAAGAGCTTTATAAGTATTATTTAGCTAACAGTTAGTAGTTAGTAGCTAACAGCTAGTGGCTAATAGTTAATAGCGAGTGGTAATCAGTTATTCAGTTAATCAATTATTCAATTATTCAGTTAATCAATCATTCTGTTATTCCTATGGACAAATGTTATGCTGCCATTGATATCGGTTCCAATGCCGTGCGCCTGCTTATCAAGAAGCGGGCAGGTGATGCACCGCAGGATGCCCGGTTGTGCAAGGAACTGCTGTTGCGCGTGCCGCTGCGGTTGGGCTTCGACGTATTTGCCGGAGGCGAGATATCCGAGGACAAGGCCATTGACCTGCGTCGCCTGATGAAGGCGTACCGCCAACTGATGAAGATATACGAAGTAACCGACTACCGGGCTTGCGCCACCTCGGCCATGCGCGAAGCCAAGAATGGCAAGGCGTTGTTGAAGAAGATATTGAAAGATACGGGCATCGAGATTGAGATAATCAGCGGGCGCGAAGAGGCTTTGCTCATCTACAACAACCACATAGAGTGCATGGATGACCGCACCGGCAATTACTTGTATGTGGACGTGGGAGGAGGCAGCACGGAGATAAACCTGCTGAAGGAAGGCCGGCTGGTTAAGTCGATGTCCTACAACATCGGCACGGTGCGTATGCTGGCGGGCAAGGTGAAAGATGCGGCATGGGAACAGTTGCGTGCCGACTTGGAAAGCCTGGCAGCCGGGGCGGGAACGGTCAACATCATCGGTTCGGGGGGCAACATCAATAAGTTGTACCGCCTCACGGACAAGTCCGATCGTCGCAAGCAAGTGTTACCCGTATCCTCGCTGCAAGCCATGTACGATGAGATGAAGCCTCTGAGCGTGGAGCAGCGCATGGAACGTTTCGGCCTGAAGCCTGACCGCGCGGATGTCATCATCCCCGCAGCCGAGATATTCCTCACGATAGCGGGCATCGTCCATGCCGTTGATATCCATGTGCCGGTTATCGGTCTGGCCGATGGCATCGTGGACAGCCTTTATGCGAAGGACTTAGAGCGGGAAAAGGCTTAACGGCGCGAGATAGTAAAAAGAGTTTTTAGCACACGGAATACACGGAATAAACAGATTTACACGGATTTTAGGGAATGCAAATGGGATAAACGCAAATTGTCTGCGTTCATCTGTGCCATCTGCGGGAGGCTAAAATCCGTGTAAATCCGTTTAATTCCGTGTGCCCCTTTTATCACCTTACTTCTTTAGCGTGAACAGGAACTGCAAACCGCCTTTCACGTGGATGCGGGCTTCGATGCGGCCTTTGTGCAGCAGCACGGCGTTGCGCACGATGGAGAGGCCCAGCCCCGACCCCCCGGCATCGCGGGTACGGCCGGAGTCCACGCGGTAGAAGCGTTCGAAGATGCGCCCCAAGTGCTCGGGTGCCACCCCCCGCCCCGTGTCATAATAGGAGAAGTAGTGGAACTCGTCGTCCTCCAGGTAGTGGTTGATGTGTATCTCGATGTGGTCGCCGCCGTACTTGATGGAGTTGTCCATCATGTTGCGGAAGATGGAGTAGAGCAGCGACGGGTTGCCCGTGACGCACACGTCCGGCTCCACGGACACGAAGGGGGTGATGTGGTGCCGCTCCAGCTTGTCCGACAGGTCGAACACCAGCCCGCTTATCAGTTGCTCCACGCACACGCTCTCCATCTTGAACAGCGAGGGGGCTTCTTCTATCTTGCTTATCAGGCTCACGTCGTCAATCAGTTCGGACAAGCGTTCCGATTGCAGGAAAGCCCGTTCGATGAACAGCCCCTGCTTGTTGGGCGGCACTTTCCCCTCCTGCAACGACTCCAGGTAAGCGTGGATGCTGGTCACCGGCGTGCGCAGTTCGTGGGCGATGTTGCTGGTCATCTGTTGTTTCAGCAGGCGGGTCTGTTCCATCTCGGTGATGTCGTGCAGGGTGATTTCAAAGCTGCCGTCGTCGAATATCACCGCTTGTACGGCGAACACCTTCTCGTCGCGCTGCACGTTGTAGGCTATCTGGTTGCCTTTGCGTCCGGGCGAGTTGATGAAGTCGGCCACCGGCTGGAACTCCCGGTAGCGGGGCAAGGCGTTCACGTCCACCTGTTCGCTTTCGCCCAGCACCAGGTTGAGGTAATACATGAAATGCGTGTTGACATACACTTTCTCGAATGCGGGGGTGAAGATGCCGATGCCTTTCTCCGAATACTGGAAATGCAGCAGCAGCTTCTCCTGTTCCATGGCGAAGCGGCGGTTGCTTTCCTCTTTCTGGCGGAATATCTCCAGGATTTCCCGCCCTATCTCGCCCAGCTCGTCGTTGGGGAAGGAGAGGTCCTCGGGCAAAGGCTCGTTGCGCTTCACCCGCGAGGTGAAGTCCTTCAGGTGCAGGATGGAGTTCTGGAAGCGTTCCGCCACGTAGTTCATCACCACGAAGACGATGGCGAACAGCAGCAGGATGATGTAGATGAAGTGCCGCTCCGCCGCCAGCAGGTGCTTCGTCTCGCGGTTATAGGGCAGGGCCACCCGCACGAAGTAGCCTTCGTCGTAATGCTTGGCGTAGTACACATATTCCTGCCCCGTGGATGCCGAGCGGCGTATGTGCATGCCGTGCGACTGCGTGGCGGCATCCCGTATCTCGGGGCGGTCGAGGTGGTTCTCGGCCAGGTCGTAATCGGCAATGTCCTTATCGTATAGCACGTTCCCCCGGTCGTCTATCAGCGAGATGCGCACTTTGTCCAGCAGGAAGAGGTCGAAGTCCTTCAGCTGTGCAAACGAAGTGGAGTCCAGCCCGTTCAGCAGGATGTACTTGTGGGTAATCCCCACGTAGTCCTCCAGCACGTTCTCGATGGACTCCAGCCTCAGCCGCTTCTCGTTGCGTTGCTGCACGACGACTATCAACGCCGTGAAGATGGCGAACAGTAGGAAGAAATAGAGGAAAAGGTGTTGCTTGTAGGAAAGTTTCATGTGCTGATGAGTTTGTAGCACACGGAATACACGGAATGGACGGAATGGCACGGCCTGTCGCAGGATGGGAAAAAATCGGTGTCGGTTCGTTTAATCCGTGTATTCCGTGTGCTTTGTTTGGGTGGGCTTACCCCTTGAACGTATATCCGTAGCCCGTGCGGTTCACGATGCATTTGCCGTAGGAACCCAGCTTCTTGCGCAGGCGGGTGATGTGCACGTCCACGGTGCGGTCCACCACCACCAGTCCCTGCTCCTTCCACACCCGCGCCAGGATGTCCTCGCGGGAGAATATCGTGCCCTCATTCTGTACGAACAAGGCCAGGATGTCGAATTCCGTCTTGGTCAGGTCCACGCTTTCGCCGTCCACCGACAGCGTTTTGTGGTCGAAGTCCACCGTCAGCCCATCGTGCCGGTACGTGCGCCCCGTGGGTTGCGTGGTAGCGGATTGCAGGGTGCGCTTCAGCACCGTCTTCACGCGGGCCACCACCTCTTTGATGGAGAAGGGTTTGGAAATGTAGTCGTCGCCGCCGAGGGAGAAACCCGTAAGCATGTCGTTCTCCGTGTTCTTGGCGGTGAGGAAGATGATGGGCACGTTGTTGCCCTCCTTGCGCAGCTGCCCGGCCAGCTTGAAGCCTGACATGCCGCCCAGCATCACGTCGAGCAGGATGAGCTTGTGTTCGGGGGTGAGCACCTGCAATGCCTCCTCCGCCGAAGCGGCCAGGTCCACCTTGTAGCCTTCGTATTCCAGGTTGAACTGCAATATCTCGCGGATGTCAATTTCATCGTCCACGATGAGGATGGAAATGGGTGTGTCGTTTGCCATAAATCGGGATTTATGCAGCAAATATACGGGAAATTCACAGAAAGGCAATATCCTCAACCTTTCCTCAATAAAAATGTAACCATATCTTAACAGGAGGGGTGAATGCGAAACGCCCGTGCAGGGGATTTCTTTTTCCCGCACGGGCGTTTCTTGTATGTATCCAACTCTTCGTCATTTCTCGCTACGCTCGAAATGACGGGATGCTTTTCCCGCTTCCTAATATGCCGCTTCGAACTGTTCGAGGAAGCGCACGTCGTTTTCGGAGAACATGCGGAGGTCTTTCACCTGGTACTTCAGGTTGGCGATGCGTTCCACGCCCATGCCGAAAGCGTAGCCCGAATACACGTCCGGGTCTATGCCGCAGTTGCGCAGCACGTTGGGATCCACCATGCCGCAGCCGAGTATTTCCACCCAGCCGGTGTGCTTGCAGAAGGGGCATCCCTTGCCGCCGCACAGGAAGCAGGAGATGTCCATCTCGGCACTCGGTTCGGTGAAGGGGAAGTACGAGGGGCGCAGGCGTATCTCGGTGTCGGCACCGAACATCTCCTTGGCGAAGTAGAGCAGGGCCTGCTTGAGGTCGGCAAACGACACGTTCTTGTCCACGTACAGCCCTTCCACTTGGTGGAAGAAGCAGTGGGCGCGGTAGGAGATGGCCTCGTTGCGGTACACCCGACCGGGGAACACCATGCGGATGGGCGGTTGCTGCCGCAACATGGTGCGCACTTGCACGGACGAGGTGTGCGTGCGTAGCAGCACGTCGTTCGTGTGCCGTTCGACGAAGAACGTGTCCTGCATGTCGCGGGCGGGGTGCTCGGGCGGGAAGTTCAATGCGCTGAACACGTGCCAGTCGTCCTCTATCTCGGGCCCTTCGGCCACGGTGAACCCGATGCGGGAGAAGATGTCGATGATTTCCTCCCGCACGAGCGACAAGGGGTGTCGCGTGCCCAGCTTCACCGGCTCGGCTGTGCGGGTGAGGTCGGTGTGCCGTGCGGATTCCTGTTGGCTGCAGAAGCGTTCCTTCAGCGCGTTTATCTGTTCCTGGACGGTGTTTTTGAGTTGGTTGAGCAGCTGTCCCACTTCCCGTTTGTCCTCGTTGGCCACGTTGCGGAAGTCGTTGAACAGTTGCGATATTTCCCCTTTCTTGCTCAAATACTTGATGCGGAGGGCTTCCAGTTCTTCGGCGTTGGCGGCGGTCATGCGGCTGACCTCGTCCAGCAATTGTCTGATGCGTTCCTTCATATCTGTTTGTTTCCTTTCAGCTAATAGTCAAATCGGTTGCAAATGTACAATATTTTTAGGAAAAAAGGGGCGGATGGGGTAGAGATTGGCCAAAACAAGCCTCGCCTTGGTAACGTTCCTATGGGACCTCTGCAAAACTGCGGCAAAATGCCTTGGTAATTAGCTGATTTTTGTGTTTTAAGGCATGAAACACGAAAAGACCTCCCAATTGAGTTTCGGCGACTTGCAGCTAGAAAAGCGTAAGGTGAAATCCGGGTTCTTCAACCAGATAAACGCCGTGATCGACTGGCAGCCGTTGCGCCCCCTGATAGAGCCGGCCTACGCCAAGGGCTTCTCCCGAACGGGGCGTCCCGGTTACGACAGCATGGTGCTGTCCCGCATGGAACTCATGCGGACATGGTACGGACTGAGTGGCG
>CASFUX010000091.1 GCA_949297975.1 uncultured Bacteroidales bacterium
GCCACGCCCAGCCCGGTGAAGCTCACCCGTACCCGGTCGCCAGCCTTGGCGGTGGCGAGTTTGCTTGCTTCTATCAGTTCGGAGTGGTTCGTGCCCGTTGCCCAGCTTATCGCCACGCTGCCGCTCCACAGGTTGGTCACGGCGTTGCCTTTTTCCACACCGCTGGGATATACCGTGTGGCGCAGCACCACGGAGGTGAAGGTGAAGCCCGCGCCTTTCACGATGAAGCCGTTGGCCTTGATTTCGGCCACCGTTTCTTCGGATAGCGTGATGACCGCCTCGTAAGGCAACGCAACACCGTTGAGGGAGACAGCCTCCGTGCCCACCAAGGTAGCCCATTGGCTGTCGTTGAGCAAGAGTTGCGCACCATCGCTCGCCTCGGTCACGGTCACGACAATCTTGTCGCCTGCGGCCATCAACTGGCACTTGTCGGCACTGATGATTTGGTAGCCTTGCCAGTCGGCGGTGCACACTTGCTCACCTTCCCACAGGGTAATATCCACGTCGAAGGGTTCGGCGGGTTCGACATCGCCCGTCTCCTGCTTGTGGATGAGGTCGATGCTCGTAGCCGTGAAGCCACACCCGGTGATGACGCAACCATTCGTCCTTAATTCTTCAGCCACGGCATCGGTCATGGGGAGGCGCACTTCATGGGGCGTGGTGGCCGCCTTGTCCAGGTTCACGCCTACGGGTGGCTCAAACTGCGCCCACCCGGCAGTCTTGCGCAAGGACACTTGCGGATAGGCTGCCGTCTGCGAAATGGCAGAAAGGGTCACTGCCAATTCATCGCCCGCCACCACTTGCGCCAGCGGATCGGCGGCAATAGACTGGCTGCCGCCCCAATCATCGGTTACGGTCAACGTACCCGTCCACAGGTTCGTCTTTACTTCTACCGTCTCCGCCCGCAGGCACCACGGCAACAGCAGCAGGAGGGCAGTGCATAATTTCAGTTTCTTCATCATGATGTTTGTATTTTTTAGTTATTCATTAGAGTTTATATCGAATTAAAAAACAAACCACAGAGACACAGAGACACGGAGAGATACTTCTTTCTCCCATTATTTGCTCCAAGGAGTACACGGAGAAATGCCGTAAACGGCATTTCACTGAGTGTTCTCTGTTGCCTGAGAACGTATTACTCATTACCTCTGTGTCTCTATGGTTTATCATTCTATTCTTCTGTATATCGCCTATTTTATTATAAAAAACAGGAAAGCACGCATCAACGCTGGAAGTACTTCCGCCCGCCTTGGATGACGATGCCCTTGTAGTCCTCGCCCACGAGTTGCCCCATGACGTTGTACATCGGGCCGTCGGCGGGGGTGTCGGCCTGCACGGCCTCAATGCCCGTGGTGGGCGGGTTGAGGTGCGAGGTGAAGAAGTCCATGTACTGGTTGTACCACTCGGCGGGCGTCTCGTGCTGGCATTCGGGGTTCACCACGTACTGCTTCTCGGCAGACTGAAAGTTGATGTACGGGGCGAAGTTGGTGCGCGGCGGGCACACGGGGTCTTGCAAGCCCATTGCCGTGAGCACGGGGCAGGTGACGAGCGTGGCCAGGTTCTTCGTGTCGAAGTAAGAGAGGAAGGTGTACATCTGCTCGTCGGTGAGGCCGAGTTCCTGCTGCTTCTGCCGTGCCACGGAGGCGGGCCATGCACCCACTTGGAAATAGACGGGGAAGTCGCCCATGAACTGGATGCTGGGGGCGATGGCGTTGAGCCGCCCGTCCAATGCCGCCCCGGCGATGGTAAATGCGCCGCCCTGCGAGCCGCCCGTCATGAAGATGTTTTCCTGCTGCACGTTGGGCTGCGAGCAAACGAAGTCGATGGAGCGCACCACGTCCATGTACGCACCCCTATAATAATAGGTATCCTTGTTGCCGAAGTTGTAGGCAAACCAGTCGCCGTAGAAGGCGTTTTCATCCTTGTAAGGCGGGCGGTTGTTGACAAGCTGCCCCCGGTTGCTCACGTTGAACTCTATCCAATCCGGGTTGCCGTTCGTATCCGGCCAATAGATTTGCGATGCGCCGTTGCTGTCGTAGCCGTTCTGGGTGATGATCACGGGGTACGTGCCTTCGGCCTTGGGCACGGCGTAGTAGCCACGTATGGTCACGGGCTGGCCGTCGCCGTTGCCGATGGACTGCAATTCCACGAGGTACACGTTGCGCGCCCCGGTGGATTTTTCTTCATCCAAAGTCATCTTGGCGTTCATGGGGATGGCGGCAAGCTCGGCCTTGGCCGTGTTCCAGAATGCCTCGAAGTCGTCCTGCATGTCCGGCGTGCAGGCGATGGCGGTGGGGTTGTAGCCGATGTTGAAGTCGCGCAGCAGGTTGTAATTGGCTTCCACCACGGCATGGTAGAAGCCCGGTTCGAGCGTCAGCGGGAAGGTCACCTGCTTCGTCTCGCCCGCAGGTACGGTCACCTGTTCGCTCTTCGTGTAATAATCGGTATAGTTGTCGCGGCGCAGCTTGAGGCTCACCGTGGTGGTCATTTCCTTGGCTTCGAGGCTTTGCAGGTTCACGGTTATCTGCGGTTGCTCGCCCGCCTCCCAGCACTTCACCGCGTCGGCGGCCAGCGTGCAGGCCATCGAGGGCACTTGCGCGGGGTCGATGAGTTCCACGCCCGTCAGCGTGAAGCCGATGCCGCTCACCACGCAGCCGTTCGCCTTCAGCTCGGCCAGCATGGCCTCGGTGATGTCGTATTCAAAATAGGAAGCCGTGAGGGAGATGTACTCCGTGCCATCGGGCATGTCCGTCCACGAGCCGGTAGAGATGTGCCCCTGCGCCCCGATGGCCAGATCTGCGTAATTGAAGCGCAACAGCCAGCCCGCCTGCGCCGAGGCAAAATCGGTGGCAGGCAGTTGCAGGTAGGCATCGGGCACCGCACCCGACCAGTCAATCACCTTCTCGCCCGTCCACACCGGGTGCACGGGGTCGCCCTTCTCGCCCTCGGCCAGTTCCTGCTTGTGGATAAGGTCGATGCTCGTCATGGTGAAGCCGCAACCCGTGATGACGCAGCCGTTGGTCTTGATATCGGCGGCTACGGCTTCGGTCAAGGTCATGCGGGCTTCAAAGGGCACGGTGGCTGTCTTTTCAAAGTTCACGCCCACGGCCGGGTCGTACATGCTCCAATCTGCTTTGCGCAGCGACATTTGCGGCCACTCCGCCGTCTGCGACACGGCCGTGATGGTCACGGCTATCTCATCGCCTGCCGTTGCCTGTGCCAGCAGCCCGGCGGCAATGGACTGGGAGCCGCTCCAATTGTCATCCACTACCTGCGTTCCTGTCCACAGGTTCGTTCTCACATCTACGGTCGCCGCCCTCATTCCCAAGGCGTACAGCGACACCAGCATCAAAATGCTGCATAAGGTTCGTTGCTTTTTCATCATTATTTGTTTTTAAGTTATAAGTTACGTTACAAGTTACCGACCGCAGGTTTAATTTAACCGCAATCTTTTTTTAAACCGCAGAGAGCGCAAAGGGCGCAAAGTGGCAATCTCAAGTTAAGGGTTTCTTTCACCGTTGCAAAACTACAGGGTTTCCATTGCGCCCGCAAATACGATTTTGTCTTAAAGCAATACTTTTATGCAAAATGCCGAGATGTTTTCCGTTTTCCGGGCAGATGTTTTCCCAATCGTGAGCATGACTTTTACAACCCACAACTGTGGGTCGTATAACTCATAACTGTGAGTTGTATAACCCATAACTGTGGGTCGTACAACCCATAACTGTGGGCAGTAGAATATGTGCTCACGTTTGGGAAAACATCTGCTCACAAAACAGAAAACCTGCCCGCACGCACACACAAACCCGCCCGAAAAGTATTGCTTTATGACAAGATTGTATTTGCACAAGAAGCAGATAAGGGCGTACCTTTGCAACGGTGGAAGAAACCCCTAAATCCCCTGAAGGGGACTTAAGGTTGCCACGGGAGACGCTTTGCGCTCTCCGCGCTCTTTGCGTTTAATCGTAACTATATATTATATATGAAAAAGACAATGAAACTACCGTTTGTACTATGCGTGGCTGCCGCGCTTGCATGTCCATCGTGCGCACCCACAGCCCCCGACAGCACCCGCACCCCCGAAGCCGAAGCCATGCTGGCCACCCTGAAGGCTTTGCCCGCCAAGGGCGCATTCATGTTCGGCCACCACGACGACCCGGTGTACGGCATCGGATGGGACGGCGATGCCGACCGCAGCGACGTGAAGAGCGTGTGCGGCGACTACCCGGCCATCATGTCGTTCGACCTCGGCGACATCGAACATGGCGGGGCGTACAGCCTGGACAGCGTGCCGTTCGACCGCATCCGCCGCGAATGCGTGGCGCAGTACGAGCGGGGCGGCATGGTGTCGTTCAGCTGGCACACGGACAACCCCTTGACTGGCGGTGATGCCTGGGACGTGAGCGGCGGCAAGGAAGTCGTCAAGTCGGTGCTGCCCGGCGGGGTCAACCATGACACCTTCATCGGCTGGATAGACCGCGTGGCCGACTTCCTCAACTCCATCAAGACCGACAGCGGCGTGAAAGTGCCCGCCCTGTTCCGCCCCTGGCACGAACACACGGGCAGCTGGTTCTGGTGGGGACAAGAACATTGCACCGACAGCGAATACCTCGCCTTGTGGCAGATGACCTACCAGCGTATGCAGGAAAAAGGTACGGACCAGCTGCTGTGGGCTTACTCGCCCGGCATCGAACCGCAGGACACCACCAGCTACCTGGCCCGCTACCCCGGCGACAGCATCGTGGACCTCATCGGCGTGGACTGCTACCAATATGACAGCCGCACCGACTACCTGGCACACCTCGACCGCCTGCTGCACATCATGCAACAGGTGAGTACCGCCCACGGCAAGCCCATGGCCGTGACCGAAACGGGATTGGAAGGCGTGACCGACCCCACGTGGTGGACCGCCACCCTCTTGCCCGCCGTTGAACCGTACCCCGTGAGCTACGTATTGGTATGGCGCAACGCCCGCGAAAAGCCCGGACACTTCTACGCTCCCTACCCCGGGCAAGCCTCGGCCGAGGACTTCGTGCGGTTCTACCAAGACCCATGCACGCTGTTCGCCGGGGACATGAAATGACTTAGCACACGGACTGAACGGATTTACACGGATACGAGTAAACAAGTAAACAAGTAGAAAAGTAGACAAGCGATGCCCCATTCAAGGCCAACGGCCTTGTGGCTCTCAGCGTAGGGCAACGCCCTACGGGCAAAAGCGAACAGCCCATCCGCGCAATCTGCGGGAAACCACAGAGGTGAAAGGAAAAAGCAGAAAGGTAAAAGGTCTATCTGTGCTATTCCGTCCATTCCGTGTAATCCGTGTGCCTATCTGCAATTTAACATCTGAAATAAACGATATGAACAACTTCAACGACAAAGTACAACGCCTCTTCGCACAACACGAGGCACTGCTGACCCGCCGCAACGAGCCTGCCGACGGCGGCAACGGCATATTCACCCGTTACAAATATCCCATACTCACGGCAGCGCACACGCCCGTGTTCTGGCGGTACGACCTCGACGAGCAGTCGAACCCCTTCCTCATGGAACGCATCGGCATGAACGCCGTGCTCAACTCGGGTGCCATCAAGTGGCAGGGCAAATACCTGCTGGTGGTGCGCGTGGAGGGAGCGGATCGCAAGTCGTTCTTCGCCGTGGCCGAAAGCCCCAACGGCGTGGACAACTTCCGCTTCTGGGACTACCCCGTGACCATGCCCGATGACGTGGTGCCCGCCACCAACATCTACGACATGCGCCTCACCGCCCACGAGGACGGCTGGATATACGGCATCTTCTGCGCCGAACGGCACGATGACAGCCAACCCGGCGACCTCTCCGCCGCCACGGCCACGGCGGCCATCGCCCGCACCAAGGACTTGCTGACGTGGGAACGCCTGCCCGACCTCAAGACGAAAAGCCAGCAACGCAACGTGGTGCTGCACCCCGAATTCGTGAACGGCAAGTATGCCCTGTACACCCGCCCGCAGGACGGCTTCATCGACACCGGCAGCGGAGGCGGCATCGGGTGGGCTTTGGTGGACGACATCACCCGCGCCGAAGTGACCGAGGAGCGCATCATCGATGCCCGCCACTACCACACCATCAAGGAAGTGAAGAACGGCGAAGGCCCCGCTCCCATCAAGACACCGCAGGGCTGGCTGCACCTGGCACACGGGGTGCGCAACTGCGCCAGCGGACTGCGCTACGTATTATATATGTACATGACCGCGCTGGACGACCCCGCCCGCCTCATCGCCTCGCCTGCCGGGCACTTCATGGCTCCCGAAGGCATCGAGCGGGTGGGCGACGTGTCCAACGTGCTGTTCAGCAACGGCTGGATTGCCGACGACGACGGCACGGTGTACATCTACTACGCCTCGTCGGACACGCGGATGCACGTGGCCGTGTCCACCGTGGACAAGCTGGTGGACTATTGCCTGCACACCCCGCAGGACGGCCTGACCACCACCGCCTCCGTGGAGACCTTGAAGAAGCTCATCGACAAAAACATGAAAACGATGGGCAGGGAGCAGAGGTAAGAGGTAAGGAGTAAGAGGTGAGAGGTGAGAAACATCCAAGGCCAACGGCCTTGTGGCATTCAGCGTAGGGCAACGCCCTACGAATAGGGGCGAAAAATCTTCCCCCCCCTCCCTCTGCGCTCTCTGCGCCCTTTGCGGTTAAATCAAGCCACCCCCGCAGGCATCTGCGCCCATCTGCGAAATCTGCGGGAAACAATCTGCAAATCA
>CASFUX010000092.1 GCA_949297975.1 uncultured Bacteroidales bacterium
CGTCGTGCAGTTGTTGGCGCTGTCCCAATACAAAGCGGCGAAGGGATGCGTGCCGGTGGCATGGTTGAGCACCACGTCGAGGATGACGGCGATGCCGCGCCGGTGACATTCGTCGATAAAGCGTTTGTACATCTCGGGCGGGCCATAAGCCTTGTCGGGGGCGAAGTAGTGGTTGGGGGCGTATCCCCAACTGCTGTTGCCGTCAAACTCCTGGATGGGCATCAGCTCCACCGCCGTCACGCCTAGCTGCGCCAGATAGTCGATGCGGTCGATAGCTGCCTGGAGCGACTGTTCCTGCGTGAAGTCGCGCAGCAGCAGTTCGTATATCACCATGTTGCTTTTCGAGGGCATGGTGAAGTCCGTCACCTGCCAGTCGTATTCCGGAGCGTTGATTTGGAAGGTGGCCACCATGCCGTCCGTTTTCCCCGTGGGATAGGGGGGCAGGTCGGGATAACGCTCGGTGCGCGAGTTAATCCATCCGTCGTTCCACGGGTCGAGCACCAGCTCCGAGTAGGGGTCGGAGATGCGGATGCTGCCGTCCACTACGTACTGGAAGCGGTAGAGGCGGTCGGCATCCAACCCGCTGAGGGTATACCACCAATAGTCGCCGTCGCGCTTCATCTGGTATTCGTTCAGTTGCACCCAATTGTTGAAGTCGCCGACGAGGAACACGTTGTCTTTGTCCGGGGCGTAGAGCAACAACGACACATCGCCCGTGGGGGAGATGTTGATGCCGTCCTCCAACCCTGTCGGGCGGGTAGCCACGGGGGCATCACCGGGCACGCACACATAGAGGGTGTCACGCACCACATCGTTCCCGGCAATGGCCTGTGCCACGACCATGTAGTCGTCCACCGTGGCGAAGGTGTAGGTGGCCTCCAATGTGGTGGCGGCATCGGCCGACTGCACCGCCGCGCCGTTGACCGACAGTTGCAGGTCGGCCTCCATCGAGGCGTTGACCGCAAAGTCCACCGCCGTGCCGGGTTGCACCAGGAGGTCGCTCTCGGGTTGGGCGAAGCTCACGTTCAAGCCCTGTTCATAGACTTCCACGAAGATGTCCTTGCCGCCCTCGGCCTTGCCTTCCTTGTAGATGTTGGTGCTGGCATCCGTCGGCTCGCCGCTGCGGAACACGAAGGCCAGTTTCTGCACCTGTTCGCCCTCGGGCACGCCGTAATATTCCTGGATGCTCGGGGTGATGGTGAGTTGCCACTTGTCGCCCCCGAGGGAAGTCATCTTGCATTTATCTACATTTTCGCCCCAATCGGCCACCACGTATTTCCAGTCGCTGTCGCTCTGACTTTCGGAGGTAATGACGCCCGTGTGGGCATACACCGTACCACCATACCCGGCCAGGCCGCCTGTGCCTTGCGTGGCATCGAACACGACCGTGACTTCGCCGCAGTCCTCGGTAACGAAAGCGGGCGTGGTAGTGATTAGCTGCGCTTGCACCGACCACACGGCGGCAAGCACGAACCAAAGAGAGATGAAGTACCGTTTTTTCATATGGATGATATTATTACCCAGCCCCTTAGGGGATTTACCCCCGCCCCCTAAAGGGGAGGATTTGTTATACATGCTAATTTGTTTCGTAGGTTGCCCCCAACCCCCTAAAGGAGAACCGTTCCGTTGCGTCCTTGTCCGTAGGGCGATGCCCTACGCTGAGTGCCACAAGGCCGTTGGCCTTGATACGGGTCGTGCCAAGCTTTGATACGAGGTCTCCCAGGCTTTGGGAGAGTGCCTCCCAAGCTTTGGGAGAGTGCCTCCCAAGCTTTGGGAGAGTGTCTCCCAGGCTTTGGAGGTGAGGTGCTCTTTGAAGAGGGCGGGGCGGTCAAGCCCGCGCCCTCCTGGTTCTTTCGTCCTTATTCTACCGGGAAGCTGAAGGAGAAGTTGTAGTTTTCGCCGTCAAACTTCTGGTTGTCGCCATTGGCCCAAGTCTGCGTACCAGCGGCATCCTGCATGATAACCTTGCATTGGAAGTTTTCGGGATAGTCGCCCGTCCATTCCCACACGTCGCCGTTCTTCGTCATCACGCGGTCGGATTCGCCCCAGGCCTTTTCGGCGAAGTTGCCGGTGAAGATAATATCGTTGCCTTCCACATACCCAGCGGTGATGGTCACTTTGAACGTGCCGTTACCGGCGGGCACGGGTGCCACGTTCCACGGCTCTTCTTTCCAAGCCTCCACTACGTCGTTGGCTTGCAGGCTTACCGGCATATCAAACTGTTTGCTGCATTCATACGCCCAATCCCACGTAGTGCCGTCGGCACTGACGATGTATTTATATTGGAATGCGGCAGGCACTTCCTTCGTCAGCGAGTACGTGCCATCGGCCTCGCGGGTCATCAGCACGGCACCCGGTGCCCAGTATTCGGGGTCGCCATCCACGCCCCAGTTACCGGCGATTGACACAAATGCCGTTTCGGGAGTCGTGGCGGGCACGGTCACCTTGAACGTGGCGGTACCGGCTTCGTTGCGTTCCACGCAGGGTGCGGACTTCCACGCCTTCACGTCGAAGTAGGTTACGGTATTTTCCACGAAAGTGGTCAGTTTCACTTCGCCGCCATTTTCGCTGTTGTCTATCACGCAGCCTTCGCCGGACACGATGAGCACGTTCGTTTCCAAGGGCGCACCCGTTTCTTCATCCACGGTGTTCAAGCCCCACTGGGTGTTCCAGCTCACTTCGCCGGTTTGCGTCTTGGCGATGACCTTCACCAGCATGTCGGCAGCGAAAGTCAACGTCACCTGGTACCAGTCTTCCGTATCGGCCACCGGGGTGAAGTCCGTGCCCGAGGGGTCCCAGGTCAGTTCTTCCGTGCCGTTTTGTCCTACGGCTACAATGCCGTTGCAAGTGCCATCGGGCACATGAACCACCAGCGTCACCTTGCCTGCGCCAGGTTCTACCACCTGGGGAATTTCAAGGGGTTCGCCCCCTTCGGGCGGCACCACTATCGGGGCGGGTTCGGGTTCTTTACATCCTACGAATGCGACCGATACGGCCAATGCCATACATGACAGCAGATAACTTAACTTTTTCATACTTCTGATAATTTAATTGGTTAATGATTGTCTTTATTCGTTTTTAATTGGTGTATCCTTCGTTCTGCGTCCACAGTCCGCCGGAGGTTTCAAGCATCTTGCGCGGGATGGGGAACCAGTCGAAATGCTTGTCGACTACCGGCTTGAAGTCCCACGTGCCCTGCGAGAACCGGTCGTAGCGGATGAGGTCGCGACGGCGCACACCTTCCCAGGCAAACTCGCGCCCGCGTTCGTCCAGCAGTTCGTCCAAGTCCAGCGTGGTGTAAGGCTCTACCCCGGCGCGGGTACGTATCTTTTGAAAATCGGAATCGGCCAGGATATCGCTGATATTCGCATTGGTCGCCCCGCGCAAGGCCGCTTCGGCCTTCATGTACAGCACGTCGGCATAGCGGAACAGCACGAAGTCGTTTTCGCAGTACTTGTTGATGGACGAGTTCTTTTCCACTTCGTATTTCAGCAGGCGTGCGCCGTCGTTGGGGGTGGCGTTGTCCAGCGATGTCACCACCGAGGTGATGCAGGCGGGCAGGTTTTCCTTGTCCTCCATGACCAGCTGGTTGCCTGCGGCATCGTACACCGGTCCGAGGAACCATCCCCACTGCCGGGTGTCTTTCGTACCCTGGATGCTGTCGCACGGCCCCCGGCGGTCCACGCCGTATTCATACAAGTCGATGAACGACTTCGGGGCGCAGAACCCGTTCCACGGCTTCTCTATCAGCCCCCAAGCCTGCTGGTGGGCATAGTTGAGCGTAAGCAGAGTGATGCGCAGCTTGTTCATGAACGAACCTGCCACTTCGCGGAAGTTGAAATTGGGGTTGCCGTTTTCCACGATGACGAAGATGTTCTCGTTGCTGCCCTCGTTCTGCACCTTGAAGTTGGTGAAAAAGTCGTCTTCTATCTGGTACACGCCCGAGTCGATAATCTTGTCGCAGGCTTCCACGCACTTGGTGTAGAAATCGGCCGAAGTGGCGATGCCCTCGATGCCGCAATTGGCCGGGGTCACGCCAAACGACTCGGCGTTGAGGTAGAGCCGAGCCAGCAGGGCGTAGGCCATGCCCTGGGTAGCCCGCCCGTAATTCACCGCCTTGTTTGGCACATCGGCCTGGGGCAGCAAGGGGGCGTTTTCCTCCAGTGTGGTCACCAGTTTGTTCCACACTTCCCACGTTTCGCTTTGCGGCACGTTGTCCGAGGCATAATCTTCCATGTAGGGGATGCGCCCGAAGCAGTCGAACAGCGTGTAATAATAATAGCTGCGCACCACCTTCAGTTCGGCCACGTAACGGTTGTACACCTCTTCACCCACGGCATCCCGGTAGGGGGCTATCTGCCCCATGATTTTGTTGCACAACACGGCACCCGCGCTGCTGTATTGCCACATGTTTTCAAATCCTTTGCCATTGGCATCCCACGACTGGGTGTTGAAGGAATTCCAATACCCGTCGTCATTCCAGTCACCGCCCGGGTTGCGGATGGGGCACACGCATTCATCCGAACTCAGGGTGCTGAGGCCCCAATAGCCCCAGTGGTCGTGCAGCCAGGTGATTTCGGCGTAGGCCTGCCCTACGATTTTGGCCATGTTCTCCTCGCTGCTGCTCAATATCTCTTCAGCCGTGGGCTTGCCGTAGGGGTTTTCATCCAGCATGTTTTCGCAGGACGACAACACACCGCCAGCCAGGCAAGCCATACCTATTATATATATTGTCTTTTTCATCTTCGTATGTTTTATGTTCCAGATTTCAAATTTCTAATTTCAGATTCCAGATTTCAAATTTCAGATTCCAAATTGGCACGTGGGTAACGCGGATTGAACCGATGCGGGCATACTCACCCGTAGGGCGTTGCCCTACGCTGAACGCTGCAAGGCCGTTGGCCTTGGACGTGCCGCCCGTTCGCCTTTCCCCTTTCTACTTTTTCCTTTCTACTTTTACCTTCCTACTTTTCCCTTTCTCCTAATTAAACGTCACGTTGATACCGATGAGGAAGTTGCGCACGAATGGGTAGAACCCGGTGGCATCAATGCCCGATTCCCACACGCTCGATGTATTGATTTCGGGGTCGATGCCCGAGTAACCCGTGATGGAGAAGAGGTTTTCGCCCGTAGCATACACGCGGAACGACTGCACGAACTTGTTGGGCTTCACCGGCAGGGTGTAACCGATGGTGAGGTTGTCCAGCTTGATGTACGAACCATCTTCCAGGTAGTAGTCCGAGAATACGCCCTGACGTTTTACGCCCGTACCGTTGGCCATGGCTTCCACTTCCTTCATGAACACGTTCGTACCCGCGCTGGTGCCGCTGGGAGCATAGGCCCACCGCTTCACGTTGAGCACGTCGTTGCCCACCACGCCGCGGAAGAAGAGGCTGAAGTCCCAGTTTTTATAGCGGAACGTATTGTTCCAGCCATAGGTAAACAACGGTTGCGCATGGCCGATGACTTGCATTTTGTCGCGCCCGTATTCATCCTTTTCATACACCAGGTTGCCGCCGGTGGTCACTTGCCCCGTCCACTTGTAGCCGTAGAACGTGCCTACAGGCTGGCCTTCCTCGATGCGTTGCGTGTTCACATTCATCAGGCCGTTTTCACCCACGCCGCCGGACAGCATGGAGGAATAGTTCAGCCCCAGTTCCGGGTCGGACAGCTTGGTGATGATGTTCTTGTTGAAGGCTATGGTGAGGGTCGATGTCCAGTCAAAATGCTTGCGCTGCACGGGCACGCCGGTGAGGGCTATCTCAAGCCCCTGGCTCTTGATGGCACCCGCATTGGCCAGCAGCTTGTTGAACTGGTAGGGCGGCGTAGGCACGTCGTATTCCCACAACAAGTCCTTGGTGTGGCGCAAGTAGGCATCGATGCTACCCGACAGGCGATTATCGAGGAAGGCGAAATCTACCCCCACGTTATACTCGAACTTGCGTTCCCAGCGCAGGTCGGGGTTGGCATTCTGGTTGACCATGTAGGTGGTCACCCACTGCCCGTTGTACCAGAACGCACCGCCGTTGGTGAGCAGTTCCACCGACTTCAGGTCGCTGCCGAGGTTGTTGCCCGTTATCCCAAAGCCCGCACGCAACTTGAGGTCGTTCACCCAGTCGGCATTGGCCATGAAGTCCTCGCCGCTGATGCGCCAGCCCGCGCTCACCGCCGGGAACCACCCCCACTTGTGGTTGGCCCCGAAACGGGACGAACCCTCGCGGCGGATGGAAGCCGAGAGCAGGTACTTCTCCGCATAATTGTAGTTGACACGGGCGAAGCCTGACACCAGCACATTGTCGTTGCGGTAGGAACTCATGGTCATCTTCGACTTGTCGGCCAAGCCGTTTTCCATCATGTAATATTTATTGTCATCCACCGCGAATCCACCGTTCTTCATCTCGCTGCCGTCGTAGAAGAACTTCTGATACGAGAAGCCCGCTACCGCCGTGAGGGCATGTGCCCCCCATTGCCCGGCATAGTCCAAAGTGGCTTCGTACAACTGGTTCAGGCTGCGGTCGGTCTTGCGGTCGGCCATGCCGGCATCGCCCAGACTGGTGTCATACAGCAGCGAATTATACCAGTAGCTGTAGTTGTCGCCCTCTTCCAGGGCCGCGAAGCCAGACACTTTCAATCCCGGCACAGGCTTGATGTCCACCGTGGCACGCACCGACCCACGGAAGTAATTACCCTCTTGGTAGGATTCCTTTTGGTTCAAGGAAGCCACCGGGTTGCTCTGTCCCGACCCGTTGGGGATGAAGTAGCCGGACACCGCGTTGTCCGCATCATAAATGGGATACGTGGGGTTGAGCGTGGCCGCCTGCTTGAAGTCGCCACAGAAATAATTGTTCTTATAGTGCATGTACGAGAAGTCGTATTGCAAGTTAACCCAGCCGTCGAGCAGCTTCTGGTCGGCGGCAAACTTGGCGATGATTTCATCGCGGTCGGAGTTCTTGGCAATGCCCTGCGCGTCCTTGAAGGCCACCGAGCCACGGTAGCTGAAGTTCTTCGTCGCCCCCGTAATGGCCACGTTGTGGTTGTGCGTGATGGGAGCGGTGCGCAGCATCTCGGCCATCCAGTCGGTGCTTGCCCCCATGTCCACCGGCTTCACCTTGCCGCCCGAAAGGGCTTCCAGGTTGCGGTACTCGTCGATAGTAGCCATGCCCGTGTTGCCGCTCGCCTGTGACAGGGATACATAGCCCGAATATTCCACCTGGGCTTTGCCACATTCCACGTTGCCTGCCCCTTCGCCGCGCTTGGTGGTGATGATGATGACCCCGTTCGTGCCGCGCGTGCCATAGATGGCCGCCGCCGAACCGTCCTTCAACACGTCCATGGAGGCAATTTCCGTGGGGGCAATGTTGTCGATGTTGTTCACCGGGATACCGTCCACGATATAGAGCGGCGACGTACCCGCGCCTTTGTCCAAGGTGGAGAACCCACGGATTTGAATGTTGTAGCCCGTGTTGGTGGGGTCGCCGCCCGAGCGGGAGATGTTCAGCCCTGCCACCTTGCCTTGCAGCAGGCCGATGGGGTTGGTCTTCACCCCGGGATTGAAGTTTTCTGCCTTGACGGAGGCCACCGAACCGGTCACTTCCTTCTTCTTCTGCGAGCCGTAGCCGATGGCAACGACTTCCTGCAACGCCACCGCGTCTTCTTGCAGTTCCACCACGATGGACGCGCGGCCGTCCACCTCCACGGACTGCGTGGTGTAGCCGATGTAAGACACTTCCAAGGTGGCATCTGGTTGAACGGAGAGGACAAACGTGCCGTCCACGTCGGTAATAGTACCGTTGCTGGTGCCTTGTTCCATAATGTTGGCACCGATAATCGGCTCGCCGCTGGCCTGGTCTTTCACCATGCCCGTCACGCTGGTTGATTGCGCGGAGGCCATGAACGTCCACAGGCAGCATACGGCAGCCCATACGAACTTAACAGGTAAGTTTCTCATGCGTTTGCGTTTTTTTAATTGGTTAGACAATAATTGTGTTAACTAAAGGATAAGCCCATGTGTCTTTCCGGAAAGACGTGAGTCTTAATCTTTACTTACAACAATCGCGTGTATAAAATGTTTGAAATATGAATAAAATTTCTCATATTCCGCACCTCACTCCAACAACCCATAGCGAAGCCCCGGAGCAAAGCGACTAATCGTTAACCGTCAATCACTAATCGTTAACTACAGCCGCTTCAGTCCCTTGGTAGCCTGCTTGTCGGGGGCAGGGGTGATGGAGATGGCATAGCCGCCTCCGGGAGCCGCCTTCAGGTTGAGCTTTGTCTTGCTGGTCACGATGCCTTTGGTGATGGTGTAGGCCTGGGGATTGTGCTCGTAATGTGCATCGGGTGCATCTGCATACACGGTGGCGATGTATGTGCGACCTGGGTCAAGGAAGTCGAGCTTCAGGATCGAGGCGTGGCCGTTCTCGTCGCTCGTGTTGCCAATGAACCAGTTGTCCGTGCCCTTGGCTTTGCGGGCGATGGTGATGTAGTCGCCCGGCTCGGCTTCGAGGTACAGGCTCTTGTCCCAATCCAACGCCACATCCTTGATGAACTGGAAGGCATCCATGAACTGATCGTAATGCTCGGGCACATCTGCGGCCATCTGCAAGGGGCTGTACATGGTGACATACAAGGCCAGTTGGCGTACCAGCGTGGAATGCACGAACGAGTTGTTGTGCGGATTCATCTTGCTCACGTGCGTCTCGAAGATGCCCGGCGTGTAGTCCATCGGGCCGCCGATGAGGCGGGTAAAGGGCAGGATGGTGGTGTGGTCGGCATTTTTGCCGCCAAACGACTCGTACTCCGTGCCGCGTGCCGACTCGTTGCCAATGAGGTTCGGGTACGTGCGGCACAAGCCCGTGGGACGCACCGCCTCGTGGGCATTGACCATAATCTTATAGTCTGCGGCTTTGGTTACGGCGTGCAGGTAGTGGTTTACCATCCACTGGCCGTAGTGGTGTTCGCCGCGCGGGATGATGTCGCCCACGTAGCCGCTCTTCACCGAGTTATAACCGTGGTCTACCATGAACTGGTAGGCGCGGTCCAAATGACGCTCGTAGTTGCGCACCGATGACGAAGTCTCGTGGTGCATCATCATTTTCACTCCTTTGGAGGCGGCGTAGCGGTGCAGTTCGTCCACATCGAAATCGGGATAAGGCGTAAGGAAATCGAACACGTAGTCCTTCGACTTGCCGTACCAGTCCTCCCAACCCTGGTTCCAACCTTCCACCAGCACGGCATCGAAGCCATGCTCAGCGGCGAAGTCGATGTAACGCTTCACGTTCGCCGTGTTGGCGGAGTGCCGCCCGTTGGGCTTCACCTTCGTGTAGTCGGTCACGCCAAGGCGCACGCTGGGCAATTCATCCGTGTAGGCCCACGAACCCCGGTTGGTAATCATGTCCCACCACACGCCCACGTACTTCACAGGCTTAATCCACGATGTGTCCTCTATTTTGCAAGGCTCGTTGAGGTTGAGTGTGATGCGCGAGGCCAGTATGTCGCGGGCATCGTCACTTACTATCACCGTGCGCCAAGGCGTGTTGAAGGGAGCCTGCACATAGCCTTTGTCACCCTGCGCATCGGGCGTGAGCCACGACTCTAATACCATGCGCTCGTCGTCCAGGTTGAGGTGCATGCACGAATAGTCCACCAAAGCCGCCTCGTGCAGGTTGATGTACAAGCCATCATCGCTCCGCAGCATAAGTGGCGTTTGCACACCCGTGAGCGAGAAGGGTGTTTGCGATGAGTTGGGGGTGATGGCACTCGGCATCAAACCGCGTATTTCGGACAGTTTGGAAGTCACCGTGCTGTATTCCTGCGT
This sequence comes from uncultured Bacteroidales bacterium, assembly GCA_949297975.1. GTDB lineage: Bacteria > Bacteroidota > Bacteroidia > Bacteroidales > Paludibacteraceae > QVMH01. The sequence continues at coordinate 9,818 of CASFUX010000092.1, forward strand.
GTCGTAGTCGCCCGGCAGCCAGAAAGCCGTGTGGTCGCCCGCCATGGCAAACTGCGTGCGCTCTTCTTTGATGACGAAATACGTCAGGTTGCGCTGTTCGGGGAATTCGTAGCGGAAGCCCAGCCCGTCGTCGAACAGGCGGAAGCGCACCACCAGGCTGCGGTCGTTCATGGGCTGGTACAGCGTCACAGCCATTTCGTTATAATGATTGCGTATCTCGCTTTCTTCGCCCCACACTGGTTGCCACGTCTCGTCAAAGGTGGAATGCACCACATCTTTTATCTCGAAGCCGTTGTACAAGTTGGTCTTGATGTCTGCCTTCTCTGCCACCGGCAAAGTGAAGTCATCGAAGGACACAGGCACATCGGTGCGTTCCCGCTTCAGTTCAAATCCCAGCGTGCTGGGCTTCACCACGGCCTTCCCTTTATAAGTAAGGTCGTACACGGGCGCACCGTCTGCATTCACACTAAAATTTAAAAGCAGGTTCCCATCCGGGGAGGCCAATTGCTGAGCCGCCAGCGAGACAGACAACAATAGAATAGATAAAGCCAGAAAACATTTCTTCATGACAAATCGTGGAATTAAGCGTTTTACAAAAAGTGTTGATTGTCGGATGCAAATGTAGGGGCATGGCTTCTCCCATTTCACGGCATAGATAAAAAATATACTATATTGAAAGATTTAATAGACAAATAAACAATTATTTAAACCAAAATAATCCTTTCAAAAATATACCTGCTTGTGAGGCGGACAAGAGTAAGTAAGCGGTCTGGAAACACGTTCAGGCTGGCTACTCAATATGCCTGAGGCTTTCTTGTTTTTTTCAATGTACAAACCATCTGTCCCATGTGCCAACCAAAGGCACAGGAGGTTGTGTGAAAACTACGAAACAAACCCGCCGTCATTTCGACCGTAGGGAGAAATCCCCTTCTACAACGCTTCCAAAGCCACTGTGAGATTTCTCGCTGCGCTCGAAATGACGAGGACGGCATGAAAATAGTACTTTTTACACAGCCTCACAGGCACAGGGATACGATTTTTTCCCTTTTCCCGCCAATCATGCCCCGGTACGGAAATTTATCCTTAACTTTGCATGGAAATCACAGGAGACGATGAAAAACGATAAGCTGAAGATATGGGGATTCTACGGCATCGTGGTGGCCGTGTTCGTGGCGTGCACCGCGCTGCTGTTCCACCGCGCCGAGCACCTCACGGCCTACGAGGGCGCGGCTCCGGCCATCGAGACGCTCGCCCCCACCCCCAAGGAGGCTTTCGCGGAGTCGCTCCGGCACAACATGGCGGAGGACATCACCCTGCTCCTGCTGCAAATCGTCGCCATCCTGCTTGTCTCCCGTTTCTTCGGTTTCCTCTTCACCAAGATAGGCCAGCCCACCGTCATCGGCGAGATACTGGCAGGCATCGTCCTGGGACCTTCGCTGCTGGGGCACGTGTGGCCGGCGGGGTTCGATTTCCTGTTCTCGCCCGGCTCGCTCGGCAGCATCTACATCCTGAGCCAGATAGGCCTCGTGCTGTTCATGTTCATCATCGGGCTGGAGCTTGACCTCGGTTCGCTGCGGAGCAAGCTGGCGCAGACGTTCGTCATCAGCAACGTGAGCATCATCATCCCCTTCTTCGGCGGCATGTTGCTGTCGTACTTCATCTACGAGGAGTTCGCCGCCGGGCACACATCGTTCCTCTCCTTCTCGCTCTTCATCGGCATCTCCATGAGCATCACGGCCTTCCCCGTATTGGCACGCATCGTGCAGGAGAAGGAGCTGACCCGCACGCACCTCGGCACCATGTCCATCGCCAGCGCGGCCACCGGCGACGTCACGGCGTGGTGCCTGCTGGCCGCCGTCATCGCCATCGCGCAGACGGGCAGCTTCGTCAGTTCCATCTACACCATCTTGTGCGCCGTGGCTTACGTGGTGGTCATGCTGCTGGTGGTAAGGCCCTTCCTCAAGCGCATCGGCTCCATCTACTCCAACATGGAAGTGATGAACAAGAGCATGTTTGCCTTCTTCGTGCTCATCGTTATCGGGTCGGCCTTCGTCACGCAGCTCATCGGCATCCACGCCCTGTTCGGCGCGTTCCTGGCGGGGGTCATCATGCCGCCCTTCCCTAAGTTCCGCCAGATGATGATAGAGCGCATCGAGGACCTGGCCGTCACGCTGCTGCTGCCGCTCTTCTTCGTTTACACGGGGCTGAACACCGAAATCGGGCTGCTCAACACGCCGCACCTGTGGGCCGTGTGCGGGCTTATTACGCTCACGGCCATCGTGGGCAAGTTCGTCGGCAGTGCGCTCCCCGCCAAGGCCACGGGCGAAACGACGCAGGACAGCCTCTCGATGGGCATCCTGATGAACACACGCGGGCTGATGGAACTCATCGTGCTCAACATCGGGTACGAGATGGACATCCTGCCGCAGACCATCTACGTCATGCTCGTCATCATGGCGGTGGTCACCACCTTCATCACCACGCCAGCCCTCTCGCTTATCGAGAAGATATACGAACGCCCGAAGGAGGTGGAAGAAATCCAGCAGACGCAGGCGCAAGGCATCTTCCGCGTGCTCATCTCCATGGGCAACCCCATGAACGGCAAGCCCATGCTGCGCGTGGCCAAGTCGGTGCTCGACGGGGTGAAGAAGAGCCTGGACGTGACCGTGCTGCACATGACCCCCGGTACGGACACCAACCCCATCCACGGCGAGCAGTTCGCCATCGAGAGCTTCGAGGACGTGCGTGCCGAGGCCGAATCGCTCCGCATCCCCATCCAGGCCCGCTACAAGGTGACCGACAACATCCAGGGCGGCATCGTGCGCATGGCCAATTATTACCAGTACGACTTCCTGCTGGTGGGTGCCAGCATCTCGCTGTCCGAGCCGGGGCGCAGGCGCATCATCCGCAAACTGAAATGGCTCAACCGCTTCATGTACCGCTTCCGCAAGCGGGCCATCTTCTACCCCGGCACGCTCATCAAGGACAAGACGCGCTACTTCATCGAAAACAGCCGGTGCAGCGTGGGCGTGTTCGTCAACCGCAACTTCCGCAGCATCACCTCCACCATCCTGTTCCTGTACGACGAGGGCGACCTCTTCCTGTTCCGCTACGCCCGCTACCTGCTGAAGAACAGCCACGATGTGAGCATCGTGGTGCTCGACGTGAACGACACGCTGAAACTCCCCGGCCACTCCGACCCTTACGACGCGCTGAAAGCGAAGTACCCCACCCGCATCCGCTCGCAACGCCGCTTCATGAGCGGACTCATGCAGCGTTACAGCTTCATGCTCATCGGCTACCACACGTGGGAGACCCTCTCCGAGGCAGGCAGCGACATGCTGATACAAATCCCCTCCACGCTCATCATCAACAAGAAATCCACCCGCAGCCGCCCCGGCCTCCTGGGCGACGAGTTCGACGAGCCGTTCTTCAAGTAGAAGACCCCCAACCCCCTAAAGGGGGCATTTCAAAGTAGAGATGTCACCCCCGTGGCGTCTCTTTTTTTTGTTTAACCGCAAAGGGCGCAAAGAGCGCAGAGGATTGACGCAACACGGCTGGCCGCAGGGCAAAAGCGGTAGCGACAAGGCTGTCTTATCTCCACCATCTCATTATACACAAGGCCTCTGCACCCTTTAGGCAAAAGGGGCGTACCCCTTTAGGCAAAAGGGTCACACCCCTTTAGGCAAAAGGTCAACACCCCTTTAAGCAAAAGGTCGGCATCCCTTTGGGCAAAAGGTCAATACTCTTTTGGGCAAGTGGACCGTACCTTTTTATGGAACAATACAAGGACAAAATTCCCTCATACCACACGGAACAAACAGCACGGAACAAAAACAAAATAAAAACACTCCCCGCCCGAATAAAGCACTCTCCAAGGAAAGACACAGGGACAAAGCAGGTTGATGGGAAAAGAACACAAATGATAGTTTGTATCGTACCGCAAATATAGAGCAGCACATTCATATTACACAAACGATAAGTAAACATATTTACGGCAGATGCCACCTACCCCAATGAATAGAAACGCAAACAATAAATTTTTTCCTAAAAATAAGCATAAAGTTCTCTTTATCTTAAGCAGATTGCAAACAAATATGTATCTTTGCAAAGTTAATTTGTCATTAAGTTTATAATAGATATAGAGATTGTGAGTGATGTACAAGGACCCAGGAGGAATGCAACTGGAAGCATTCCTCCGTGTCCTTTTACTGAGAACGGAAAAGATGCAATATAAGCTGACGTCTTTTTTCAATTCTTCTTGTGATTTAAAATTTAAAGAAATATCCGCATATATACCTGAAGATGAATCAACTAACCCCAAAAAACATAAAGATATGAAAAAACAACTGTTACTCATGACAGTCCTTTGCTTGGCTACAGCGCAAGCGTGGGGACAAACGATTGTGGCCTCCGGCACATGCGGAGCGCAGGGCAGCAACCTTACCTGGACGCTGACCGATGATGGCACATTTACCATTAACGGTGTGGGAGCGATGGAGGATTATACTACTACTTCCAGACCATGGTATGATTATCGAGCAAACATTCGAAATGCGATAATAGCGGATGGAGTGGCAAACATTGGAAATTACACTTTCTACCAGTGTTCAGACTTGATTTCCGTGACCATTCCTAATAGCGTGACCAATATAGGGAATTATGCCTTCAGAAGTTGCAGCAGTCTTATTTCGGTAACTATCCCAAATAGTGTGACAAATATCGGAAATAATGCTTTCCAAGACTGTAGCGAATTGTCTTCAATAGCTATTCCTGGCAGTATAACTAACATTGGGAATTATACTTTCCAAAATTGTAACGGATTATCTTCGGTCGCCATTTCGGAGGGGGTAAGCAGCATTGGGAATTCCGCTTTTATCAATTGTAGCAGTTTGACTTCAGTGGCTATTCCCAACAGTGTGATCAGTATAGGCAGTAATGTTTTTGATGGAACTGCCATATACAATGATAGTATCAATTGGAAAGAAGGTGTATTATATATTGACCAGTGCCTAATAGAGGCAGATAAGACTATCTTAAGCGGTGCTTATGACATTTTACCTGGCACCAAAGTAATTGCAGACTATGCCTTTCAAAACTGTGATAGCTTGACTTCAGTGAGTATTCCAACTGGTATTACAATCATCGGGAATTATACTTTTAGTAATTGCGATGGATTGACCTCTGCACACCTTCCTGATGGTGTAATAAGTATAGGAAGATATGCTTTCAGTGCTTGCCGTAGTTTGGATTCGGTAAATATTCCCAATGGTGTGACAAGCATAGGAGATAATGCTTTCTATAATTGTGATAGCTTGGCCCTGATAAATCTGCCTAATGGAATAGCTAACATTGGAAACAATGCTTTTGGGGGGACTGCCTTTTACGAAGATGATAGCAACTGGACTGGAAGTGTGCTGTATATCAACTATTATCTGATAGATGCAAATACTACTACATTGACTGGCGCATACAATATCCTACCTAACACAAAGTTGATAGCAGGAAATGCTTTCCAATCTTGCAGGAATTTGACTTCAGTAACTATTCCCAATAGCGTAAACAGTATTGGTAATTATGCTTTTTCCAGCTGTAGCAGCTTGACTTCGGTAACTATACCGAATAGCGTTTTAAGCATTGGGGATTACGCTTTCTTTGGTTGTTCTGCATTGATGTCTGTTGCTATCCCTAACAGCGTAACTAGCATTGGAAGAAATACCTTCGCTAATTGTGACGGTCTGATTTCAGTAACCATCCCTGAAAGCGTGACCAACATCGGAAGTTATGCCTTCAGCAATTGTGATGGCTTGACTTCAGTCATCATACACGAAGGCATAACAAACATTGAAAATTACGTTTTTAGTGGTTGTCGCAAATTATCATCTATTACTATCCCCTATGGTATAGCAAGCATAGGAAATAATGTCTTCTATAATTGTGAAAGTTTAGCTTCCATCACTATTCCTAACAGCGTAACAAGTATTGGAAACAATGTTTTCCAAAATTGCAGCAAATTAAACACCATCACCTTTCCTAAAAGTGTAACAAGCATAGGAGAATATGTTTTTACAGGTTGCACCAGTTTGACTTCAATACGGATTGGTGATGAATTAGAAACTATGGGGGCACTTTGTAGAAACAATAATTATTTGACAAATCTAGAAGAGTTTATATGTAAAAGTGCTAATGTACAATTTCCTACTAACTTGTTACAAGGTTGTCAAAAACTGCATCGTGCAGAAGGACCAGCAAACATGCTACACTATGAAAATAACGAAGATTTAGAAACGTACACAACCCAATTCGACTCGATAGCTATTACAGGCGGTTTGCTTCAAGAGACAGGTTTTGCTGTGTTACGACAAAGCAAAACATCTTTGAAAACACTTTCACTTGAACATATTAGCAACACGGAACTACCTGCGCAAGCTTTATCGGGGTGCTTTAGACTAAAAACGCTTACTCTGCCCGCCTCTCTTGAACAAACCGGCTACGGGGCATTCAAGGAATGTACTGCTCTTACGTCCATCACACTACCGACCAGCCTTACGGAAGTGGGCGACCGAGCATTTGAGGACTGCTACCTGTTGAATAACATCACGTGGAATGAGAACCTGCAACGCATCGGCGACCGTGCTTTCTACGGTTGCAACAGCCTGCCGCAAGTAACCATCCCCGAGGGCGTAGAAGACATCGGCGTGGCTGCCTTTATGGGTTGTACTTATATGGAAAACGTGGAACTTCCCGCCTCCCTTCGCACAGTGGGAGACAATGCGTTTGCCAACAACACGCGAACCAGGAGTATGACGGTATATGCCGCCGTGCCGCCCCTCGTGTCAGCACACACGTTCTACCAGTTGGATGCTTCAGCGCCGGTGTACGTGCCTGCTGAAAGCCTGTCCAGCTACCGGGCAGCCGCCTATTGGCAAGACCTCAACCTGCAACCTTTCGGGGGCACTACGGGCATGGGAGTCTTGTCCCTCTCCGAAGCCATCACGGTAGTGAACGGCGAAGTGAATCTCAACCTCCCCGGTACATTTGAAGTTCAGGTGTACGACCTGCAAGGTCATCACGTGCTGCGTACCACGGAAAATCTCTTCGCATTGCCGCAGGGTGTGTACATTGTCCAAGTAGGGAACGAGGCAGTGAAGGTGGTGATATAAAAAACCAATCCCCTAAGGGGGCTTATGATTAACCACAAAGGGCGCAAAGAATGGTTTCATTCTTTTGCGCCCTTTGTAGTCATCGCACACCGATGCTGTTTTCAGAACAGCGTCATCTGTCCGCCTTCGTCAACATTGCCCACGATGTCGTCGGGCAAGACGGACGGCGCATCGGGGATAGGCGGGGCGGGGTGTGCGGGGGCAACGGGCGCATCGGGAGCGGTTTCCACGCCTCCGTTGCCATCGTCCCCGTCGTTTTCGTCGGACGATTCATCGGGCGCAGTCTCCTCCTCGGACGGTTCCGGGTCGGGGAAGCGGGTCGGCTCCAGTTCGTTGACGGCCGCCACTTCGTAAGTGGTGAGCCGCTTGCCGTGCGCCTTGTAGCCCTTCACGGCGATGAACTGTTCGGCATCCACCTCCAGGGTGCCCCGGTGCGCATCGGCCCCGCCATAAACCACCTCGAAGCGCGGATAATCCACAGATGAAAGGACCACCAACCGCGAGTGCGGGTTGTCGCCTATGAAACTCTGCTTGCGCGGCGACGGGTCCAGGCAGAAACGTTTGAGGTAATAATACTTCTGGTCGGCATCGTAGAACACCACCGACCACACCCGCGCGGGGTCGAACTTCTCTATCCGCCGGATGTCCTTGTCGTAATGGTTCGTGGAGTCGAAGCCGGTGGTGTAGTACTTGCCATCGTCCGTGAGCACCAGCACCAGGTCGTCGCTTTGGAACTCGCCCAGGTAGTCGCCTCGCCCATCGTAGTTGAGGCGCAGCACGTCGGGGTCGAACCACACCTTGCGCCCGCCCAGCGTGGAGCCGCCACGCTGTTTGAGCGTGATTTTCTGCACCTCGTTTTTCGTGAGCAGGTTGCCTTGCGACTGGCGGCCCTTGATGGTCACCGTGCTGAAGTCCTTCTCCAGGTTCAGTTTGAGCAGGCGCGGACGGGGCTTGAGGGCAATGCGGATGACTTCGGCCTCGCCGTTGGGGTTGGCCGTGAGGTACATGATGCGCGAGCCGGGCTTGCCCTGCGTCATGTCGTACTCCTTGTCGCGTGCCACGCCCGTGATGGCAAAACGCTTGATGTAGAACGGACCCGCCTTGCCATCGCGATATACTACATTATATATGGTGCGCTTGTCGTTCTTCTTGAACACCGCCACGTACAGGATGTTCTTGCCCACAAACACCTTGTCGGCCACCCGCACGATTTTGTATTTGCCATCCTTGAAGATGATGAGCACATCGTCTATCTCCGAGCAGTTGCACACGTATTCGTCCTTTTTCAAGCCCGTGCCGATGAAGCCCTCCTCGTAGTTCACGTAGAGTTTCTCGGTGGCTTCGATGACCTTCGTGGCCTCGATGGACTCGAAGTTGCGTATCTCGGTGCGGCGCGGGTAGTTTTTACCGTAACGCGCCTTCAAGCCCTCGAACCAGGCAATGGTGAAGTCCACCAGGTGGGCGAGGTGGTCGTTCACCTCGTCTATCTTTTTCTGGATGGCCAGCAGCGTGTCGCTGGCCTTGTCGGCATCGAAGCGGGTGATGCGCTTCATGCGTATCTCCATCAGCTTCAAGATGTCCTCCTGTCGCACCTCGCGGATGAAATCCTTCTTGAACGGCTCGAGCCGCCGGTCAATGTGCGCCACGGCCTCTTCGGGCGAACGGCTTTCCTCGAATTCCTTATCCTTGTAAATGCGGTTTTCGATGAATATCTTTTCAAGCGAGGTGAAGAAGAATTGTTCCTGCAACTCCGCCCGCTGTATCTCCTGCTCGCGGCGCAACAAGTCCATGGTGTGGTCGGTGCTGATGCGCAACAGTTCGCTCACGCCGAGGAAACGGGGCTTCTTGTCGTGGATGACGCAGCAGTTGGGCGACACGCTCACCTCGCAGTCGGTAAAGGCGTAGAGGGCATCAATGGTCTTGTCGGACGACACGCCCGCCGCCAGGTGCACCTGTATTTCCACCTTTTCGGCCGTGAGGTCGTCCGTCTTGCGTATCTTGATTTTGCCCTTCTCGCTGGCGCGGATGATGCTCTCGATGAGCTTGCCCGTGGTAGTGCCGTAGGGGATTTCGCTGATGACAAGCGTCTTGTTGTCCAGTTTGCTTATCTTGGCGCGTATCTTCACCACGCCGCCCCGCTCGCCGTCGTTGTAACGGCTCACGTCGATGGAGCCGCCCGTGGGGAAGTCGGGGTAGAGCGTAAACGGCTCGCCGCGCAGGTAGGCCACCGAGGCATCGAGCAGTTCGTTGAAGTTGTGGGGCAATATCTTCGAGTTCAGCCCCACGGCAATGCCTTCCACGCCCTGCGCCAGCAACAGCGGGAATTTGATGGGCAGCGTGATGGGTTCCTTGTTGCGCCCGTCGTAGGAGAGCTTCCACTCCGTGACCTTGGGGCTGAACACCGTTTCGAGGGCAAACTTCGTGAGCCGCGCCTCGATGTAACGCCCCGCCGCCGCGTCGTCGCCCGTAAGGATATTGCCCCAGTTGCCCTGTTTGTCGACGAGCATGTCTTTCTGCCCCAGCTGCACCAGCGCGTCCTTGATGGAAGCGTCGCCATGCGGGTGGAACTTCATGGCCTCGCCCACCACGTTGGCCACCTTATTATAACGCCCGTCCTCCATGCGGTCCATCGTGTAGAGGATGCGGCGTTGCACCGGCTTCAGACCGTCGTAGATGTCGGGCACGGCGCGTTCGAGTATCACGTAGGAGGCGTAGTCCAGAAACCAGCTCTGGTACATGCCGCCCAAGTGGTGGGTAATCACATCGTCCTTTTCGGGCCGGTAGGCTGAATGTTCCACCGGAGCCAGTTCGTCGCCCGGCTCCATCGATGCGTCCTGCACGGTGCCGTCCAGGGTTTCGTCCTCGGGGGTCAGGATATCATTGTCTTTATCCATAAGAAATGTATTTTTTATCGAGAATTATTGATTTCAATGTTTTCTTTATCCAAAAAGCTTTTTTATCAATGTTCACAACTGCTAATCAACAGTTTAAGCACATTTGCTTCCTGCTTTCTTTTGCAAATCTTTTTTTTTTTACCACTTTACTTATGATAGCGTGTAAGTTCTGTCCGTCTTGCTTCCTTCCTTTTCCAACAAACCTTTACGCACCATAGCATATACTAATTTCCGTATATCCCGAATTTCCACATCTGGCAAACGCCCATTTATTTCCTTTATCTTACTATGCGGGTGTAAACGCAAGTCCTCCTTAATGAGGGCTTCCAGACTGTGCGGTTCTATGGTTTTCAACGAAGTCTTTATATTCAATTTGGCATTGGTTATCAATTGCGGGTTCAATAAAAACTCTGTTCCTTTTTTGATGCCCCGTGTAATCAAAATGCCATTCTTGAGCAATCTTTCCACATAACTTCTCATCCGGTCCGTTTCCTGCAACTGCAACTGGCGTGTCATCTCCGTCGAAAGGATTTTGCCGTGCTGAGCCACTAAGCCCAAAGCTATGATATCTTTTTGAGACAGCTGGTAATTGGAAAGCACATAATCAAGCAGCGGAATTATCTTCTTGTCTGTTATCTCTGAATATTGCGTCACCTTTGTATAATTGAAGTCCGACTCTACAATCGGCATCTTCTTGGCATCACGAGCATTCAATTCATAAATAAGGTCGTAACCTGACCCTTCTCCTTCCATCAGTTTCAAATCATGCATGATGCGAATGAAATGCGGGTTGCGCCGCTGACGCTGATGTAAGATATTATCCTTGGTAACTCCCAGCGGTAACCCGCCTGGATTGGATATTTCAAGCCGGTCGGGATACACCTCTATCATAATATCCCCCGAAATTGCAAAACTCTTATGTGCAAAAGCATTCAACAACAATTCCCGTACCACCTTCGGCTGATAATGATATATCTGCTTGCGGAACAAACCATCGGGAAATTCATACGAATAAGTCAGTTCAACCGCTTCACGCTCGATGTCAAGTAGCAGCTCGGCCGGGTTCAGCAAATTATCATGCCAGTCCCTTTTGCGTATTTTACGCTCTTGCGCATCATATACTATGTATTGCACCGTTATCGGATAAGCAATTCGGCTTCTCTGCGCGGCATTGCCCAACCACAATATGCCCAGATAAGTAAGATACTCCCCGTCGACCAAGTTATAGTTTTCTGCAATTTCCCCATCGCTCATCTGCTTGATATGCGCCGATACACGGTCGGATTCTCTTATCTTCCTTGCAAATGCCGACAGCGCATCCTCCCTCACATCTGCCAGCCTCACCTGTCGCGTACACTCCAACTCCCATTGGAACGCATGCTTTTCTGCGGCCAAGCGCAAAATATCCTCACTGCGTACCGGTTCACATTTGTCACCCACCCGCATATAAAAACGACCGTCCGAAGTAGAAGCCACAGCATGTAATGCGGGAAACACCGTAACAATAAAATACTGGCTTCCCGTTTCATCCTGCAACACTTCCGAAGCATTTAACGCTACATTGAAGCACAAGCTGCGCAGCTTGGTCACCGCATCATTCACCTCTGCAACTGGAATTTCTTGCCCGGGCAACGGGCGGCCAGTCTTGTCTTCATACCCCAAGAATATCCGTCCTCCTTGTGCGTTGGCAAATGCCACGCAGGTAACCGACAAATCCCGAAACCCTTTGTCGCCTGTGCGGATTTTCTGCAATGATTTATATTCCGTGGTTTGCCTCTCCATGTATTCTCTTTGATTTTTCTGACAAAGTTACGAAAAAAAGAGCGAGCTAAGCCAAGCCGATTACATTTGTCCAAGGCAAGCGCATCAAAACACCGTTATGGGCATCACCCAAATCGGCCACCTTTTATTACCCTATTCGGCCGGGGTCGGGCACCGAATGGTCTTCGCGCAGGGACTTCAGGATGGGGAGGGTGAGCGGCAGGGATACGGCAAACGAGCACACGTCCGACACCGCCTGGCATATCTCCACCCCTTGCAGGCCGAGCAGCCGGGGCAACAGCAGGATAAACGGGATGAAGAACAGCCCCTGCCGCGCCGAAGCCAGCACCACCGCCCGCACGGGCTGGCGGATGGTTTGCAGCATCATGTTGCACAGCACAATCCACGCCCCGAGCGGCAAGGTGACCAGTTGCCAGCGCAAGGCACGCGACCCCACGGCGATGACCTGCGGGTCGCCATCGCGGAACCACGCCACGATGTCAGGCGCGAACACGAAGCCTGCCACCGCGCACGCCGCGAGGAACACCGCCCCCAGTCGCACGCAGAACCAGAACCCCTGGCGCACCCGGCGGTACAGCCCCGCCCCGTAGTTGAAGCCGCACACCGGCTGGAAACCCTGCCCGAACCCGATGAGGAACGAGTTGATGAACATGCACACCCGCCCCACGATGGACATGCCCGCGATGGCCGCATCGCCAAACGCCCCCGCCGCCACGTTGAGCAGGATGGTGGAAAGGCTGTTCAGCCCCTGGCGGCACAGCGACGGGCTACCGCCGTACACGATCTCCTTCAACAACGCCGCCCGCGGCGTGAAGTTGCGCAGGCGGATGCGGATGTTGCCGCCCCGCCGGTCCATGGCCACCAGGATGGCGAAGCTGCACAACTGGCTGGCCAGCGTGGACCACGCCGCCCCCGCAATGCCCATGTCGCACACGAATATCAGCAGCGGGTCAAGCCCGATATTGAGCACCGCCCCCGCCGTAATGCCCACCATGGCATACACGGCGTTGCCCTGGAAGCGCATCTGGTTGTTGAGCACCAGCGACGAGGTCATGAACGGCGCGCCCAGCAGGATGATGCCCAGGTACGTCTCGGCATAAGGCTGGATGGTGGGCGTGGAGCCGAGCAGGCGGCAGACGGGAGCGAGCCACGCCAGCCCGCACACGGCAATGAGCACCCCGGCCAGGAAGGCGCAGAAGAAGCCCGTGGCGGCCATGCGCTCGGCGTTGGCGTAGTCGTGCGCACCGAGGCGGCGCGAGATGTAGTTGCCCGACCCGTGCCCGAAGAAGAAGCCGAACGCCTGTATCACCGCCATGACGGAAAACGAAATGCCCACCGCCGCCGTGGCCTGCGTGTTGATTTTCCCCACAAAATACGTGTCCGCCATCACGTAAAACGACGTGACAAGCATGCTCACGATGGTGGGCACGGCCAGCGACCCTATCAGCCTCGGCACGGGAGCGGTAGTCATCAGCGCGTGCTTCCCCTCCGCGTCCCGGCCCGTCAGTTTCAGTCCCATAACATATCCCCCTTGATTTTCCCTGCAAAGGTACGATTTATTATGTTTTATAAATATGAACAGCCTGTTGGCAGATTGAGGGTGTATCTAAGTAAGAACGAACACGGATTGAGCGGATTGAACGGATTATCACGGATGAGGATACCGTTGAGAGTCCATGGCATCCCGGGTAAAATATCCGTGTAATTCTGTTTAATCCGCATTATCAGAGTTCTAAAATCCCATTTTGATACCCCCTCAAACGTTTGGTAAAGAAGTCGCAATCCCATAGGAACGTCTTGCATTTCCCCCGGCTGCTTCGTGCCTTCATGCCAGGAAAGTTATCGTCCCACGAACGTGGCACACCCGTCCCACGAACGCGAGACACCCGTCCCACGAACGTGGTACACCTGTGCCACGTTCGTGGGACGATAACTTCATGCCGGTGGGAACAAAAAGACGGGCTGATAATTGCACGACCGTGAGCGCACCTGTACACAAGTCCGGCACGAGGAACGCACTCCTGCCGCATCGGGTTCACGTCAGTTTACCGCCCCGATTGCCTGCCGTTTCAACGGAAATCACTACCTTTGCGCCGTTATTATCAACAAAAAGCAAGTCAAACCTCAAACGGACAAACGATATGACACAGGAAGATGTATTCAAAAAGCTCGTTGCACACTGCAAGGAGTATGGTTTCGTGTTCCCGTCGAGTGAAATATACGACGGGCTGGGTGCCGTGTACGACTACGGGCAGAACGGCGTGGAACTGAAAAACAACATCAAACGCTATTGGTGGGACTCGATGACCATGCTCCACGAAAACGTGGTGGGCATCGACGCGGCCATCTTCATGCACCCCACCACCTGGAAGGCTTCGGGGCATGTCGATGCCTTCAACGACCCGCTCATCGACAACCGCGACAGCAAAAAACGCTACCGCGCCGACGTGCTCATCGAGGACCTCATGGCCAAATACGATGAAAAGATTGAAAAAGAAGTGCAGAAGGCCGCCAAGCGGTTCGGCGACAGCTTCGACGAAGCCATGTTCCGCCAGACGAACCCCCGCGTGCTCGAACACCAGGCCAAGCGCGACGAAATACACGCCCGCTACGCCAAGGCCATGAACGAAAACGACCTGCCCGGCCTGAAAGCCATCATCATGGACTACGACGTGGTGGATCCCATCAGCGGCACGAAGAACTGGACGGACGTGCGGCAGTTCAACCTCATGTTCTCCACCGAAATGGGCTCCACCGCCGACGGCGCGATGAAAATCTACCTCCGCCCCGAAACGGCGCAAGGCATCTTCGTGAACTACCTCAACGTGCAGAAGACGGGCCGCATGAAAATCCCCTTCGGCATCGCGCAGATAGGCAAGGCGTTCCGCAACGAAATCGTGGCACGGCAGTTCATCTTCCGCATGAGGGAGTTCGAACAGATGGAAATGCAGTTCTTCGTGCGCCCCGGCGACGAAATGAAGTGGTTCGCCTACTGGAAGGAACACCGCCTCGCCTGGCACAAGGCACTCGGGCTGGGCGACCACAAGTACCGCTTCCACGACCACGACAAGCTGGCGCACTACGCCAACGCCGCCACCGACATTGAGTTTGAAATGCCCTTCGGCTTCAAGGAAGTGGAAGGCATCCACTCGCGCACCGACTTCGACCTGAGCAGCCACGAAAAGTATTCGGGCAAGAACATCAAATACTTCGACCCCGAACTCAACCAGTCGTACACGCCCTACGTCATCGAGACTTCCATCGGCGTGGACCGCATGTTCCTCTCCATCATGTCCGCCGCCTACTGCGAAGAGCAGCTCGAAGGGGGCGACAGCCGCGTGGTGCTCAAACTGCCGCCCGTGCTCGCCCCGGTGAAAGCCGCCATCCTGCCCCTGGTGAAAAAGGACGGCCTGCCCGAAAAGGCACGCGAAATCATGGACGCGCTGAAGTTCGACTTCCGTTGCGTGTACGATGAAAAAGACTCCATCGGCAAGCGTTACCGCCGCCAGGATGCCGTGGGTACGCCCTTCTGCATCACCGTGGACCACGACACGCTCACCGACGGCTGTGTCACCATCCGCCACCGCGACACCATGCAGCAGGAACGCGTCAGCATCGAAGCCCTGCACGACCTCATCGACCAGGAAGTGAACATGAAGAATTTGTTCAAGAAAATAATGGGGCAGGTATAATCACCTCCATACAACAAAAAAACCGGGATACGGCCGAATGCGCCGTGTCCCGTTTTTTTATTCCCTGTGACGGGGCAATGCCCACTCAAGGAAAACCCTTATCTTTGTGAACAACATTATAATAATTCAAATGGACATCCAACATCGCCAAGAAACAACCCAAGGCGCATTCCTGGCCGTGGAGAACGGGCGCAACGTCGGAGAACTGACTTACGTATATATAAAGGAAAAGACCATCCGCATCGACCATACCCTGGTACACCCCGGCCAGCGGGGCAAGGGCCTTGCCCACCGGCTGGTCAAAGCCGCCGTGGACTATGCCCGTGCCGAGGGACTGACCATCGTACCTGTATGCTCATTTGCCGTGACCGACTTCAAGCGGCACCCGGAATACGAGGATGTGCTCGACCAATCCGCCGACACCGCTGAGGAAGCTGCAAATACCAGTTGCCCGCTCCACAAATGGGAATGAATAACATTTAACACCGGATATTTCCCATCCGTGAATATCCGTCTATTCCGCGTACTTAACTATCGTGTCCATCGGCACGCTGTCAGCCAAGGCAGGGTGCAACGCCGCATGGTGGGCGTTAATTTCCTCCAGCAACTGCGCCTTCACCGTATTGAAGCTGTCGCGCAGTTCCTCATGCAGCGGGATATCGGGCGGGGCTTCCATGGTGAGAGGATTGATGTACGAGCCGTTCTTCTGCACGCGGAAGTCAAGGTGCGGCCCGGTGGAAAGGCCCGTGGAGCCGACGTAGGCGATGACCTGCCCCTGTTGCACACGCGTACCCTTGTTGATGCCCTTGGCGTAGCGGCTCAGGTGCATGTACGTGGTGGTGTACACGGAGTTGTGCTTCACCTTGAGGTAATACCCCCCGCCGCGCGGCTGGTAGCCTTTGGCCACTACCAGGCCGTCGCCGATGCTCTTCACGGGCGTGCCGATGGGAGCGGCGTAGTCCACCCCGTGGTGGGCGCGGTAACGCTTGAGCACAGGGTGGTAACGCGAATTGGTGAAGCGCGATGTAATGCGGAAGAAATCAAGCGGTGCTTTGAGGAACGCCCGGCGCATACTGTTGCCGTCGGGGTCGAAGAAGATACGCGCACTGTCCTGCACGAAAGGAATGGCCACGTAGTCGCGCCCCATGTGCGTGAACACCGCCCCCTCGATGGAGCGCACACCCAGTGGCACCGTGTCGTCCACGTAAGCCTTTTCGTACAGCACCTTGTAACCGTCACCTGGCTGCACACCGAAGAAGTCCACCTGCCAAGCATAGATGTCAGACAGCATGAGAGCAATAATCGGGTCGGTGCCGCTGCCCACGATAGCATCCCACAGGCTGGTTTCCACCGTGCCCTCGGCATAAAGCCGCCGCAGGGTTTCGGGCTTCGTGAAGGTGTGCACCGTCACGCTGTCGCCGGGGAAACCCAGCACCACGAAATCCGTCTTCGAACGGCCGAACACCACGTGAGCCACCCTCGGCACGCTGTCGCGCGTGGTGAAAGCGCAATACTCCATGCCCGGCATCAGGTAGCGGGGCGGCAGCAACTCCGCCGATGCCCGCACGATGCGGTCGGCTTCCGATGGCGTGAACCCCAGTTCATCGTATATCTTGGAAAACGTGTCGCCTCGCCGCACCCGGTAATCGCTGCGGTCCAGCGAGTCCACGCACAAGCCGAAGCAGTACGCATGTTCCGGTTCGGGGCATTCCCCCACTCCGTCATTCGTCGGATTGCCTACCGTTCTCTTGCCACACGAAGCCAACAGCACACAGGCAACCCCTATCACAAAAAATTTCCTCATATTTCCCTGCAAAAACATTTCCTGCAAAATTAAGATAATTCCTGCGAACAGACAGCATACGCGATACAATTAACAAAGGTCGGACCGCCGCATCCATGATTATTTGCGCAATCCATTTTTTTTCGCGAAATTTGCGGCCTTAAAAAAGGGATATAAGCAACTATTTTTTAAGGAGTTTTTTAAAGTGAAAGAAACAAAGTATATCTTCGTCACGGGCGGGGTGTCCTCATCGCTGGGCAAAGGCATCATCGCCGCTTCGTTAGGGAAACTGCTGCAAGCAAGAGGTTTCAAAGTGACCAACCAAAAGCTGGACCCGTACATCAACATCGACCCGGGCACGCTGAACCCCTACGAGCACGGCGAATGCTACGTGACGGTGGACGGGCACGAGGCCGACCTGGACCTGGGACATTACGAACGCTTCCTCAACGTGGAAACGCACAAGGCCAACAACATCACCACCGGACGCATCTACCAGAACGTCATCAACAAGGAACGCCGGGGCGACTACTTGGGCAAAACGGTGCAGGTCATCCCCCACATCACCGATGAAATCAAGCGCAACATCAAGATGCTGGGCAGCAAGGGCGATTTCGACTTCGTAATCACCGAGATAGGCGGCACCGTGGGCGACATCGAGTCGCTGCCCTATCTGGAAAGCGTGCGCCAGCTGCGCTGGGAACTGGGACGCAACTGCCTCATCGTGCACCTCACCTACGTGCCCTACCTGGCCGCCGCCAAGGAACTGAAGACCAAGCCTACCCAGCATTCGGTCAAGGCCTTGCAGGAACAAGGCTTGCAACCCGACATATTGGTATTACGCACCGAGCACAACATCTCGCAGGACCTGCGCAAGAAAGTGGCCCTGTTCTGCAACGTGGAGCCATCGGCCGTGATGCAGTCCATCGACGTGCCGAGCATCTACCGCGTGCCGCTCAACATGCAGCAGGAACGGCTGGACGAGGTGGTACTCACCAAGACGGGCTTCGACCTGGCCAAGACACCGAAAGCCGACCTGACGAAATGGACAGCCTTCGTGGAACGGATGGAGAACGCCACCGAGCAGGTGCACATCGGCCTGGTGGGCAAGTACGTGCAGCTGCCCGATGCCTACAAGTCCATCATCGAGTCGCTGCTGCAGGCCTGCACGTACAACGACCACAAGCTGAAGCTGGAACTCATCTTGTCCGACAAACTGGACGACAGCAACGTGGCCGACGCGCTGGGCAACCTGCAGGGAGTCATTATCGCCCCGGGATTCGGCCCGCGCGGCATGGAGGGCAAGCTGGCCGCGCTGAAATACGCCCGCGAGCACAACATGCCCTGCCTGGGCATCTGCCTGGGCATGCAGGCCATGTGCATCGAGTTTGCCCGCAACGTGTTGGGATATGCCGATGCCAACAGCACCGAAATTGACAGCACGACCACGCACAACGTGGTGGACATCATGGACGAACAGAAGAACGTGCTGAACCTGGGCGGCAGCATGCGCCTGGGAGCCTACAAATGCCACCTGAAGAAGGGCAGCAAGGTCTACGAGATATACGGCAAGGAGCAAATAAGCGAACGCCACCGCCACCGCTTCGAGTTCAACAATGCCTACAAGGAGGAATTCGAACGCAACGGCATGTCGTGCAGCGGTATCAACGAGGAGTCGAACTTGGTGGAAATCATCGAATATACCCCCAACCGCTGGTTCATCGGCGTGCAGTTCCACCCGGAGTACAGCAGCACGGTGGTAAACCCGCACCCGCTGTTCGTCAGCTTCGTGAAGGCGGCCATCAGTTAGCTACAAGTTACAAGCTACGAGCTACAAGTAAGTGGAGAGTAGCTCACGCTGCGTGGCAACATGATTTATCCATCAAGTAAAAAGCAATCATTACATATATTATATATAATAACTTCCGGCTCAAAATCTGCGGCTCGTGGCTTTGCCCAATTGTAGCTCGTAGCTTGTAGCTTGTAGCTGAACGACACATGGACAATAATACAACCATCGGTTTCTTACTTATCGCGCTCATCATCATCGGTTTTGCATTGATAAACAAGCCATCGGAAGAGGAGATTGCCCGTCAACGCCATTACAACGACTCCATCGCCCTGGTGCAGCAACAGCGCATGGCGGCGGAAGCGGCGCGGCAGGAAGCCAACGCCGCCTTGCAAGCCCCCGCGCAAGGGCTGGACTCGGCGTCCCTGCAAGCCAAACTGGCCGACGCGTTCGGCGCCTTCAGCCCGGCGGCCACCGGCACGGACACCTGCTATGTGCTGGAGAATGAAGTGCTGCGGGTGGCATTGAGTGCCCAGGGCGGGCGCATCTATTCCGCCGAACTGAAGAACTTCCGCACGCACGACTCGTTGCCCCTGTTCCTCTTCGAAGGCAAGGAAAGCATGATGAACTTCACCCTCATCACCAGCAACAACCGCATCGTGAACACGAAGGACATGTTCTTCACCCCCGTATCGGCCCCGCAGACCGATGCCGACGGCAACCAGACCTTGGCCCTGCGCCTCGGAACCTCCGTGCCGGATGCCTACATCGACTTCGTGTACACCCTGCCGAAGGACGACTACATGCTGCACTTCGACATCGTGCCGGTCAACATCAGCCGGGTGATACCCGCCGGTACCAACTCGCTGGAGATGCAATGGGCATCCAAACTACGCCAGCAGGAAAAAGGACGCAAGTTCGAGGAACGTTACGCCGCACTCAACTACCGGTTTGCCTCCGAAAAGGACGTGGAAATGCTCAATGCCGCCAAGAACGACTCGCGCCGGCTGAACAACCGCATCAAGTGGATAGCTTTCAAGGACCAGTTCTTCAGCAGCATCCTGATAGCGGATGACGAAATCGTGAGTGCCAACCTCACCAGCAGCATCGAGCCGGAACACAGCGGCTACCTGAAAGACTACTCGGCCAACATGATCATTCCCTTCGACGCGCTCGACGGCACGCCGACGGGATTCCGCTTCTTCCTGGGACCGAACCACCACCAGACCCTCGCCTCCTACGACAAGGGCATCGACAAGGAAGACAAGCTCTACCTGCGCAAAATCATCCCGCTGGGCTGGTTCGGTTTCGTGAACCGCTACTTCATCATCCCGATGTTCAACTTCTTCCGCAGCTTCATCGGCAACATGGGGCTTATCATCCTGCTGATGACCCTGGTGGTGAAAATCATCATCTTCCCCATGACGTACAAGTCGTACATGTCAAGCGCGAAGATGCGCGTGCTGAAGCCGGAGATTGACGAAATCAACGCCCGCATCCCCGCCGACAAGCCCGCCGAACGGCAACAGGCCATGATGAAACTGTACAACAAGGTGGGCGTAAGCCCCATGAGCGGCTGCCTGCCCCTGCTGTTGCAGATGCCTATCCTGATAGCCATGTTCGGCTTCTTCCCCACGGCCATCGAGTTGCGGCAGGAAAGTTTCCTGTGGGCAAAGGACCTCTCCACCTACGATGCCATCATCAGCTGGAAGGCGCACATTCCCCTCATCTCGTCCATATTCGACAACCACATCAGCCTCTTCTGCGTGCTGATGACGGTGACCACGTTCCTCAGCAACAAGCTGAACACGGCCACGCAGGCGGCAGCCGGGGGCGACCAGATGAAGATGATGCAGTGGATGATGAACCTCATGCCCATCATGTTCTTCTTCATATTCAACAACTACGCTTCGGGGCTGACGTATTATTACTTCCTCTCCACCCTCATCTCGACCATCCAGATGTACGCCATCCGCGCCACGGTGGACGAAGAAAAACTGCTTGCCCAGCTCCGCGCCAAAGGCAACGCCAGGGACAAGAACCCGAAGAAAAAAAGCACGTTCATGGAACGCCTCGAAAAGGCGCAACGCGAACAGCTGAAGGCCATGCAGCAACAACAGAAGAACAGGAGATAAGCCACCCCCAACCCCCTAAAGGGGCTTTTGCGGGAGGCAACAAAAACAAGCGCAAATACACGCGAAAATCACGGCGTATATTTGCGCTTGTCTTGTAGAGACGTCACTCCTGTGGTGTCTCTAACGCGCCTCTTTTCAGAGATGCCACCTTTTCAGAGACGCCACAGGAGTGACGTCTCTACAAGGCCACATGCGAGAGATAATCTGAAATTATATAATATATGTTATCTATGTCATCCCTCTCCATCAAAAAGAACCTGTTGCCCTTGTGCGTTACCCTTGCCCTGCTTGCCGCAGGCGGTTGCAAGCAAAAGAGCCGCTTTGCCATCGACACCGACCGATACCCCCATGTGGCATTCCAACGGCTCGACCGCGACATGCTTTCGCTCGATACCGCCCGCATGGCATCCGGTGTGCGGACGCTCTACCACGCCTATCCCGACTTCTTCCCCGCCTACGTGGCCAACGTGCTGGGCATGAACGCGGCGGACACGGCACAGGTGGCCGATGCCATCCGCGCGTTCCTGACCGACAGCACGTTTGCTCCCTTCAACCGGGACGTGCTGCAACATTACGCTTCGGTGAATGACTTGGAGAAGACGCTCACCACCGCCTACGCCTACCTGCACCACTATTTCCCGAATATCGCCCTACCGAAGCCCTGCCTGTTCGTCTCCGGCTTCAACCTGTCCATCCTCATGACCGACAGCGTGACGGGCATGGGCACGGACATGTACCTGGGCACCGACTACCCGGCCTATGCCAACCTCACCTACCACTACCTGGCCGCCAACATGAACCGCGCCAACCTGGTGCCGGACATGGTGTCGGCCCTGCTCTTCCGTACCTTCCGCATGGACAGCGACCGGGGCCGCCTGATTGACCACATGCTGTACCGGGGCAAGGTGATGTACCTGCTCTCGGTGTGCCTGCCCGACGTACCCCACGAAGTGCTCATCGGCTACACGCCGGAGCAACTGGACTGGTGCCGCCAATACGAACGGGCCATGTGGGCGGCGGTCATCGACCAGAAGCACCTGTTTTCGTCCGACGTATTCCTCATCCGCAAATACGTAAACGATGCCCCTTTCACCGCCCCCCTCTCGCAGGACGCACCCGGACGTGCCGGTACTTGGCTCGGCTGGCAAATCGTGCGCAGCTACATGGAACAGAACCCCGCCGTCACCCTGCCTGAACTCATGCGCACAAACGACTACGACCTCCTGCTGGAACAGTCGGGGTACAGGCCGTGAAAGAAAGACGGATGTTTGTCCAATCGTGAGCAGATGTTTTCCCAATCGTGAGCACAAATTCTACTGCCCACAGTTATGGGTTGTACGACCCACAGTTATGAGTTATATAACCCACAGTTATGGGTTATACAACCCACAGCTGTGGGTTATAAAAATTGTGCTCATGATTGGGAAAAGTTGTGCTAATAAATGAGAAAAAGCATGCCCGCTTTTGCCCGATTTCCTACCGCATCCGCTCGCCCCGCGAGGCATCGAGGCGCAGCAGGATGAAGAGCATGACGGTGAACGCCCACAGCGACGAGCCGCCGTAACTGAAGAAGGGCAACGGGATGCCGATGACGGGCAACAGGCCGATGACCATGCCGATGTTGACCGTGAGGTGGAAGAAGAGGATGGACACCACCGCATAGCCGTAGATGCGGTTGAACGTGTCGCGCTGCCGCTCGGCGATGTGGATGAGCCGCAGCAGGAAGGCGGCATACAGGCACAGCAACCCTGCCGCGCCCAGGAAGCCGAACTCCTCACCCACGGTACAGAAGATGAAGTCGGTATCCTGCTCGGGCACATATTTCAACTTGGTCTGCGTGCCGTTGAGGAAGCCCTTGCCCGTCAACCCGCCCGAACCGATGGCTATCTTGGACTGCGCCACGTTGTAACCCGCCCCGCTGGGGTCGTGCTCCATGTTGAGGGCCACCTTGATGCGTACCTGCTGGTGCGGTTGCAGCACGGAGTCGAACAGGTAATCGGCCGCAAAGCAGAACAACACCGCCCCCACCATCATGAGCACCATGACCTGCACGCCCCGCAACCGCTTGACGTAACCCACCACGCCCCAATACAGGCAGGCGGCCACCGCCACGCCCAAGAGCACGTGCGTGTAACTCACCATGACCCACAAATTGGCCACGAAAGCCAGCAGCCCCGCAACCGCCATGCCGCCGAGGTAGATGAGCGTCTCGCGCCGCACCCGCCGCACGAAACCCACATAGGCCAGCCCCGCCAGCAGGATGAACGCCAGGGCAATGAGCATCCCCAAGTCGCCCGCCCCGCCTTGCACCGGCACGTTGCCGAAGCGCACGATGATGACGAACAGCAGCACGGCCAGCACACCAGCCAGCAACACCAGCCCGCTCATGCCCTCGCGGTAGAACACCAGCAGGAAGGCGGCGAACACGAGGGCCGAACCCGTCTCCTTCTGCAAAACAATCAGGCAGAACGGCACCAGCACAATCAGCGCGGCCTGCACCCACCCGCGTCCCGCAAAGGCGTTGCGGTGCACCGACAGGTAGCGTGCCACGGCCAGCGCGGTGGCTATCTTGGCCACCTCGGCGGGCTGGAAACTGACCGGGCCGAGCACAATCCACGAGCGCGAACCCTTGATGTCGGGCACGAAAGGCAGGTTCACCATCCCCCCCACGATAGTGAGCAGCAACAGCAACATCGCCCCGATGTAAATGAAGTTGGTGATGAGGCTGTCATATACCTTGTAATCTATCAGCAGCACCAGCCCCGCCAGCATGAAGGCGGTAAGCATCCACACGAACTGCTTGCCCGCGCGGTTGTCGAAGCTGAAGATGGATGACTGGTCGAAGTCGTAGCTCGCCCCGTAGATGCTCAGCCAGCCGCACACCACCAGGGCCAGGTACATGAGCACCGTGGGCCAGTCTATCCCCTTGCGTATGTCAGTTTCCCTTGATAACATCCGGATTGGTAATGGTATTCGTCACGTAGTCAAGCAACCACGTGCGTTTGATTGTTCCCTGCAAATAAAACTCCGTCATCAGCGTGGCCACGGGCATGGCGTAGGTGGCTCCGAAGCCCGCGTTCTCCACCACCACGGCGATGGCTATCTGCGGGTCGTCGAGCGGGGCGAAGCCCATGAACAGCGCGTGGTCCTTGCCGTGGGGGTTCTGCACGGTACCCGTCTTGCCGCCCATCTCCAGCCCGGGCACGCGGTAGTAGCGGCCCGTCACGGTATTTTCCAATACCCGCTTCATGCCTTCCTTCACCACGGGGAAGTGCTTCGGGTCCACGTCCACCCGGTGGGTGCGCAGGGCAAGCGAGTCGGCACGGCGCAGGTGGGGCGTCACGTAGTAGCCCTCGTTGGCGATGGTGGCGGCCACGTTGGCAATCTGCAAGGGGGTGACCAGCAGCTCGCCCTGCCCGATGGAGAGCGAGCGTACGGTCATGGCCTTCCAACTGTGGGGACCGTACGTCTTATCGTAGCGGTCGCGCGAAGGCACGTAGCCGGCCAGCTGCTCGTAAATGTCCGTGTCGGGCAGGCGGCTGCCCAGCCCGAAACTGCGCACCTTGCCCTCCCAAGTGTCGTAGCGTCGCTTGAAGGGTTCGTTGTCCTCGCCGTAGCCGTCCAGCTCCAGCGTGTTGCGGTAGGCTTGCCAGAAGTAGGGGTTGCAGCTTTGCTCAATGGCGTCGCACAGGTCGGCGGGACTGTCGTGGGTGTGGGTACACTTGATGGGGTAAGACAACTGCCCTTGGCAGCTGAACAGGGTGGACGGGGTGATGCCCCCCATGTCGAGGCATACGAGTGCCTGGATGATTTTGAAGGTGGAACCGGGCGAATACTGCGCCTGCGTGGCCCGGTTGAGCAGGGGCTTCAAGGTGTCGGCCACCAGCCGGGCGTAATTCTCCGAACGTTCGCGCCCCACCAGCAGCCCGGGGTCAAATGCGGGGTTGGAGACCATGGCCAGTATCTCGCCCGTGGCAGGCTCTATGGCCACGATGCTGCCCACCTTGCCCGTGAGCAGCCGCTCGCCCAGCTGTTGCAGTTCCATGTCGAGCGACAGGGTGATGTTCTGCCCCGCCCGGGGAGCCACGTCCTCCCGCCCGTCCTCGTAGCGGCCTTGGATGCGTCCCCGGGCATCGCGCAGCAATATCTCCACGCCATTCTCGCCCCGCAGTTCCTTCTCGTACACGTACTCGATGCCGTCGCGCCCGGCATAGTCGCCCTGGCGGTAATAGTCATCCTCCTCCAGCTGCCGGGGCGACACCTCGCCGATGCTGCCCAGCACGTGCGCCGCGCTGGGATAGGCATATTCGCGCAAGGTGCGGTTCTGCAGGTAGAAGCCGGGAAACTTGTAGCCCAGCTGCTGGAAAGCGGCCACATCCTCCATCTCCAGCTGCGACATGAAGGTCTGCGGCGTGTAGGGGGAGTAGCCCCGGTTCTTGCGGCGGTTCTTGATGTCGGCCATGCGCCCGTCGAAATACGCCCGGTCGATGCCCAGCGTGCGGCACAGCTCCAGCGTGTCGAGTTGCTGTACCTCACGCATGATGACGTTGATGTCGTAAGCAGGCTTGTTGTACACCAGCAGCCGCCCGTCGCGGTCGTATATCAGCCCGCGCGGGGCATAGAGCGTGCGGTGCAGCAGGGCGTTGCTCTCCGCCCCCTCCTTGTATTTGGTCTCGACTACCTGGAGGGAGAAAAGGCGCACGATGTACACCAGCACGACCCCCACGATGATGGCCGATACCACGTATTTCCGGTTCTGGTAGGGATTGTTGAGCATGGGCGGTCAGCGTCGTTTAATCAGTTGCAAGCCCAGCACGATGACCAGCGTGACGGCCGAGGCCAGGCAGGCATGCCACAGGGTGTCGAAGAAATGCGCCAAGGTGAACGCTTCCAGGAAATAGATGACCAGGTGGTGCACCACCAGCACGGAGGCGTATTTCACATAATTGCCCATGCCCAGCGTGGCCATCGAGGGGGTGAAGTCGTTGTTGTCGTCGCCCGCGCCGAGCAGCTTGACGAGCGGGTCGCGCAGGAAGCCCGCCAGCACGCAGGCAAAGGCGTGCAATCCCAGCGTGTCGGCAAAGGCATCCACCGCCATGCCCAACCCGAACGACAGCACCAGCGTGAGCCAGCGCGGCGTGCGCACCGGCAGCGACAGGATGAACAGCACGTAAACGTAGGGATTGACAAACCCCAGGAACTGCACGTGGTTGAGCACCAGTACCTGCACCAGCACCAGCACCACAAAGCGGATGATATTCTGTATGACCGTCTGCAACATGGACAGGGTGAGAAGTAAGGAGTGAGAGGTGAGAGGTAAGAGGCAAGAGGTAAGGGAACACCATCCTCCGCATCTATTCCTTTATCGCATTTCTCTCTTTATCCTATTTATAATAACATATAAAATATACCGATGGAATTGTAGAGACAAGGCATGCCTTGTCTCTACCCACGTCACGCCTATATTCCAGCATGTAGGAGGCACGTCATGCCTTGTCTCTACATGGGCAGAGAGGATTCCAACGCCTCCTGCTCGTCCCGGTTTTTATAATCAATGACCTGCACATTGGAGATGCGGCGGAAATCGGTGGCCAACCGCACCTGAATGTGATAGAAAGCATCGCCCTCGTCGCACGTAAAATTCTCGATGACCCCTACC
>CASFUX010000093.1 GCA_949297975.1 uncultured Bacteroidales bacterium
CTGTGTAAAAAGTACCATTTTCATGCCGTCCTCGTCATTTCGAGCGCAGCGAGAAATCTCACAGTGGCTTTGGAAGCGTTGTAGAAGGGGATTTAGCTTACGCTCAACTTCGTGTCTCCCTACGGTCGAAATGACGGCGGGTTTGTTTCGTGGTTTTCACACAGCCTCCTGGGGAGAGGGGCGGAGGGGTGAGGTATCAGACGGGGCACGCCCCGTCTCTACTACCTTGGGCACGCATCCCCCCGGCTCCCCTTACCTTCCGGCCTTCCGTCCGCAGGTGGGGCACAGCCCCTTCACCGTGTAGTTGATGGTGTCGATGACGTACCCCTCGGGCAGGGCGGCCACGGGTATCTTGATGTCGTCCAGACAAAAAGTGCGGTGGCACGCCTCGCAAAAAAAGTGAATGTGGCGGTCGCCCACACGGCACACATCGGACGTGCTGCGGCATAATTCATATTTCACCGAGCCGCTGCCGTCCTCAAAGGCGTGCACCACGTGATGCTCCAGCAGGAGGGACAGCGTGCGCGAGATGGTAGACTTATCCAGCGTGCCCAGCTCCGTCTCCAACTCGAACAGCGATGCCGGGTTAGTCAGCTCGGACAGCTGTTGCACCACCAGGATGCGCGCCGCCGTGGGGCGAATGCCCTTTTGCGTAAGATACGCTTCGCTTTGCTCCGTTGACATATAATTAATAGAGTTATTAAACCATAGAGACACGGAGAGATACATCTAACTGCCCCCCTTGTGCGCCCCAAAAGCCCACGGAGAAATGCCGCTTGCGGCATTTCACTGAGTGTCCTCTGTTATCTGTGCGAATGCACCGTTCTTCTTTGTGTCTCTGTGCCTCCGTGGTTTATCATTTTTCTGTATATTGTCTAATGTATAATGACATGGGGGAGAACTCAGAGCACACATAGCTTTTTACAAATCCACAGTGCCCCAAAACCCAACCGAAATAACTCGGTGTGCTCTGTGTCCCAAAAAATTTTGGCTTCGCAAATATACGGCTTTTTCCCGTCCGCACGTCCATCCATCGGCACAATTAAGATAAAACGTCCGCACGTTTCGCCCTAAGCGTGCAGGCATTTTACCTTAATCGCACTGACAGAGGAAACGAATTACTGAAATAATTCTTTAATCTCTTCCTCATCCGTGAAAAAATGTTTACTTTTGCGGTGTTTTTTTAGCACTATATATTTTATTGACAATCAGCCCGAACACACGGCCAGCCTCAACCATGGCAGGCAGCGGCCTCCAGGCAGGAAACAAATTATCAATACTATACATAACAAATATGGCGAACCTAATTAAGACGAAACGCGGTTTGGACATCGAAATCGGCGGGAAGGCGCGGCAGACCATAGGCAGCGCAATGCCTTCGGAAACGATAGCCGTCATCCCCGACCACTACCACGGCATCGTGCCGAAGGTGATGGTGAAGGCCGGCGACAAAGTGAAAGCCGGGACTCCCGTATTTCATGACAAAACGGTTGAAAGCATGAATTTCGTATCGCCCGTGAGCGGTGAAGTGACCGCCGTAAACCGGGGTGAGAGACGAAAAGTATTGAGCATCACCATTGCTCGCGACCCGGAAATCGAATATGAGAAGTTCGATTTCAAACCCCTCGCGCAGCTTTCGGGCGAAGAAGTCAAAGCCGCCCTGCTACAAGCCGGGCTTTGGGCCTACATCAAGCAACGCCCCTACGACGTAATTGCCAACCCTGCCAAAGCCCCAAAAGCCATCTTCATCTCCGCATTCGACTCCGCCCCGCTGGCACCGGACCATGAGTTCGTGCTGCACGGGCAGTTCGACGACTTCCAGGCGGGCATCGATGCGCTGGGCAAGCTCACCGAAGGCAAGGTGCACCTGGGCCTGCGGGCAGGCAGCAAGAGCACCGACTTCCGCATGGTGCACGGCGTGGAACTGACCGAGTATGAAGGTCCCCACCCCATCGGCAACGTGGGCGTGCAAATCAACCACGTAGATCCCGTGAACAAGGGCGAAGTGGTGTGGACCGTGGGTGTGCAGGACGTGCTCTTCATCGGCCGATTGTTCACCAAAGGCATCGTGGACCTGAGCCGACTGGTGGCACTCACCGGTCCCGAAGCCTGCGAAACGCAATACTACCGCACGCTGCCGGGCGCAAGCATCGCCCCCATCGTGACGGGCAACGTGCACACGGGCATCCCCCTGCGCTACATCAGCGGCAACGTGCTGAGCGGCATGCAAATCGAGGCCGACGGCGCGATTGACCCCTACGCCACGCAAATCACCGTGATAGACGAAGGCAGCGAGACGCACGAACTGCTCGGATGGGCCATGCCGCGCTTCACACGCTTCAGCAACACGAACCTGTACTTCAGCAAGCTGCTGAAATGCCCGCTCGTGGAAAAGGCCTTCGGCAAAGTGCAGTTCAAGTGGGATGCCCGCCTCATGGGAGGCCGCCGCGGCATCATCATGACGAACGAATACGACAAGGTGCTGCCCATGGACATCCTGCCTGAATTCCTCATCAAGGCCATGCTCGCCAAGAACATTGACAAGATGGAAAACCTCGGGGCTTACGAAGTGGCTCCCGAAGACTTCGCCCTGTGCGAGTTCGTCGATACTTCCAAACTGCCGCTTCAGGCCATCGTGCGTGAAGCCTTGGATTACTTAAAATCAGAAGTAGAATAATTATGAGCGCATTAAGAAACTACATTGACAAGATAAAGCCGAACTTCGAGAAGGGCGGCAAATTCGAAAAGCTTCACTCGGTATTCGAAGGTTTCGAATCCTTCCTCTTCGTGCCGAACACGACTGCGAAGATGGGGGCGCACATCCACGACGCGACCGACTCGAAACGCACGATGATCATCGTCGTACTGGCACTCGTACCGGCCATGCTGTTCGGTATGTACAACGTGGGCTACCAACACTTCCTGGCCATCGGCCAGCAGATGGGCTTCTGGGGCACGTTCTTCTACGGCTTCCTGGCCGTGCTGCCGTTGCTGCTCGTCTCGTACATCGTGGGGCTGGGCATCGAATTCATCTCCGCGCAAATCAAAGGGCATGAGATACAGGAAGGTTTCCTCGTCACGGGCTTCCTCATCCCGCTCATCGTGCCGGTGGACACGCCGCTATGGATGGTGGCCGTGGCCACGGCGTTCGCCGTCATCTTCGCCAAGGAGGTATTCGGTGGCACGGGCATGAACATCTTCAACGTGGCACTCATCACCCGCGCGTTCCTCTTCTTCGCCTACCCAACCGCCATGTCGGGCGACAAGGTGTGGGTACGCACCGATGCCGCCTTCGGCTTCGGCGGCGGCCAGGCGGTGGATGCCTTCTCGGGTGCCACCCCGCTGGGGCAGGTAGGCACGGCCGCCACCTCCACCGCCGACATCACCGGCATACTCGGCCAGCCGCTCGGCTTCTGGGACGGGGTCATCGGCCTCATCCCCGGCTCGGTGGGCGAAACGTCCATCATCGCCATCGCCATCGGTGCGCTGCTGCTGCTCGTCACCAAGGTGGCCAGCTGGAAAACGATGCTCTCCGTGTTCCTCGGAGGCGGCATCATGGCTTTCGTGCTCAACCAGTTCGGGCCTGACACGGCCTATGCCAACTTCCCCTGGTACTGCCACCTGGTATATGGCGGGTTCGCCTTCGGCGCCGTGTTCATGGCCACCGACCCCGTGACGTCGGCCCACACCGAGACAGGCAAGTGGATTTACGGCTTCCTCATCGGCGCGATGGCCATCATCATCCGCGTGTTCAACCCCGGCTACGCCGAAGGCATGATGCTCGCCATCCTGCTCATGAACCTGTTTGCCGGGCTGATCGACTACTACGTGGTGCAGGCCAACATCAAGAAAAGACTGAAACGTGTAACGACAAAATAAAGAAACTATGGCAACGAAGAAATATAGATGTAAAGTGTGCGGGTACATCCACGAGGGCGACAAAGCCCCCGACAAATGCCCCGTGTGCCAGGCTCCCGCTTCCGAATTCGAACTGATAGAAGACGGCGGGAAGGCCAAGAAGGGCATCAACAAGAACGGCAACGCCTACATCATGGTGTACACGGTAGCTATCGTGGTGGTGGTGGCCCTGCTGCTCTCCTTCACGTCGGGTGCGCTGAAGAGCCGCCAAAACGCCAATGTGGAACTGGACAAGAAGAAACAGATACTCTCGTCGCTGCCCGCCGTGGTGCTCGAAGGTGCCGACGCGGCCAAGCTCTTCGCCGAAGACATCCAACATATATATATATTGAATGAACAAGGTGAAGTCATCAAGGAACTCGACCCGGTGAAGGACTTCAACTACGCCCCCGCCGCAGGCGAACTGCCCATCTACATGGCCGAAGTGAACAGCGAGACGAAATGGATTATCCCCATGAACGGCAAAGGATTGTGGGGTGCCATCTGGGGCTACATCGCCTTGAACGACGACCGCAACACGGTGAACGGCGTGTACTTCTCCCATGCGGGCGAAACGCCGGGCCTCGGTTCGAACATCGTGACCCCGGCCTTCCGCGACCAGTTCCAGGGCAAGGAGCTGATGAAGGACGGCAAGTTCGTCTCCATCGCCGTGATGAAAGTAGGACAAACCGCACAGGGACAAGACCAGGTGGACGCGCTCTCCGGAGGCACCATCACCAGCAAAGGGGTGGAATCCATGCTCTACAACAGCATCGCCCCCTATGAACCTTTCCTGAAAAAAGCGGCAGGTATAACCAAATAACACAATAAGGAGGAACATCAATTATGAAAAATGATAGATTCAAAGAAGCACTGCTCGGCCCGTTGAACAAGAACAACCCGGTCGTGGTGCAAGTGTTGGGTATTTGTTCGGCCTTGGCCGTGACCGTGCAGCTGAAGCCGGCCATCGTCATGGGCTTGTCGGTGACCATCATCGTGGCCTTGTCCAACGTCATCATCTCGCTCATGCGCAACACCATCCCCAATAACGTGCGTATCATCGTGCAATTGGTGGTGGTTGCCGCCGTGGTAACCGTGGTAAGCGAAATATTGAAAGCCTTTGCCTACGATGTGAGCGTGCAGCTGTCGGTGTACATCGGCCTCATCATCACCAACTGTATCCTCATGGGACGGCTCGAAGCCTACGCCATGAGCAACAAGCCGTGGGACTCGTTCCTCGACGGGCTGGGCAACGGCCTGGGGTATTCGTGGATACTGATAGCCGTGGCATTCGTGCGCGAACTGTTCGGCAGCGGCAAGCTATTCGGCTTTCAAGTGATACCCACCAGCTTCTACGAAGCCGGATATGTGGACAACGGGCTGATGATGATGCCTTCCATGGCCTTGATACTCGTGGCCTGCATCATCTGGATACACCGTTCCGTAAACAAGGATTTACAAGAAAAATAAGACATTTATAAGATATGGAACACGCAATCACATTATTCGTCCGCTCGATATTCGTGGACAACATGATTTTCGCATTCTTCCTCGGGATGTGTTCGTACCTGGCCGTGTCGAAGAACGTGAAAACCTCCGTGGGGCTTGGCATCGCCGTTACCTTCGTGTTGCTGATTACCCTGCCGGTAAACTACCTGCTTGAAACCAAAGTACTGAGCAAAGGCGCGTTGACCTGGTTAAGCCCCAGCTTCGCCGACCTCGACCTGAGCTACTTGAGCTTCATCCTGTTCATCGCCGTCATCGCCGCCATCACGCAGCTGGTGGAAATGGCCGTGGAAAAGTTCTCGCCATCGCTCTATGCCTCGCTGGGCATCTTCCTTCCCCTGATTGCCGTCAACTGCGCCATCATGGGGGGTGCCCTGTTCATGCAGCAGCGCGTGGGGCTTGAACCCACCGACCCCAAAGCACTCACCAACATGCTCGACGTGGTGGCCTATGCCCTCGGCTCGGGCTTGGGCTGGATGCTCTCCATCGTGGGGCTGGCCGCCATACGCGAACGCATGGAGTACAGCGACGTGCCAGTACCCCTGCGGGGATTGGGCATCACTTTCATCACCGTGGGGCTGATGGCCATGGCCTTCCTCTGCTTCTCCGGCTTGGAAATATAAGAAACAGCAAGTAGAACGAAAAAAGAAAATACAGATATGATGCTATTAGAAATCAATTTAACCAATATCCTGTCCAGCATGGTGGTGTTCCTCGTGGTCATCGTGCTGCTGGTGGTGGTATTGCTCGTGGCCAAGAAGTACCTCGTGGCTTCAGGCAAGGTCAAGATACTGATGAACGGGGAGAAAGACCTGGAAGTGGACTCGGGTGGCTCGCTGCTGAGCGCCATGTCCAACGCCGGTGTGTTCCTGCCCTCGGCGTGCGGCGGCAAAGGCTCGTGCGGCCAATGCAAGTGCCAGGTGCTCGAAGGCGGGGGCGAAATACTGCCCACCGAAGCGGTGCACTTCAACCGCAAGCAGATGAAAGACCATTGGCGGCTCGGCTGCCAGGTGAAGGTGAAAGGCGACATGTCCATCAAGGTGCCCGAATCGGTGCTTGGCGTGAAGGAATGGGAATGCGAAGTCATCAGCAACAAGAACGTGGCTACCTTTATCAAGGAATTCATCGTGGCCCTGCCTCCCGGCGAGCACATGGACTTCATCCCCGGCTCGTATGCCCAAATCAAAATCCCGACTTTCAACATGGACTATGACAAGGACATCGATAAGAGCCTCATCGGCGATGAGTACCTGCCTGCATGGCAGAAATTCGGCCTCTTCGGCCTCAAGTGCCAGAACACGGAAGAAACCATCCGAGCCTACTCCATGGCCAACTATCCCGCCGAGGGCGACCGCATCATGCTGACGGTGCGCATTGCCACCCCGCCCTTCAAGCCGAAAGAACAGGGCGGCGGCTTCATGGACGTGATGCCGGGTATCGCATCTTCATATATTTTCACCCTCAAGCCGGGCGACAAGGTGATGATGAGCGGCCCTTACGGCGACTTCCACCCCATCTTCAACTCCAAGAAGGAAATGATGTGGATAGGCGGTGGCGCGGGCATGGCCCCGTTGCGCGCGCAAATCATGCACATGACCAAGACGCTACACACCACCGACCGCAAGATGTCCTATTTCTACGGCGCACGCGCCTTGAACGAAGTGTTCTACCTGCAAGACTTCCTGGAACTGGAAAAGGAATTCCCCAACTTCTCGTTCCACCTCGCCCTCGACCGTCCCGACCCGGCTGCCGACGCGGCTGGCGTGAAGTACACCCCCGGCTTCGTGCACAAAGTTATCTACGACACGTATTTGAAAGACCACGAAGCCCCCGAAGACATCGAATACTACATGTGCGGCCCCGGCCCCATGAGCAAGGCCGTAGTAGCTATGCTCGATGAACTCGGCGTGGACGAATCGTCCATCCTGTACGACAACTTTGGAGGATAAGAGCGAGGAGAGCTGACTGCTAATAGCGAGTAGCTAATAGTTAATAGGCGAAGGGCAATCGGTCGGAAGGCCGGTTGCCCTTTGGTTTTTCTTTTTTGTTTTCGAGTTGGGGCTTGCCCCCGTTCCAAAATTATTGCTACATTTGCCGAATGAAGCAAGAAAGTGGTAGCACACCACCTTTATCGGTCATAAACTAAAAAAACAAACGGCAATGAAACATACTTCGCTGGATGATGTATTCACCACATGGCAAGCTTTGCAACCATTGGAAGAAAGCATTCGAACGCGCCTAAACAAGAAGTTCGCGGTAGAATACAACTACAACAGCAACCACATGGAAGGCAACACCCTGACCTACGGACAGACAGAATTGCTGCTGCTGTTCGGCAAAGTAAGCGGGGAAGGCAGTCTGAAAGATTTCAACGACATGAAGGCAAGCGCAGTCGGATTGAAAATGGTGGAAGAAGCACAAAAGCTCGCCCTCCCGCTGACACAAAACTTCATCCGGCAGTTACACCACACCTTGCTTCGCGAGGACTACACCGTACACCGCATCTTGCCCGGCGGGGTGGAGACCAGCTACGTCATCCACGCGGGGCAATACAAAACCCGCCCCAACAGCGTCATCACCCGCTATGGCAACCGGTTTGAATACGCATCGCCCCAAGAGACACCCGCTTTCATGACCGACTTGGTCGATTGGTACAACACGGAGGAACAAGCAGGACAACTGACCCCCGTGGAGCTGGCAGCCCTCTTCCACTACCGCTACATCCGCATCCACCCCTTTGAGGACGGCAACGGACGCATCGCCCGCCTGCTCACCAACTACATTTTGAGCCGACACGGATGGCCCATGATTGTCATCCGGAACCGCAAAAAGCAGGACTACATAGAAGCCCTGCACCAGGCGGACATCGTGGTAGGCGACAACCCGAGCGACGGGGCACATGCCCAGCTGACGCAAATCCGCCCGTTCCTCCGTTACTTCAAGCAGTTGGTACTCGACGAAGCGGGCAATACCATCGACTTCGCCACCCACGTCGGGACCGGATGCTGGTGGTACGATGGCGAACGCATCAAGTTCCGCAGCCCGAACGGTGCCAAACTGCTGTCCATCCTGGCCGAAAACCCGTATGTGACGTATGCGGAAATGTCGCAGTTGCTGGGCATCAATCCGTCCGCCGTGCAGAAACTCATCAAAGGCATGGCGGAAAAAGGCTACATCGCCCGGAACGAAAAGGAAGGATATTGGCATTTGTTCGCCATCCATTGACCCCACAAGCAAAAAAACGAACAGGGCAGCCACGACCGATGAGGCCGCGACCGCCCTGTCTCTTTCAGATACATATTCACTTGTACACCCATTGAGTCCAAATGAAAAGTCCCTGCCAAAACCTGAAAGAAAAGAAACTCCCGCCGGAACACGCCGGCAGGAGTACCACGGGAATGCATTCCCACGGACAACAATGAAACCAAGCTACTTGTCACAAGCAATAAAGTTTCGCAGGGTTTTTAAATTACTACATCATCTCTTCACGCTTGAAGAAAGATCACAATGTTAATACCGAGACCTCTGCAAAACTGTGGCAAAAGGCATTAGTAATTAGCTGATTTTTTGTATCTTTAAGGCATGAAACAAGAAAAGACCTCCCAATTGAGTTTCGGCGACTTGCAGATGCAAAGGCGCAAGGTGAAATCCGAGTTCTTCAACCAGATAAACGCCGTGATAGACTGGCATCCGCTCCGTTCCTTGCTAGAGCCTGCCTATGCCAAGGGCTTTTCCCCGACCGGCCGTCCGTGCTACGACTGCATGGTGCTGTTCCGTATGGAACTCATGTGTATGTGGTTCGGTTTGAGCGACGGCGAGATAGAGGAGCAGGTCAACGACCGCCTCTCCTTCAGCCGTTTTGCCGGTCTCGGCATGGATGATGCCGTACCCGACAGCACGACGCTGTGCCGCTTCCGTAACGCC
>CASFUX010000094.1 GCA_949297975.1 uncultured Bacteroidales bacterium
GAGGTGAAAGGGAAAAAGTAGAAAGGTGAAAGGCTATCTGCGTAAATCTGCGCAATCTGCGGGAAGTTAAACATCCGTGTTATCCGTGTGCCCAAAGACAGACGCATGAACTTCGAATATTACATAGCCCGCCGCATCCACTTCGGGCAGGAGGGACGCGGCGTGTCGCGCCCGGCGGTGCGCATTGCCATCGTGGGCATGGCGTTGGGGCTGGCCGTGATGCTGGTGGCCGTGGCCGTCATCACCGGCTTCAAGCGCGAGATACAGGACAAGGCCATCGGCTTCGGCGGGCACATGCAGGTGACCAACTTCGACAACAACAACACTTACGAGATGAAGCCCATCCGCATGGACACCGCCACGCAGCGGCGCATCGAGCAGGTGCCGGGCGTGCGCCATGTGCAGCGGGTGGCCACCAAGCCCGGCATCATCAAGACCGAGGACGAGTTCCAGGGAATCGTGCTCAAGGGTGTGGGGGCGGATTTCGATTGGGGATTCTTTGCCGACAACCTCACCGATGGCCGTACCCTTGACACCCGCACGGACACCTTGCGCAGCGAGGTCATCGTCTCCGAATGGCTGGCGCGGCGGCTCGGTCTCTCGGTGGGCGACTCGTTCTTCACCTATTTCATCCAGGACAACATCCGCGCCCGCCGCTTCACCATTGCCGGGCTGTATTCCACCGACTTCACGGAGTACGACCAGTTGTTTGTGCTCACCGATATCCGTCACGTGCGCAGGCTCAACGACTGGGCCGGGGACGAGTTCAGTGCTTTGGAAGTGTTGCTCACGGACTTCGACCGCATGGACGAGGCGGGCGAGGGCGTGTACCTGGCCACGGCCAACCGCTTCGACGATGAGGGCGATGCTTACCTTACCCGTACCATCCGGCAGGCCAACCCGCAAATCTTCGGCTGGCTCGACCTGCTGGATATGAACGTGTGGGTCATCCTCGCGCTTATCACCGCCGTGGCCGGATTCATCATGATTTCGGGTTTGCTCATCCTTATCCTCGAACGCACGCAGATGATTGGCACGCTCAAGGCACTCGGTGCCACGAACTGGACGGTGCGGCGCGTGTTCCTTTACCATGCCGCCTTCCTGGTGATGCGGGGCATGTTGTGGGGCAACGTCATCGGCCTCGGGCTGTGCGCCCTGCAAGCGTGGCTGGGCATCGTGCCGCTTGATCCGGAGTCGTATTATACCTCCACTGTGCCCGTGGCGTTCCATTGGGGCTACATCGTGCTGCTCAACGTGGGCACGCTTGCCGCCTCGCTGCTCATGATGGTGGGACCGTCGGTGCTCGTGGCGCGTATCTCGCCTGCCGCCATCATGCGGTATGAGTAGCTACAAGCTACAAGCTACGAGTTACAAGTAGACAAATTCCCTTTAGAGCGTTGGGGAGGCAAGGCCAACGGCCTTGTGGCATTTAGCGTAGGGCAACGCCCTACAGACAGAAGAAATTTTGCGTCTATTTGCGTCATTCGCGTTATTTGCGTTCCCCAAGTTTGCTATCTCAAAAAAATCCCTTACCTTTAGCCTCTCAAACGTGACAAATCAACTAAACATATATTGAAGTATGGAAAACAATGCTTTATTACAGGAAGTCATGGCCAAGGCTCAAGGCTGGCTGGACGGTAACTACGATGAAGAAACCAAGCGCGAAGTGCGCCGCATGATGGAAGCCGCCGACAAGACGGAACTCATCGAGTCGTTCTACAAGGACCTGGAATTCGGCACGGGAGGCCTGCGCGGCGTCATGGGCGTGGGTTCCAACCGCATGAACATTTACACCGTGGGCGCGGCTACCCAAGGGCTGAGCAACTACCTGAAGGCGCAGTTCCCCGACCTGCCGCAAATCAGCGTGGTCATCGGGCACGACTGCCGCAACAACAGCCGCAAGTTCGCCGAAATATCGGCCAACATCTTCTCAGCCAACGGCATCAAGGTTTATTTGTTCGACGACCTGCGCCCCACGCCTGAGACCTCGTTTGCCATCCGCCATCTTGGCTGCCAAAGCGGTATCATCCTCACCGCCTCGCACAACCCCAAGGAATACAATGGCTACAAGGCCTATTGGAGCGACGGCGCGCAGATGATTGCCCCGCACGATGTGAACGTCATCAAGGAAGTGGAAAAGATTAAGAACGTGGACGATATCAAGTTCCAGGGCAATCCCGACCTCATCCAGATTATCGGCGAGGAAATCGACCGCGTGTACATCGAGGCCATCAAGGGCTTGTCGCTGTCGCCCGAAGCCATCCGGCGGCACAGCGACCTCAAAATCGTCTATACCCCCATCCACGGCACGGGCGTGCGCCTCATTCCTCGCGCATTGAAGGAATACGGGTTTGAAAACGTCATCCACGTGCCCGAACAGGATGTGGTGAGCGGTGATTTCCCCACCGTTGTTTCGCCCAATCCCGAAGAACCTGCCGCGCTCGAACTGGCCGTGCGCAAGGCCAAGGAAACGGATGCCGACCTGGTGCTGGCCTCCGACCCCGATGCCGACCGCATGGGCATCGCCGTAAAGAACGACAAGGGCGAATGGATATTGGTCAACGGCAACCAGACGTGCATGATGTTCGTCTATTACCTCATCACCCGCTGGCGCGAGCTGGGCAAGCTGCAAGGCAACGAGTACGTGGTGAAGACCATCGTGACCACCGAGCTGATACGCCGCATGGCCGAACGCAACCACGTGGGCTTCTACGACTGCTACACGGGCTTCAAGTGGATTGCCGCCGTGATGCGCGAAAACGAAGGCAAGGCGCAGTACATCGGCGGGGGCGAGGAAAGCTACGGATTCCTGGCCGAGACCTTCGTGCGCGACAAGGATGCCGTGTCCGCCTGCGCCCTCATGGCCGAAATGACCGCCTGGGCCAAGGACAACGGCAAGTCGCTGTTCGAACTGTTGCAGGACATCTACGTGGAATACGGTTACAGCAAGGAAAAAGGCATCTCGGTGGTGCGCAAGGGCAAGAGCGGTGCCGAGGAGATAGCCGCCATGATGACCGGCTTCCGCAACAACCCGCCACGGGAAATCGCCGGTTCGCCCGTCACGCTGGTGAAGGATTACCAGACCCTGGTGGCGCACGACCTGGTAGCGGGTACGGACGCGCCCCTGGCCATGCCTACCACGTCCAACGTGCTCCAGTTCTTCACCGCCGACGGCACGAAGATATCCGTCCGCCCGTCGGGCACGGAGCCGAAAATCAAGTTCTACATCGAAGTGCGCGGTGAAATGCATTCGCGTGCCGACTACGATGCAGCCGAAGCAGCCGCCACGGCCAAAGTGGATGCCGTGCGTGCTTCGTTAGGCGTATAGATATTGTTGTTTCATAGCATGATATTTTGAGTGGAGAAGCCGGGTCGCCGCGAGGGCAGCCCGGCTTTTTTGTGCGTTGGCACGTGGAAGGGGATAGATGCGGAATTTTTGCCGCGTTAGTGTGCGGGGAAAATTGCGTAGGGACGGAGGAAATGTGTTGTCCTTATTCTGAGTTTGCCTATTGCACATTGAAGTTGACGGGTATCACACTCTTCACGTGTACGGGTTGACCGTTCATTTGCCCGGGTGTCCAAGCAGGCATGGAGCGCACAAGCCGTGCGGCTTCGAGGTCGAGGGATAGCGATACGCTTTTTACGATGAGCACATCCTCTATATATCCTTGGTCGGTGATGGTAAATCCAACAACAACCCGTCCTTGCACGCCTCTTTCCGCAGCTTCGACTGGATATCGGATATTTTTGCTCAAAAACTGAAACAAGGCAGCTTGTCCTCCCGGAAACTCCGGCTTCACTTCCACTTCGTCGAAGCCGTAAGTCGCCTCGAACGCCACGGGCAGGGTGTAACGCACGGGCACTTTCCGTCCGTTATGCTCTCCCGCTATCCAAGCGGGCATGGACTGCACCACCCGCACGGCCTCTGCGTCCAAGGCAGGATGCTGACTGCGCACTACCCTTACATCGTGCATTTGGCCGAGGGTATCGATGACGAATTGCAGGATGACCCGCCCCTCCTGCCCCTCGGCCTCCTTGGGGTATTGGATGCTTTGGCGGATGTACGTGAACATGGCCGCCGAGCCGCCCGGAAACTCCGGCATCTTTTCGGCAACTCGAAAAATTGTATCGGAGGGATCTTCTTGAACGGGAACGGGATTGGGAAGTACCATGATAACCTCATCTTCTGTTTCTTCAGGTGGCTCGTTCATGAATGAGTGAGTGGTTCTCGCTTGCATCGGCAGCAGGAATGCGCCCGCCAGCAGCAAGGCGGGCAAGGCGTAGCGGATGGAATGGGTTTGTTTGTTCATAAGGGTAAAGGTTCTGATGATATGGAGGATAACGCTTTTTCCGCCCGGATTGTTTTATCCTATAATAAAAGAAACAAGGCGCAAGCTACCTGGTCGGTAACCTGCGCCTGTCTCGTATCTTGGCGGGAGGGGCTATTCCTCTTCCTTGTTGCTTTGTTTCGATGATTTCGAGGGCTTGGCGGCGGGTTTCACGCCGCTTTGCATGGCCTCCATGATTTTGGCTTCCAGTTCGTCGGCCAGTTCCGGGTTGTCGCGGATGACGTTCTTGGCGGCATCGCGCCCTTGCGCCAGCTTGGTGTCGCCGTAGCTGAACCACGAGCCGCTTTTCTTGACGATGCCGTAGTCCACGCCGAGGTCGATGATTTCGCCCGTGCGCGAGATGCCTTCGCCGAACATGATGTCGAACTCCGCCTTGCGGAACGGCGGGGCCACCTTGTTCTTCACCACCTTCACGCGCGTCTGGCTGCCTATCATTTCATCGCCGTCCTTCAACGACCCGATTTTGCGGATGTCGAGCCGTACGGAGGCGTAGAACTTCAGCGCGTTGCCCCCCGTGGTGGTTTCCGACGGGCCGAACATTTGGCCTATCTTGTCGCGCAACTGGTTGATGAAGATGCAGGTCGTGTTCGTCTTGCTGATGTTGGCGGTGAGCTTGCGCAGGGCCTGCGACATGAGCCGCGCCTGCAAGCCCATCTTGGACTCGCCCATGTCGCCTTCGATTTCCGACTTGGGGGTGAGGGCGGCCACGGAGTCGATGACCACGATGTCCACCGCCGACGAGCGGATGAGCTGGTCGGCTATTTCGAGGGCCTGTTCGCCGTTGTCGGGTTGCGAGATGAGCAGGTCGTCCGTGTTCACGCCCAGCTTTTCGGCGTAGAAGCGGTCGAACGCATGTTCCGCGTCGATGATGGCCGCGATGCCTCCCGCCTTTTGCGCCTGGGCGATGGCGTGGATGGCCAGCGTGGTCTTGCCGGACGATTCCGGCCCGTATATCTCGATGACGCGCCCGCGCGGGTAGCCGCCCACGCCCAGGGCCGCGTTCAGCCCGATGGAGCCGGTGGGGATGACGGCGATTTCCTCCACCTTGGTGCTGCCCATGCGCATGATGGTGCCCTTACCGTGGTCCTTTTCTATCTTTTCCATGGCCAACTGCAAGGCCTTCAATTTCTCGTCCGAGGGTTTCTTGATGTCTTCTTCCATATTGGTGATATTGTTTGTCTTTAATTATATGCGAGGACAAAGGTAAGCAATTTGCACGACAGTGGACGATAAAAGGCGGACAAAATGTTGCATTCCGTGGTTTGCGGTCTTTGATCAACGGTCAGCCGTGCCGCATCAATCCTTTGCGCCCTTTGTGCTCCCTGCGGTAATATAAAAAATGTATGTCCGCAATCTGCCAAGTGCTTGTTTACCTCACCCCAGCCCCCTCTCCCTGGAGGCTGTGTGAAAACCACGAAACAAACCCGTCGTCATTTCGACCGTAGGGAGACACGAAGTTGAGCGTAAGCTAAATCCCCTTCTACAACGCTTCCAAAGCCACTGTGAGATTTCTCGCTGCGCTCGAA
>CASFUX010000095.1 GCA_949297975.1 uncultured Bacteroidales bacterium
ATTTCGTCAGAATAGATGAGTTCGGCGTTGCGCAGGGCGGTAGGCTTTTTGCCGAAGAGGCTTTCTATTTTTTCGGCGTGCATTTTCACTTGCCGTTCGAACTCGTCCACATCGTAAATGGAGGCCAGCGAGTGGGCGTAGGGTTCGGCCAGGAATTCCACTGCGCCGGTCTTGGCCAGTTCCTTGAAACTGTCGATGGCTTCGGGCGCGTATTGCTCTAATTGTTCCAGCGCAGTGCCGGAGATGGAATAGGCGCAGCGGAAGCGGCCATTGGAATTGCGGATAATTTCCAGGATGGCGGCGTTGGAGGGGAGGTACGATTTCTCGGCCAAGGTGCGGATGCGCTCTTCCACCCGGAAGTCGTCGTAATAATAATGGTCTTGGTCGATGTCGAAGAACCGGTAGCGTTTCAAGCTATATGGTTGATGGATTTGAAAATAGATGCAAATGTTTTTCATACCACGTCTGTTTTTATGTGTTATTATTTGGGTTTTGTTGTTGCGTTATTTGTTTCGGTTGGCGATAACCTGGTCGTAAATGCGGCGCACTTTCAGTCCGGCATCGTACCAGCGGATGTTGTTCACTTCCTCGCGTCCCAGCTCGTGCAGGCTTTTGTACATGGCGGGGTTCTTCACGATGGAGTAGATGGCATCGGCCATGGCATCGATGTCCCAGTAGTCTATCTTGATAGCGTGCGTGAGTATTTCGGCGCAGCCGGACTGCTTGGAGATGATGGTGGGCGTGCCTACCTGCATGGCTTCGAGGGGCGAGATGCCGAACGGTTCGGACACCGACGGCATGATGTACACGTCGCTTTCGGCCAGCATCTCGTACACCTGGCGGCCCCGCAGGAAGCCGGTGAAGTGGAAGCGGTCGGCAATGTTGCGCTGGGCGGCCAGGTTGATCATGGCGTTCATCATGTCGCCGCTGCCGGCCATGACGAAGCGCACGTCCTTGGTCTTCTGCAACACGCGGTGGGCGGCTTCCACGAAGTATTCGGGTCCTTTCTGCATGGTGATGCGTCCCAGGAAGGTGACTACCTTGTCCTTGCGCGGGGTCTTGGTGTACGATTCCACGTTGGGCAGCGGTTCCACGGCGTTGTGTACGGTGGTCACCTTGGCGGGATCCTGGTGGTATTTCTCGATGACGATGCGCCGTGTGAGGTTGCTCACGGTGATGATGTGGTCGGCGGCATCCATGC
Organism: uncultured Bacteroidales bacterium; assembly: GCA_949297975.1. Lineage (GTDB taxonomy): Bacteria > Bacteroidota > Bacteroidia > Bacteroidales > Paludibacteraceae > QVMH01. The sequence continues at coordinate 1,202 of CASFUX010000095.1, forward strand.
CCCGTTTCTCGATGCTGTACACGGTGGGGTTCACCTGGCCGCGGCTGCGGTCGAAGTCGGTGGCGTGCACGTGCACCACCAGGGGCTTGCCGCTTATCTGCTTGGCAAACACGCCTGCGGGGTAGGTGAGCCAGTCGTGCGAGTGGATGATGTCGAAGTCGAGCTGGTGCGCCAGCACGCTGGCCACGGCTTCGTAGTTGGATATTTCCTCCATCAGGTTGTCGGGGTAGCGGCCCGAGAAGTTGATGCAGCCCAGGTCGTCCGTGCCGATGCGGCGGAAGTCGTATTTGATGCCGTTGCGCAACCAGTAGTATTCGTCCGGGTGCATAATCCAGCCGATGCGCTGGTTCACGTAGTTCCAATCGTGGTCTTTCCACACCACGGGCACGAAGCTGGCCCCGATGATTTTGAGGAAGCTTTGGTCTTCGTCGCCGTGTGGTTTGGGGATGACAAAGGTGATTTGCATGTCAGGTTGTTGTGACATGCCTTTTGTCAGCCCGTAGCTTGCGGTTCCCAGCCCGCCCAGGATGTGGGGCGGGAACTCCCAACCAAACATTAATGCTTTCATTTGTTATCGTTTTCGGTTTCTTTTTTTAACATGTTCAACACTCTCAGCACTTCGGCCACGTTCATGGCGAAGGACATGCCGCCGTGCCCCTTGAACGGCGGGTTGCCGTCGTACAGTTCGGACAGCGTGCCGACGCACAATTCGGTCATCTCGCTTTCCAGCCCGTTGGTGAACCGCTCGATGAACGACACGCCACTGTGTTTGTACAGCTTGAGGTAGGCTTCCACGTAGGTACCGATGGTCCAAGTCCACACGGGGCCGTTGTGGTAGTTGCGGTCACGCTCCAGCTGCCCGCCGATGTAGATGGGGCGGTACGAGCCGCTTTTCGGGCTGAGGGTGCGCAGGCCTTTGGGGGTGAGCAGTTCGCGCGTGGTGATGTCCAGCACGGACTTCTGCTGTGCCCGGTCGAGCGGCGAATAAGGCAGCCCTACGGCGAATATCATGTTGGGGCGCACTTCCTGGTCGGAATAGTTGCCGTCCACGAAGTCGTACAGGTAAGTGCCGTTCCAGAACATTTGCACGAACGAACTTTTGGCGGTTTCCGCCTGGTAGTCGTACAAGTTGGCCGTGTGCTGGCCGCCGCCGGTGGCTGCCAGTTCTGAGGCAAACTTCAGCGCGTTGTACCACAGGGCGTTGATTTCGACCACGTAGCCGGTGCGCGGGGTGATGGGCTTCCCGTCTTCCATGGCGTTCATCCAGGTGGCGGGACGTTCCTTACCGTCCACGTAGAGCAGGCCGTTGTCGTGCAGGAACAGGTTGGGGTGCTTGTTCTTGCGGATGAATTCGATGATTTCGCCGACGACTTTGCCATAGCGTTGGGCGGCATCCTCCATGGAAGCGTATTGGGCGTATTGCTGGATGGCACGCACGAACCACAGCAGCACGTCGGGGTTGTCCAGCCCACGCAGTTGCAGGTCGGTGCGTCCTTCTTCTAAGAAGGTTCTGATTTCGGGGATGGCGGTATCCATGCTCCGGTGGAATGCTTCGGGCTTGCCGATGATGAAGGTGCAGCCCGGCAGGGCGATGAATTCGTCGCGTGCCCGGGTGGTGAACCACGGGTAGCCCGCCAGCAGGTATTGCTTATTGTTGATGCGTTGGTAGAATTGTTCGGCCGCGTTCACCAGGCAGTTGTACATGTTGGAGCGGTGGATGCGGTGCGCAATTTCCTCGTCCCACATCTTGTGGAGCGAGCGGGGCGGCGTGGCCGATATCCCGGCCGAGAAGATGATGGTCTCCCCTTTCTTGATAGGCATTTCGAAATAGCCCGGCACCAGCAGGTCTTCGCGGAAATCGTATCCCCGTTCCTGTTCCTTATAATATTCAATATTATGATACCAGTCGGGATGGTGGTGGTAGGTGTTCCGTTTGGAGAATTGCATGTACAATTCCGGATAACCCGCGTACAGGCACATCTTGATGCCTTGCGGCACGGCCTGGCAGGAAGTGTTCGCCATGCCGTTTTCGTGCGTCAGCTCGTTGACGCTGCGGAACGCGAGGAATGGTTTGAAACGGAGCGTGGTGGGCGAGTGCGCCTCGATGAGCGTGTATTTTATCAACACGCGCGGCTCGAAGGTGGACAGCAACCGTTCTTTCATGAGGATGACCCCTCCCACCCGGTAGGTGGTGCGCGAGGCTACTTCGCAGTCAAACTGGCGGATGTATTTGTGTCCGTTCGGGCTGAAATTGTTGCCTGAGTATTTGTGCAATCCCAGGTTGAACTCTGCACCATGCTGGATGACCGTCTCGTCAAGCGAGGAAAGCAGCACGTGGTTCGAGTCGTCCAGCTCCGGGATGGGGATGACGAGTTGCCCGTGGTATTTCCTTGTGTTGCAGTCAATCAGCGTTGTGCTGTTGTAAGCCCCTGCCCGGTTGGTGCGTATCATCTCCTTGGTGAGCGACCGCTCCAGGTTGGTCAGCAGGGTCTTGTCGAATTTAAGGTACGTCATAGTATTTTATGTTTGTTTTTCTGTGAAAATATATTGTCGAATAAGGCAATGCCAAGCACTGCAAATAACTTGCGCAATTTTAACGAAAATATTTCAATGGGGCAATGCCTGGTGTATTATTTATACAATTTTTAATAGAAACGGGTGCTCTATTCGTGTCGCCCTGCATCCCATCGTGCATTTTCATATACCTTTATTATTTATAGTTTCAAATAGAAATCCCGTGCCAGGGCGGTAAATTCGGGGGTGTATTGGTGACGTGTGCCACTTTCGATGGTGAGCGTGTCGTGCAAGGCGAAGGTAGCGGTGCGGCTGAATTCGAGCAGCAACCGCTTGGCGGGCGCATCGGGTTTGGGGTGTACGTCGGTGCGGCGGGAACAATGCAGGCCTTCGTTGGCGGCGAGGCCGATGCAGCGTTCCCCTTCCGTCACCGGCAGGATAATGCACAGGCGGCCTTGCGGGGTAAGCAGCCGGGCGGCGTGGCTTATCAGTTCCTCGTGGGGGAGGCTGTCGGCATGGCGTGCCTGGGTGCGTTCGCGGATGGGGGTGTGGGTGGAATGCACGAAAAAAGGCGGGTTCGACACCAGAAGGTCGTAGGCCGTGCCGCCATCGGGCATGAAGTGTTGCAGGGGCGTGTGCCACACCCGGATGCAGTCCGCCCAGGGCGAGGCGGCCACGTTGAGCCGGGCCTGGCGCACGGCGCTTTCTTCGATGTCGATGGCATCGATGCGGGCTTGCGGTGCCCGCTGGGCGAGCATGAGGGCTATCAGTCCGCTGCCCGTGCCCACGTCCAGCAGATGGCGGCAGCCTTGCACATCCGCCCAGGCACCCAGCAGCACGCCATCGATGCCCACCTTCATGGCGCACAAGTCGTGCCACACGGTGAATTGTTTGAATTGAAAGTAGGGATTGCCCATGTTGTGGTGACGAGTTATGAGTTTGTTACAAGCTACAAGCTACAAGTGCCATGCGGCGTGATGCGGAAGCCTCGGAATATACGACTTGTAACTCATAGCTCGTAGCTTGTAGTTACCGTGGCGTATATCCGCTTCCCGGGTGGGTCATCGGGCGCGGTCCGGGTTGGGTGCTGGGGCGCACGGGTTGTCGGTTGGGGCGTGGTGGCGGGTTGGCCGAGGGGGCTGCCGGGTCGGGGCGGTTGCCGGGCAGGCGGTAGCTGGAGCGTTCGTAATGCTTGTTTTGCAGACGTTCATATTGCTCGTCGGTCAGCACCTTCCGCAAGTCGGCATTCTTCCGTTTTACCCGTTCCAAGGCTTCTGCACGCGAATTGGACATCTGCCTTTCCCGGGCGTAGTGCAGGTTGATGCGGTACACTACCCTTTCCTGCGCTTCGGTGAGGTTCAAGGCTTGCCGCAGCATTTCGGTTTGCCGTGCGGCCTCTTGTTCGGGTGTGCGTGTCGGCATGTCACGGCTGTCCTGCGCCTGGAGCAGGAGGGGGCAAAGCAGCCAAACGGACAGGATGAACAGGATGAAGCGCATGTTGAGATTATTTCCGTAACTGGAAATGCAGCAATCTTCGTGCCAGAGTGGGGTTTTAGCACACGGAATACACGGAACACGCGGATTTACACGGATGTCATCTTACGTATATAAAATGCCGTGTGCTTCTTTGCGATCTGCTCTTCTCTTCCCCTATTTGGCATTATTGCACAAAATGCCTACCTTTGTGCCGAATTTTAACCGAAGGATTATGACTTATAATTTATTGAAAGGTAAGAAAGGGATTGTGTTCGGAGCGTTGAACGACCGCTCCATTGCCTGGAAGGTAGCGGAACGCGCTGTGGAAGAAGGCGCACGCATCACGTTGTCGAACACGCCGTTGGCCGTGCGCATGGGCACGACAGACGAATTGGCGAAGAAGTTGGACGCCAAACTGATTCCGGCGGACGCGACCAACGTGAAGGACCTGGAGCGGGTGTTCACCGAGTCGGTGGAAGCCCTGGGTGGTCCGGTGGATTTCGTGCTGCACTCCATCGGCATGTCGCCCAACGTGCGCAAGAAGCGTACATATGACGACTTGGATTACGACATGTTGAACACCACGCTCGACGTGTCGGCCATATCTTTCCATAAAATGATGCAGGTGGCCAAGAAGCTCGATGCGATAGCCGAGGGCGGCTCGGTGGTGGCCCTCACCTACATGGCCGCCCAACGCACCATGGTGGGTTACAACGACATGGCCGATGCGAAGGCAATGCTCGAGTCCATCGCCCGCAGCTTCGGCTACATCTACGGCCGCGAAAAGGGCGTGCGGGTGAATACCATTTCGCAATCGCCCACCATGACTACGGCGGGCAGCGGTGTGAAAGGCATCGACAGCCTGTATGACTTCGCCGAACGCATGTCGCCCCTCGGCAACGCCTCGGCAGCCGACTGCGCCGACTATTGCGTGATGATGTTCAGCGACCTTACCCGCAAGGTGACCATGCAAAACCTCTACCACGATGGCGGCTTCTCCAGCATGGGCATGAGCTACCGCGCCATGCAGCAATACATCAAAGGAATTGACGAGTTCCGCGACGAGAACGGGAACATCATCTACGGATAATATCTCCCCCAAAGCTACTTGGAGGAAAGGAGCAAGACCGGGAAGGAAAGGAAATTTCCTTCCCGGTCTTTTTTTTGCCCCTTGCCGGGGGAGGCTTCCGTCCATCAGCCTGTATTTTCCGGTTTATGCGGGGATGTTTTCCCATTTATGCTGATATGTTTTCCGATTTATGCTGGGATGTTTTACTGCCCACAGTTATGGGTTGTACGACCCACAGTTATGAGTTGTACGACCCACAGCTGTGGGTTATATAACCCATAACTGTGGGCAGTAAAACTTATGCCGGGAAGCGGGAAAATATTCCCGCATAAACCGGAAAACATAAGCGGACGGAATGGAGATTGTCCCGACATTATGATAGGTATATGCCGGAAAATACATTATCTTTGCATTGGTTTTCGAACAAAATGATATGGACAATAGCAGAGCCGTACTCTTGATATTTACCGGAGGCACCATCAGCATGGCCGAGGATGCGAATACCGGGGCGTTGCGCCCGATAGACTTCGAGCGTTTGCAGGAATTGATGCCCGAACTGCGTCAGACAGGCATACGCATCCACAGCGTGCCATTCCGCCCGCTCATCGACTCGTCGGACGTGGAGCCGCCCCTGTGGGAAAAGCTGGCACTCACCATACGCGACCATTACGACAGCTATGACGGCTTCGTGGTGCTGCACGGCACCGACACGATGGCCTACTCAGCCTCCGCGCTCAGCTTCATGCTTGAGGATTTGGGCAAGCCGGTCATCTTCACCGGGTCGCAGCTGCCCATCGGCATGTTGCGGTCGGACGCGAAGGAAAACCTGCTCACGGCCATCGAGATTGCCGCCGACAAAGGCCCCGACGGCCGCGCCATGGTGCCCGAGGTGTGCATCTTCTTCGAGGACACGCTCTTCCGCGCCAACCGCACCACCAAGAAGAACGCCGAGCATTTCAATGCCTTCAATTCGTACAACTACCCCCCGCTGGCCAAGGCGGGCGTACACATCCGCTACAACAACGCGGCCATACACCGCCCCGACGTGGAAAGGCCGCTGCGCATACGCACCAAGACCGACCCGAACATCGCCATCCTGAAACTGTACCCGGGCATCACCGAGGGCATGGTGAACGCCATACTGGGCATCCCGCACCTGCGGGCCGTGGTGTTCGAGTCGTTCGGCGCGGGCAACGCCCCCCGGCGCAAGTGGCTGTACGACGCGCTGAAGGCGGCCACCGACCGGGGCATCATCATCGTGAACAAGACGCCTTGCAGCACCGGCTCGGTGGAGATGGGGCGCTACGAGACGAGCCTCAACCTCATCAACGCCGGGGTCATCAGCGGCTACGACATCACCATGGAGGCACTCGTCACCAAGCTGATGTACCTGCTGGGCGAATGCTCCTCCACCGACGAGGTGAAAGCCCTGCTCGAACAAAGCATCTGCGGGGAAATGACGGTGAACAGTTGATAGTTGATAATTGACAGTTGATAGTTGATAGTTGAAAGGAGAAAGGGAAAAAGTCCAAGGACAACGGCCTTGTGGCATTCAGCATAGGGCAACACCCTATGGGATTGTGGAAGACGATAAATCTTCTGCGTAAATCTGCGCCATCTGCGGGAAACAACAGGGGTGAAAGGGAAAAGTAAAAAGGTGAAAGGCTTATCCGCGTTAATCCGTTTTGTCCGTGTATTCCGTGTGCTAATCTGAAATTTGAAATCTGAAATAATAAAGACTATGGAACTGCCTTTTGCTGAATCTTGGAAAATCAAGATGGTGGAGCCTATCCACAAGAGTACCCGCGAGCAACGCGAACAATGGATACGGGATGCCCGTTACAACGTGTTCCAACTGCCCGCCGATCAAGTGTACATCGACCTCATCACCGACTCGGGCACCGGAGCCATGAGCGACCGCCAGTGGGCCGCCATGATGTTGGGCGACGAGAGCTACGCCGGTGCCACGTCCTTCTTCAAACTGAAGGACACCATCACCCGGATTACGGGCTTCGAATACGTCATCCCCACCCACCAGGGGCGGGCTGCCGAGAACGTGCTGTTCTCCTACCTCGTCCACGAGGGCGACATCGTACCGGGCAATTCCCACTTCGACACCACGAAGGGGCACATCGAAGCCCGCCACGCCACCGCCTGGGACATCACCATCGACGAGGCGCGGGACACCCAGCTGGAAATCCCCTTCAAGGGCAACGCCGACCCCCGCAAGCTGGAGGCCGTGCTGGCGGAACATGCCGACCGGGTGCCCTTCATCCTCGTCACCATTACGAACAACACCGCAGGCGGACAGCCCGTGTCCATGCAGAACCTGCGCGAGGTGCGTGCCATTGCCGACCGGTACGGCAAGCGCGTCATCTTCGACTCCGCCCGCTTTGCTGAAAACGCCTACTTCATCAAGACCCGCGAGGCGGGCTATGCCGACAAAACCATCAAGGAGATTGCCCGCGAAATGTTCAGCTACGCCGACGGCATGACGATGAGTGCCAAGAAGGATGCCATCGTCAACATGGGCGGGTTCATCGCCACCCGCCACCAGGACTGGTACGAAGGCGCGAAAGGCTTCTGCGTGCAGTACGAGGGCTACCTCACCTACGGCGGCATGAACGGGCGCGACATGAACGCCCTGGCCGTCGGGCTGGACGAGAACACCGAGTTTGACAACCTCGATACACGCATCCGCCAAGTGGCCTACCTGGCCCGACGGCTGGACGAGTTCGGCATCCCCTACCAGCGGCCCGCCGGTGGCCATGCCATTTTCATCGATGCCTCCAAGGTGCTTACCCACGTGCCCCGGGAAGAGTTCCCCGCCCAGACGCTCACGGTCGAATTGTACCTCGAAGCGGGCATACGGGGCTGCGAGATAGGCTACATCCTAGCCGACCGCGACCCCGTCACCCGCGAAAACCGCTTCGGCGGGCTTGACCTGTTGCGGCTGGCCATCCCGCGCCGCGTATATACCAACAACCACATGGACGTGGTGGCCGTGGCGTTGAAAAACGTGTTCGACCGCCGCGAGCACATCACCCACGGGATGCGCATCACGTGGGAAGCCCCCATCATGCGCCACTTCACCGTGCAGCTTGAGCGGGTGTGATGTTGGGGATTTGTGCTTAACCGCAGAGAGTTATTTTTTTTAAAACC
>CASFUX010000096.1 GCA_949297975.1 uncultured Bacteroidales bacterium
CACCAAAAGCGGCTCTGAGATTTCTCGCTGCGCTCGAAATGACGAGGATGACATGAAAATGACACTTTTTACACAGCCTCCCGGGGAGAGGGGGATAAAGCATTTGGCAAGATGCGGACATGCAGTAAATGGTAAATCGTTCAATAGTAAATGCCTTTACAGCCCCTTGCCGTGGCAGTTCTTGTATTTTTTGCCGCTGCCGCAGGGACAGGGGTCGTTGCGTCCCACTTTCTTTTCCTGCCGCACGATGGGCTCGTGGCGGCGCGGCTCGCGGGTGTCCTGCTTGGTGGGGTCGTTGGCCGGTGCGCCGCTGTCGTCCTTTTGCGTGCGGTAGCGGCTGTAGTCCTGGCGGCGTTCCTGCTGGGCTTCGCGCACATGGTCGGGTTCGCGCATGGGTATCTGTCCCCGCATGAGGATGGACAACGCCTTGCGGTTCATGGCTTCGAGCATTTGCTTGAACAGGCCGAACGATTCGAGCTTGTAGATGAGCAGCGGGTCTTTCTGTTCGTAGCTGGCGTTCTGCACGGAGTTGCGCAGTTCGTCGAGCTGGCGCAGGTGTTCTTTCCATTCGTCGTCGATGACGAAGAGCAGGGTGCGCTTTTCAAATTCCTTGACGATTTCCTTCGACTCGGTCTTGTAGGCATCTTCCAGGCGCACGGCCACGTTGTACATGCGCTTGCCGTCGGTGATGGGGACGAGGATGTTCTCGTACTGGCTGCCGCGCGTCTCGAACACCTGCTTGATGACCGGGTTGGCCACGGTGGCCAGCTTGTCCATGCGCCGCTTGAAGTTGTCGATGGCGGCTTCGGCTATCTTGTCGCTTACTTCCCTGGACTTCATGGCGCGGAGTTCGTTTTCGGCGAACGGCACGTCCATGGCGAAGGTCTTGAGCAATTCCTCTTGCAGGAAGAGGTAGTCGTCGCCCGCGCTTTCGGCGATGCTTTCGGCGGTGTCGTATATCATGTTGGTGATGTCCACGCCGATGCGTTCGCCCATGAGGGCGTGGCGGCGCTTGGAGTAGATGACTTCGCGCTGGGAGTTCATCACGTCGTCGTATTCGAGCAGGCGTTTGCGGATGCCGAAGTTGTTTTCTTCCACCTTCTTCTGGGCGCGTTCGATGGACTTGGATATCATCGGGTGTTCGATCATCTCGCCTTCTTCGAAGCCGAACTTGTCCATGATGCCCGATATGCGTTCCGAGCCGAAGAGGCGCATGAGGTCGTCTTCGAGCGACACGTAGAAGACGGACGAACCGGGGTCGCCCTGGCGGCCCGCACGACCGCGCAACTGGCGGTCGACCCGGCGGCTTTCGTGCCGTTCCGTGCCGATGATGGCGAGACCGCCCGCGGCCTTCACTTCGGGGCTGAGCTTGATGTCGGTACCACGACCCGCCATGTTGGTGGCAATGGTTACCGTACTGCGCTGCCCGGCTTCGGCCACAATGTCGGCTTCGCGTTGGTGCAGCTTGGCATTCAATACATTGTGCTTTATCTTGCGACCGGTAAGCATGCGGCTGAGCAACTCGGATATTTCCACCGAAGTGGTGCCCACCAGCACGGGGCGGCCGCTGTTCACCAGGTTCACAATCTCTTCGATGACGGCGGTGTACTTCTCGCGCTTCGTCTTGTACACGCGGTCGTCCATGTCGATGCGGGCGATGGGGCGGTTGGTGGGGATGACTACCACGTCGAGTTTGTAGATGTCCCAGAACTCGCCCGCTTCCGTCTCGGCGGTACCGGTCATACCCGCCAGCTTGTGGTACATGCGGAAGTAGTTCTGCAACGTGATGGTGGCGAAGGTCTGCGTGGCAGCTTCCACCTTGACCCGTTCCTTGGCTTCAATGGCCTGGTGCAGCCCGTCGGAGTAGCGGCGGCCTTCCATGATGCGGCCCGTCTGCTCGTCGACAATCTTCACCTTGTTGTCCAACACCACATATTCTATGTCTTTCTCAAACAGCGTGTAAGCCTTCAGCAGCTGGTTCACCGTGTGGACGCGCTCGGACTTCACGGCGTAATTCTGCATCACTTCGTCCTTCTTCGCCTGCTTTTCTTCGGCGGAGAGGGGCTGCTTTTCCAATTCGGCTATCTCGCTGCCTACGTCGGGGAGGACGAAGAATTCCGCGTCTTCCGAACTGGCGGTGAGCGCATCGATGCCCTTGTCGGTCAACTCGATGGACTTGTTCTTCTCGTCAATGACGAAGTAGAGCGGGTCGGTGGCGATGTGCATGTTGCGGTTGTTTTCCTGCATGTAGAACTCCTCGGTCTTCAGCAGGATTTGCTTGTTGCCTTGCTCGCTGAGGTACTTGATAAGGGCGGTGTTCTTGGGCATCCCCTTGTAGGAGCGGAATAGGGCCAGGGCACCTTCCTCGCGCACTTTTTCGTCATCGGACTTCAGCTTGTTGCGGGCTTCGGCGAGGTATTCGGTGGTGAGCTTCTTCTGGAGGTTGACCAGGCGTTCCACGCGGGGGCAGAGTTCCTCGAACAGCTGGTCGTCGCCCTTGGGCACGGGGCCGGAGATGATGAGCGGCGTGCGGGCATCGTCGATGAGCACGGAGTCCACTTCGTCCACGATAGCGTAGTTGTGC
>CASFUX010000097.1 GCA_949297975.1 uncultured Bacteroidales bacterium
ATTGTTGAAATAAGAAATCTGTGATAATCTGTATAATCCGTGTTATCCGTGTGCTAAATCCCATTTTGACACATCCTCGTAAATTTTAGAAGTTTATGCCTTCGTGTGTGGCATGGCAGTTGCAAGCCGCTCGTGTGTTTTGGACACAAACCACAGACTTATGCCAGCACAAGAACCCCAATGCTTATCCCGAACTCGCGCAATTCCCGGAAACAAAACAGGCTGCAAACTTGACGTTTGCAGCCTGAATGAACTCTTGGACGTTAGCAGATGCCTTTACACCCCTACCTTCGGCACGTTGTCCAAGGCGATGCCCAAGATACCTTGTTCTTTATTAAAATAAGTCACTTCGCCGGGGCCTTCTACCTTGCTGCGCAACAGATCCATCTGCTTCACGCCCGAGGTAGCCGGGTCATCAGGGTTGTGGTACGCCCACAGCACTTTGCCCGCCGTGTGGTCCAGCGTGATGCCCGTGATGGTACCCGCCGTGAGATCGGCAGCATCCACTAATTGGGTATCCAAACCGTCCACATCGCTTTTCCACAGGCCGGCCTTGCCTTGGGTACTTGTGCCCGCAAAGTAAATGATGTTGTTGTTACGGTCGTACACAAAGGCACGGATGGCGTAGTCCTGCAAAATGACCGTCACGCCCATGGCCGCTGCGCCGCCGGTTCCCGGCTTGAAGCGGTACAACCCGCGACCCTCGCCGCCTTTCGCCCAATAGTACGTGCCTTTGTAGTAATAAACACCTCCGCTGGCCGTCCCGGCGGACATGCCATCAACCCCGAAGGCATCCGCTATATAATAGGAATAGGTATTCTGTTTGTCTGCGCCCAGCCATTCGAACGTCAAGTCGCGGCTATCACGCGGCACGCGGTACACATAGTCGTAGCGGTCGGTCCAATACACATATTTTGTATCCGCATAGCCGTTGTAAAAGCCGAAGTAAGCACTCGTGCCTTGGTTCGTTATCACAGTCTGCACCTTGTCGGTGTTCAAGTCCACCACCCGGATGCTGCCATCGCCGCTCGTGTCGGCTTCCCAGTCGGCCAATTCTTCCACCCGGCTGCCCGCGTCGAATATGTAAAGCTCCTCGCCCGCCGACATAATATTATAAGGATGCGCACCCGCATCAATGTCTGTCGTTTCCAGTTCGTCCACACCATTCTCGAATATACGCTGGCGCAATATCTTGCCTCCCTCGCGGGCCATCAGCAGGCTGCGCGTAGCTGCATCCTGCACCACGAACACGTCGCTTTTTATTTGCGCCACCGTGTATTCCGTCGAGCCGACGGTCATGCGCAGGCGCACCGTTTCCTCCTCGCCCAACCGGGTGAAGAACACCTCCGGTTCTTTGTCATACGCCACATAGAGCGTGGCCTCCGTGCCATCTTCTATCGTGATGACGGTATCGCGCAGCACGCCGCCATCCGTGCGCCGGGCGTTTTCAGAGAAGAACCATTGGCACGTCACATCATAGTCATAAGGGTTGTAGGCCACGGTGCTGAAGGTCACATTACCGTAATACAGCACCTCCGACTGGTCGCGGACGATGTTCGGGATGCTGTCGTACACATAAATGCGCTTCGTGTTGACAAAGTGGTCGTTCGAGTCCACCCGCAACGTCACCACGTAGTCGCCCGGCGTGGTAAACACGCGGGAGGGATTTTCCGCCGTGGAACGATACACGGAGTTGGTTGACTCGTTCCGGAACGCCCAGTCAAAGCACTCCCCGCCATCCGACAGGTTGGTAAACTCCACGGTCTGCCCAATCTTGGGTTCCGCAGGCTCATAAGTAAAGTTCACGATGACCTTGTCCTTGCAACCGCACACCAGCACGGCCAGCAACGCGATGGTAGCAATTTTATTTTTCCTCATCGATTATCCTCGTTTATCGGTTTAAAGTTGCAAAGATAGTCCAAAATCGGCTTACGCTGGCGTAAAGACCTAAATAAAATGTTAATGTTCGTTACGAGTTTGGCGCACGAAATGCATAGATAGAGAAGATCTGGGCATCCTCCCCGCGCATTAACTCACACTACCGAAACTTAACATATCCTTGTTTTCACATTTGCAAATGTCAGCATTTTCCTATAACTTTGCCTTGCATCGCAAGTATAAGGCTCTACGTACCCCAGCAGGGCATTTTCCCCTTTTCCTCTCCCATCACTACCACTTTCCTTCCGTGCAGCAAGTTCCTACACCTCCTTGGCAAAAGGGTAGTACCCCTTTAGGCAAAAGGGCAGCACCCCTTTGGGCAAAAGGGCAGTACCCCTTTGGGCAAAAGGGCAGTACCCCTTTAGGCAAAAGGGTAGCATCCCTTTGGGCAAAAGGGTCATACCCCTTTCGCAAAGGGTGCACAATCCCTCCAAGCCAAGGTCTCCCGCCTCTTTCACATACGGACTGTCCCACCGCACATACTTTCCGCAGTTAAACTTCCATAAACTTTCCTAAATGAAACGGCGGAGCGTGAACCCGTATTCCGCTTCGAAGTATCTTGTTCTCGCTACTTTCACCGTATTTATGTTTTTTTAAGGGAATAAATAGTGTGTGCGCAAACACCTTTTCTTATTTTTGCATCGAATTAATCACCCAACAAATGTTTTATTTCCATGGACAGGCGTAATTTCCTTAAGAACAGCTCTATGCTGGCCGGGGGGCTTCTCCTCGGCAACCTCGGCATGACTTCATGCAACCGTAAACCCAAACCCCGCAAAATCCCGGCCAACGAAAAGGTCAACCTGGCCTGCATCGGCATCGGCAACCAAGGGGGATACATCATCAAGGCCCTGCACGCCACGGGTCTCTGCAACGTGGTGGCCCTGTGCGACACGGACATGGGAGCCGACCACACGCTGGAAATCATGAACAAATTTCCCGACGTGCCACGCTTCCAGGACTTCCGCGACTTGTTTGACAAGATGGACAAGCAGTTCGATGCCGTGTGCATCGGCGTGCCCGACCACAGCCACTTCCCCATCGCCATGCTGGCCATGTCACGGGGCAAGCACGTGTACGTGGAAAAACCCATGGCGCACACGTTCAACGAAGTGGAACTGATGATACGCGCGGCCGAAAAATACGGCGTGGTAACCCAGATGGGCAACCAAGGCCACTCCGAAGCCAATTATTTCCAATTCAAAGCCTGGGTGGAAGCGGGCATCATCAAGGACGTGACGGCCATCACCGCCCACATGAACAACCCGCGCCGCTGGCACGGCTGGGACTCGAACATCAAGAGCATGCCTGCGGGCGAACCCGTGCCCTCCACCCTGGACTGGGACACGTGGCTGGGCACCGAGTTCTGGCACGACTACAACCACGACTACATCAACGGCCAATGGCGTTGCTGGTACGACTTCGGCATGGGCGCGTTGGGCGACTGGGGCGCACACATCATCGACACGGCGCACGAATTCCTGCACTTAGGGCTGCCCACGGAGGTGGAAATGCTGTATGCCAAGGGACACAATCCGTTCTTCTATCCCTACTCGTCCACCATCAAGTTCCACTTCCCCGAACGGGAGGGAATGCCCGCCTGCGACATCACGTGGTACGACGGGCTGGATAACCTGCCGCCTGTACCGGCCGGATATGGCAATGTGGAGCTGGACCCGAACATCCCCGCCCCGTCCGACGGGCAAATCGTCCCCTCCAAACTGAACCCGGGCAAAATCATCTACAGCAAAGAACTGACGTTCAAAGGCGGAAGCCACGGCAGCACGCTCTCCATCATCCCGGAAGAAAAGGCCAAGGAAATGGCTTCGAAACTACCCGAAGTGCCCAAAAGCCCGTCCAACCACTACGCCAACTTCCTGCTGGCGTGCAAGGGACAGGAACAGGCACGCTCGCCATTCTCCATCGCCGGGCCGCTCAGCCAGGTGTTCTGCCTCGGGGTCATCGCCCAACGACTGAACACGAAGTTCCACTTCGACCGCACGACCAAGCAAATCACCGACAACCCCGCTGCCAACAAGCTGCTGGTGGACACGCCGCCACGCAAAGGCTGGGAAGAATACTATAAATTGTAATTCAGCTACAAGCTACAAGCTACAAGCTACAAGTCATATGCTCCAAGGCTTCCTTATACCGCATGGCACTTGTAGCTCGTAACTCGTAGCTAACACCAACATGGACAGACGAGATTTCCTGAAAAAAAGCATGGGCGCGGCAGGCGGCACGTTGCTGCTGGCCAGCCCGTGGCTGTCGGCCTTTGCCGACGCGGAACACACGCGCCGTTCCAAGGCACGCATCGGCGTGGTGGGGCCCGGCTCGCGCGGACGCTTCCACATGAGCTTCTTGAAAAACAACCCGAAAGCCGATGTCGTGGCCGTGTGCGACGTGTACCGCCCCTCCATAGACGAAGCCCTCAAGATATACCCGAAAGCCCGGGTATATACCGACTACCGCAAGCTGTTGGAGGACAAGGAGGTGGATGCCGTGCTCATCGCCACCCCGCTCAACGTGCACTTCCCGGTGGCCATGGCGGCCTTCGAGGCGGGCAAGCACGTGTTTTGCGAAAAGACCTTGGGCATCACCATCGAGGAATGTTACAAGATGTACCGCAAGCACATCGACACGGGGCTGGTGTTCTTCTCGGGGCAGCAACGCCTGTTCGACCCGCGCTATATCAAAGTGATGGAACTGATTTATGCCGGCACGTTCGGCGACATCGAGGGCATCCGCGCCTACTGGTTCCGCAACGGCGACTGGCGGCGGCCCGTGCCCTCGCCCGAACTGGAACGGCTCATCAACTGGCGACTGTACAAGGAGTATTCCAAAGGGCTGATGACCGAACTGGCCTGCCACCAGATACAGGTGGGCAGCTGGGCATTGCGCCAGATACCCGACAAAGTGATGGGCCACGGTGCCATCACGCACTGGAAGGACGGGCGCGAGGTGGACGACAACGTGTCGTGCATCTACGTGTTCGACAACGGCGTGAAACTCACCTACGAATCCATCATTTCCAACAAGTTCTACGGACTGGAAGAACAGATATTGGGACATCTCGGCACGGTGGAACCCGAAAAGGGCAAATACTACTTCGAAACCATCGAGCCTGCGCCGGGCTTCCTGCAAATGGTGAACGACATCGAACACAAGCTGTTCGATGCCATCCCTTTCGCAGGCACCAGTTGGGCACCGGAGACGGCCAACGAAAACCACGGCGAGTTCATCCTGGGCAAACGCCCCGAAGGCGACGGCACTTCGCAAATGCTGGATGCCTTCGTCGAAGCGGTCATCACGGGCAAACAACCGCCCAAGATTGCCGAAGAAGGCTACTATGCCAGTGCCCTGTGCCTGCTGGGCTACGATGCCATCGAGCAGGAGCGCATCCTGACCTTCCCCGATGAATACAAGCTCAACTACTTGAACCACCATAACCCGGCAACCTTATGAAAGACAGCATCATTACCGCCCAACGGAAACGCACGGAACTCATCACCCTGTTGGTGTGCTTCCTCATAGCCAACGTGGTCAACCTATGCGCCATCATCGCCTACGGCACACGTCTGGTGGAACTCGTCACCCAAATAGGTTACGTGGCTCTGTTCTCCATCGCGCTGTACCTGTGCTGGAGCGTGCTGCGCCTTATATATTATGGCATAAGGAAAGTAGTCAAGTGACGAGTTAGCGAGTTACGAGTAGACGAGTAGACAAGTAGACGAGTAGACGAGTAGACGAGTAGACAAGTAAACGACCAAGGCCAACGGCCTTGTGGCATTCAGCGTAGGGCAACGCCCTACGGTCTGTAGGCGCGAAAAAAAATCGACCCCAAATCTGCGTTTATCTGCGCTATCTGCGGGGAACAATCTGTAATTTGAAATCTTTATAAACAAAACTGTATTATGAAAAAGTTTCCTATCCTGGCCATGCTCGCCGTATGCGGCATGACCGCGTTTGCCCAAGCGCAATGGGTGAACCTCTTCAATGGTAAAAACATGAACGGCTGGACGCGCCTCAACGGTACAGCCGAGTACAAAGTGGAAGACGGTGCCATCGTGGGCACCAGCAAGATGAACACGCCAAACACCTTCCTGGCCACCAAGAAAACGTATGGCGACTTCATTCTCGAATTTGAGTTCAAGGTGGACGACGGGCTGAACTCGGGCGTGCAATTCCGCTCCATCGCCGACAAGAAAATCATGAACGGACGGGTACACGGCTACCAGTTTGAAATAGACCCGTCTAAGCGTGCCTGGACGGGCGGCGTGTACGACGAAGCGGGACGTGGCTGGCTGTACGACCTCACCCGCTACCCCAACGCCCAAAAGGCATTCAAGAACGGCGAATGGAACAAAGCCCGCATCGAAGCCGTGGGTGAACACATCCGCACCTGGGTGAACGGCATCCCCTGCGCCAACGTGCTGGACAACGCCGTGGCTTCGGGCATTATCGCCCTGCAAGTACACAGCATCGGCGACAACGCCGCCCTGGAAGGCAAGACGGTGGCATGGCGCAACATACGCATCTGCACCAAAGGATTGGAAAACGAACTGACCCCCGAAACGCAGGCTGCCCCAGAAAAGAACTGCATCCCGAACACCATCTCTGAAAAGGAAGCCGCCGAAGGCTGGACCTTGCTGTGGGACGGGCAAACGACCAACGGCTGGCGCGGCGCGAAGCTCGATGCCTTCCCCGCGAAGGGCTGGACAATAGAAAACGGTGTGCTGAAAGTGCTGAAAGGCAACGGAGGTGAATCGACCAACGGAGGCGACATCGTGACCACCCGGCAATATGAAAACTTCATCCTGAGCGTGGACTTCAAAATCACCGACGGAGCCAACAGCGGCATCAAGTACTTCGTGGACACGGAAATGAACAAGGGCGAAGGTTCGTCCATCGGATGCGAATTCCAAGTGCTGGACGACCTGCGCCACCCCGATGCCAAACTGGGCGTGAAGGGCAACCGCAAACTCGGCTCGCTGTACGACCTCATCCCCGCCCCGGACAACAAACCTTTCCGTCCCGGCTTCTTCAACACGGCTACCATCGTGGTGAAAGGCAACCACGTGGAACACTGGCTCAACGGCGTGAAACTGCTGGAATACGAACGCAACAACCAGATGTGGAACGCGCTGGTAGCCTACAGCAAGTACAAGAACTGGCCTAACTTCGGCAACGCCGTCAAAGGCAACATCCTGCTGCAAGACCACGGCGACGAAGTGTGGTACCAGAACATCAAGATAAAGGAATTGTAAGCAGAAATTAAGCACACGGAAAACACGGATTAAACAGATTTACACGAATTGGCAGCACGCAAATGACGCAAATCATGTCAATGGACGCAAATCCATCTGCGCTCATCTGCATTATCTACGGGAACTAAAAAATCCGTGTAAATTTGTTTAATCCGTGTTTTCCGTGTGCTTATCTATCCCGTGTGCCATGAAATTTCCTCACCTGTACAAGCGGCTCGAGGCGCACCGCAGCATCTGTTACGCCTGGTTCGAGGCCATGCACACCCGCGTGGACGTGGCTCTGTGCAACCTGCCGGAAGCCAAAGCCTGCGACCTGGCCGTCGCCATGCGGGACGAAATCCTCCGCATCGCCCGCCTGGCCGACCGCTTCCGCCCCGAAAGCGAACTGAGCCGTATCAACCGGGAAGCCGCGCAACAGGCTGTCCCCGTCAGCCCCGAACTCTACGCCATCATCGCCCACTGCATCGACTGCCACCGGATGACCGCCGGGGCGTTCGACATCACCATCCAATCCTTCCCCCACGACCCACGCTGCATCGACCACGTGCAGTGCGACCCGCACACGACCACCGTCCGCTTCACACAGCCCGGCATCATGCTCGACCTGTGCGGCTACATCAAGGGATATGCCCTTGACCAAGTGCGCCCCCTGCTGGAGCAAGCCGCTTGCCCCGGCGCACTCATCAACCTCGGCAACAGCTCCGTGCTGGCCTGCGGCAACCACCCGAACGGACAAGGCTGGCCCATCGCCCTGCCAGGACAAAC
>CASFUX010000098.1 GCA_949297975.1 uncultured Bacteroidales bacterium
AGGCAAGCTGCCTGAAGGGCAGCGAGATAATAGCCTGGGGCAACGCCCCAGGAAAAAAGGACATCATAGAAACCAGGCTGTAGGCCTGGGAGAAAGGAAGGTGGCTTGTCCCTCAGGCTTACAGCCTGATTGTATGTAGGCGAAAATACTCTTGGGGCGTTGCCCCAAGCTGTTATCTCACAGCCCTTCAGGCTGTAATGTAGTTTATATGATAAGTTATGACTAAAAACACAATGGGTACCAAGTTACCACGGAAATTGGAGCAGAAGATGCAGGTGGTAAACTGTATGTATATGCTGATTTTGATTGGTTAAAGGATATAGAGTTCATTGGAGAGCTGGGGTATGAATCACTTCGAGGTTCTGATAGTTATAGTTTCTCGTCTGAAAAATAGGTGAATTGTGCAAATATATTTCACTTTTTGTTTAGGATTAGGTTTGTAGGTCAATAAAGTTTGATTACTTTTGCTTCATGCATAATAGGATAAATTCGCGAGTTCGGGATAAGGGATAATAATGTCATGCCTTAGGCATTCATGTTCAAACGGATTATCTTACATACTATCATGCCTTCGGCTTTAACCCCGGTGACATTGTTGTTTTTCTTATCCCGGCTCGCGTTAATAAAGTGGTTGGAGCATGGAGCAGCCCAAGTTGATAAACAATATCCAGGAGCGTGTGGTGGACGACTTGAAAGTTCGGTTGTCCCAGGGCGGTCGTGTGTCGGTCGCTGCCGCTTCGTTCTCCATTTATGCGTTTGAAGCCCTGAAGAAAGAGCTTGAGGGAATAGATGAATTGCGTTTTATTTTCACTTCGCCTACGTTCCTCAAGGAGAAAACCAAGAAAGAGAAGCGGGAGTATTATATCCCGAAACTCAACCGTGAACGCAATCTTTATGGAACAGACTTTGAGATAAGGCTTCGCAACCAGTTGTCGCAGAAAGCCATTGCCAAGGAATGTGCCGCATGGATTCGCCAGAAGGTGAAGTTTCGTTCCAACGCTTCGCAGGAGCAAATGGGCGGTTTTCTTCATCTGCAAAACGCATCGGAGTATGTTTACCTGCCGTTCAATGAGTTTACCACTACCCAATTGGGCTGTGAGCGGGGCAATGAAGTATATAACATAGTCAATGTCTTGCCTTCACCAGCAGCCGGGGCTTACCTCAACATTTTCAACGAGCAGTGGGAGAATGACGAAAAATTCTGTGATGTCACAGACCGCGTGCTCGAATACATCGAAACGGTCTATCAGGAGAATGCGCCTGAGTACATCTATTTTATTGCCCTTTACAATATTTTCAACGAGTTTCTGGAAGATATTTCGGAGGACGTATTGCCCAACGAGCGTACCGGGTTCAAGAACAGCATCATTTGGAGCAAGTTGTATAATTTCCAACGGGATGCGGCTCTGGCCATTATCAACAAGTTGGAGAAGTACAACGGCTGCATCTTGGCAGACAGCGTGGGGCTGGGCAAGACGTTTACGGCACTGGCGGTAATCAAGTATTATGAGAACCGTAACAAGTCCGTGCTGGTGCTGTGCCCTAAGAAGCTGAATGACAACTGGCAGACTTTTCGTGCCAACTATAAGAACAACCCGATAGCCGCCGACCGCCTGCGCTATGATATTCTTTTCCATTCAGACTTGTCGCGGGACCGGGGAAGCAGCAACGGCCTTGACCTGCAACATATCAATTGGGGCAACTATGACCTCATTGTAATAGACGAAAGCCATAATTTTCGTAATGGAGGAAACGTGGATGACGATGATGACCTGGATGACGCGGACAGGAAAGAAAACCGCTATCAGCGGTTGATGAACCGGGTAATCCGCCAAGGGGTGAAAACCAAAGTCCTGATGTTGAGTGCCACGCCGGTGAACAATCGTTTCAACGACCTCAAAAACCAGCTCCAACTGGCTTACGAGGGCAAGGCGGAGAATATCAATGCCGAGTTGGAGATAGACCGGGGGATTGACGAGATATTCCGCAATGCCCAGATGGTTTACAACAAATGGGCGAAGCTGGACGTGAAAGACCGTACCACGGATCGTTTGCTCCATGACCTTAGTTTCGACTTCTTCCAGTTGCTCGATGCGGTCACCATTGCCCGGAGCCGCAGCCACATCGTGAAATACTACGACACGAAGGATATTGGCGAGTTTCCTACACGTTTGGCCCCGATTTCGCGCCGCCCGAAACTGACTGACCTTGACAACGCCATCAACTTCAAGGACATTGCCGAACGGCTGGACGCTTTGAAGCTGGCCATTTATACGCCCTCGCTTTATTTGTACGACAGCGTGCGGGGCGATTACGTCATTGATTATGACGGCGACGGCCTTTCCATTGACGGACGAGAAAAGGGCTTGCGCAAACTGATGGCCACCAACCTGCTGAAGCGTCTGGAGAGCAGCGTCAATTCTTTCCGGCTGACGCTTACCCGGATATGCGGGTACATCCAGGAAACGATTGAGTCCATCGACCGGTTTGAGGCAAAGCGCGGCGATGCAACGATAGATGTAGCTTCCTTCACCGATGATTTGGACGCGACAGACAGCGAAGCCGATGCCTTTGCCACTCGCAAGTCGAAAATCAGCCTGCGCGACATGGATTATGTGACGTGGCGCACCGACCTGAAGGCCGACCAGGAGAAGCTGGAACGGCTGTTGTTTTTGTTGCAGGACATCACGCCCGAACATGACAGCAAGTTGCAGATGCTCATCGAAGACTTGAAACAGAAATTCGCCCATCCCATCAATGGCGACAATAAAAAGGTGCTTGTTTTTACGGCCTTTGCCGACACGGCGGACTATCTCTATTCGGAGTTGGCCGACAAGATTAAGGCCGCCTGCGGGCTCAATGTGGCTCTTATTACCGGCACGACGGAAGGGCGATGCACCATTCCGAAGTTTCCCCTTTCTTTCAATAATGTGCTGACGTGGTTTTCGCCGCTTTCCAAAGACCGCGCCAGCCTTCATCCGAAAGCCACCGAGGAGATAGACGTGCTGATAGCCACCGACTGCATTTCGGAGGGCCAGAACTTGCAGGATTGCGACTACGTGATTAACTACGACATCCATTGGAATCCGGTGCGCATCATCCAGCGTTTTGGACGTATCGACCGTATCGGCTCGAAGAACAAGCATATCCAGTTGGTCAACTATTGGCCGGATATGGAGCTGGATGATTATATCAAGCTGAAGGGGCGCGTGGAGAGCCGCATGAAGGCGACCGTGCTGACCTCCACGGGAGACGACAACCTGCTTAGCGATAGCGAGAAAGGCGATTTGGAATACCGCCGCAACCAGTTGCGCCAACTGCAAAACGCCGTGGTGGACATAGAGGACATGGACACGGGCATCAACATCATGGACCTTGGCCTGAACGAGTTCCGGCTCGATTTGCTGTCTTATATGAAGGAGCATCCTGATATTGAGCACGCTCCGATGGGCATGAGTGCCGTGGTGGAGGAGTCTTCCTTAGTCCGGCCGGGTGTCATGTTTGTGTTGAAGAACCGCAACAACGCCATCAACATCGACCGCAAGAATTTGCTGCATCCGTTTTATATGGTATATTTGTCGGACGCGGGCGAGGTCGTCTGCGATTATCTCCATCCCAAGCAGTTGCTCGACGTGATGCGCCATGCCTGCAAGGGCAAATGTGAATACGACCCTGCGCTTTGTGCCGCGCTCAACAAGGAGACGGCCGACGGGCGGCGGATGGAGCGGTACAGCCGTTTGCTCCAGACGGCCATCGACAGCATCGTGGCGGTCAAGGCGGAAAGCGACATCGAGAGCTTGTTTTCCTTGGGCGAAACTTCCGCCCTGCAAGGCGAGATAAAGGGACTGGACGATTTCGAGTTGGTAACTTTTTTGATTATCCGAAGCCGATGATACAGTTTCCTGCGTCCACCCTGGTGGGGAAGAACGTCCCCAAGACGGCTTTTTACAAGCACTTGGAGGTTGGCACGAAACTGAAAGCACGCTTCGTGGAGGACATTGAACGCATCGAGTGGTGGGCGAAGCTGGCACCGTCCACGCTTAATGTGGAGGACGGCAAGGCGGTGCATGAAATCACCGTGTTCCTGGTCACGCTCAAGTCGGACGATGTGCCCGGCGACGTGTTTACGGCCATCGACCGGCAGATGCCGCGCCATGTGCTTTTTGTCCTTCGGTTTGGAGAACGTTATTGTCTGTTGTTGAATTACAAGGAATGGATAGACCCCGCCAAGGGCACGTTCCGCATCATCCGCACGTTCCGCATGGCATGGACGGACGGCGCGTCGTTGCGGCTGACGATTGACGGCTCCACGATGGATAAGGTGTACGAGTCGTTGGCCGGGCAGGTGTCGGGCTTCGGCACCCGTAACGCCGCAGATACTAAGCGCATCATCGACTTGCAACAGCAGTTGGAGCGGAAGCGACAAGCGGTGGAAGCCTTGCAGAAGCGGGTCAGGGCGGAAAAGCAGTTCAACCGCCAAATGGCCCTGAACGCCGAGGCACGGGCGTTGAAGCAGGAGTTAGCTGCGTTGCAGGAGGAGATGGACAACATAATAAAAAAGATATGAATATCCGCATTGAGCCAAATAAAACACAATAGGCACAATAGTAAAGGAGAGCATTAGGAGGAGATGCCGGATGGCCGCAAGTGAAGAAGTTCACAATAGTATGCGCGCCACCGCTTCGCGGCGGGCATGAAGCATGTATCGTCCACGCAGATTGTCGCGCAGGCCACACGGAAGTAACCACAGTCCCGATGCGGAGCTTCGGGACTTCTATTGTGTGCTCCTATCCAGTTGCATGACTTTCTTGCAGAACCACACATTTCCTATTGTGTCTATTGTGTTTTTTTGTGTTGGCAGATTGCGGATATTCATTAAAAGATTTGACCAAGTTGGTCAAATAATTCAGATGCCCTTTGCTGGCGCAAGTCTGTGGCTTGTGCCGGCAATACCGGAAGTTTATGACTTCGCCTTGGCAGTTGCAAACTGCCCGGGTGTTGAGCACAAGTTAGAAACTTGCGCCAGCATGTGTGAAAACTACGAAACAAACCTGCCGTCATTTCGACCGTAGGGAGAAATCTACTATAAAGCTCCCAAAGCCACTGTGAGATTTCTCGCTGCGCTCGAAATGACGAGAACGCCGTGAAAATGGTACTTTTCACACAGCCTCCCGGGGAGAGGGGTTAGGTAACAGGCAAGTTGCGGATATTCATAAATAATAAAACATACAATATGCAAACATTCAATTTCAACCGTTTGGATATGACTTCGCCCGACGGCGCACAGCTTAACCTTGATGCGCTTTACCGCATTGCGCCGTCTGTCTTTACCGAGGCGACCGACCCGAAGACGGGTAAGGCGGCTCGCAAGGTGGACTTCGAGGCGTTGCGCCGGCTCTTGGGTGACAACGTGATGGACGAGGGCGGTGAAAGTTACCGGTTCACCTGGGTGGGCAAGAACGCCGCCAAGGCGGAAGCGGCACGCCCCACCGACAGCACCTTGCGCCCCGTGCCGGAGGACTCCGTGGATTGGGACAATACGAAGAACCTCTATATAGAGGGCGACAACTTGGAAGTGCTCAAGCTGCTGCAACGCTCGTATCTCGGCAAGGTGAAGATGATTTACATCGACCCGCCCTACAACACGGGCAACGACTTTGTGTATGCCGATGACTTCAGCCGCACCGTCGCCGAGGAAGACCTCGAAGCCGGGAACGTGGACGAACTGGGTTTGCGCTACCGCAAGAACACGGATAGCAACGGCAAATTCCATTCGGATTGGTGTTCGATGATTTATCCGAGGCTGCTCGTGGCAAGGTCGCTGCTGAGTGAGGACGGGGTGATATTTATTTCGATTGATGATAACGAGGTGGCGAATTTGAAGAAGATTTGCGATGAGGTGTTTGGAGAGGGAAATTTTGTGGATGTTTTTAATTGGGCAAAAACAGAAACACCTGAAAATCTTTCAAAAAAAAGTAAACAAATTATTGAATATGTTTTGTG
>CASFUX010000099.1 GCA_949297975.1 uncultured Bacteroidales bacterium
ACCTCAATTCGGATGCCGAAGTGGTGTTTGTCTTCCAGGAAACCGATAATCTGGTCAGCGAAATGGTGCACGTTGACCACGATTTCGTCGAACCCGGCAGCCCGTAGTTTCAGGATGACGTGCTCCAGCAGGGGCTTCCCCGCCACGGGTACCAAGGCTTTGGGCAGATGGTCGGTGAGGGGCTTCAGGCGGGTACCCAGCCCGGCGGCGAATATCATTGCTTTCATACTTTTGAGATTATGCCCTTGCGGGCGAGATTGGTGCTTCGCACGAGATTGGCCTTACGGCGAGATTAGCCTGTGGCGAAATTGGTGCGGGGCACGGGATTGGCTTTGGGACGGTTATTTACTTTTTTCTATCAATTTGGTCTGTACGTTTATGAAGCGGTTGAGCTTTATGCCTAATACGTTATGGGAGGCGAGCAGGTCATCATAAGACGTTTCCGGGATGAGCTTTCTCCGCTTGGATTTATCCAGCCAGGTTTTGCTCTCATAGAGCGACCCACGGGCGATGTAATAGAAACTGCGGGCATCCCGGTAACTATTGCGGCCAAAACCCTCACTGATATTGGCACTGACCGAGTCAGCTGCACGACACCACTGCTTGCCTATAGTGTCTTTGGCGAAGTAATCCCATTGTCCTATCGCTTCCCATATCTTATCGCTCAAGTCCATGGACAAATTATATATTTCAAGATCTTCCAGCTTCATCTGTTAATTATATGTAGATAAACGTTCCATAACCAATCTCGGCCAAAGGCCTAATCTCGCCCGTAAGGGCAAATCCCGTGCTTTGCACCAATCTCGGCCAAAGGCCTAATCTCGCCCGTAAGGGCAAATCCCGTGCTTTGCACCAATCTTGGCCAAAGGCCTAATCCCGCCCGTAAGGGCAAATCCCGTGCTTTGCACCAATCTCGGCGAAGCCTAATCTCGCCCGTAAGGGCAAATCTCTATTCCTTGTTCGCGGTGAAGGAGGCGTACGTCCACGCCGTAGCGGGCATGGATATGTTCCGCCGTTCGTTGGGCGGCGTACACGGAGCGGTGTTGGCCGCCGGTGCATCCGAAGCACACCATCAGGTGGGTGAAGCCCCGCGCCTGGTACCGTTCCACGGAGGCATCGACCAGTGCCCAGGCATGTTCCAGGAAGTGCAGGATGCCCCCGTCCCGCTCCAAGAATTCGATGACGGGTTGGTCCAGCCCCGTGAGGCGGGCGTATTGTTCGTAGCGGCCAGGGTTGTGCAGGGCGCGGCAGTCGAACACGAAGCCGCCCCCGTTGCCCGACCCGTCCGTCGGGATGCCTTTCTTGTAGGAAAAACTGCATACCGTGACCAACAGCGAGTGGCGGGGCGGGGTAGGGCGGAACTGCTCCATCCCGGCCATCTGCCGCAGCACGGAGGCCAGGTAAGGGTATTCGGGAAAGTCCTCGTCGAGCAGCGAGCGCAGGTTGTCCAGCGCGGGGGGGATGCTTTGCAGGAAATGCGGCTTGCGCTCGAAGTAGCCCCGGAAGCCGTATGCGCCGAGCACCTGCAAGGTGCGGAACAGCACGAAGTGGCGCAACCGGCGGCGGAAGTCCGCCTCGTCCACGGGCATGAACCGGGCAAGCGACTGGAGATACGCGTCCAGCAGTTCCTCGCGCAACGCCGGAGGGTATTGCGCCCGCGCCTGCCACAGGAACGAAGCCACGTCATAATGCACCGGGCCGCGCCGCCCGCCTTGGAAGTCGATGAAGTAAGGTTCGCCGTCCTTCACCATCACATTGCGGCTTTGGAAGTCGCGGTACATGAACGTGTCGCCGTCCGTCCGCAGCAGTACGGCGGCCAGCCGTTGGAAGTCATCCTCCAGGCGGTCTTCCGAAAACTCCAGCCCCGTGGCTTTGAGGAAGCAGTATTTGAAATAATTCAGGTCCCACATCACCGAGCGCGTGTTGAACTCCGCCAGCGGGTAGCACACCCCGAAGTCGAAGCCCCGCGCCCCCACGACCTGCACTTCGGGCAGGCGTTGCAGGGTGCGGCGCAGCAGGGCCGTTTCCTCCTCGCCATACGTGCCGGTGCGGCGGCAGGTGGCCAGGCGGTCGAACAGCGTGGTATCGCCCAGGTCCTCTTGCAGGTAATACACATCGTCCGCGCTGCGGGCCAACACCTGCGGCACGGGCAACCCGGCCTGGTGGAAGTGCCGCGCCATGGCGATGAAGGCGCGGTTCTCCTCTACGGACGTGCCTTCCACGCCGACGACGGACACGCCCCCGCCCGTCAGGCGGAAATAGCGGCGGTTCGACCCGGCGGCGGACAACGCTTCCATGCCCTGCGGCATCGTGCCGGTGAGTTGTTGGAACAAGGTTTCTAATGCGTGCATATATAATATTATAATGTATAGGGTGGGGATGCGCCGAGGTGCGAAGGAAGTCCCACGTTGGCGCAAGTTTCTAACTTGTGCCCAATATCCGGGCAGTTTGCAACTGCCGAAGCGAAGTTATAAACTTCTGGCATTATCGGCACAAGTCGCAGACTTGCACCAGCGGAAAGTGTACGCGAAGGCGCGAAGGACATCATCTCAACCGAACAAGGGAATACGCTTCCTTTGCGCCTTTCCGTCTTTGCGTACAAACAACAAAAAAGCTTCCCGATTGAAATTCCGTTCCAACCGGGAAGCCTTCGTTCACTTATGCCAACCAGCCGACTTGGCAGCCCGGCATGGTTACGACAACATGCTCAGCAGGATGCCCGCCGCCACCGCCGAGCCTATCACGCCGGCCACGTTCGGGGCCATGGCGTGCATGAGCAGGTGGTTGGTGCGGTCGGCCTTCAAGCCCTGGTCCTGCGACACGCGGGCGGCGGCAGGCACCGCCGACACGCCCGCCGAGCCGATGAGCGGGTTAATCTTGTTGCCGTCCTTGAGGAAGAGGTTCATCACCTTGGCGAAGAGCACGCCGCCCGCCGTGGCAAAGGCGAAGGCGCACGCGCCGAGGAAGAATATCTTCAGCGAGTCCAGGCTCAGGAAGCCCCGGTTGATGAGTTCGCCCGTGGCGGGGTCTTCCATCCAGCGCACGGCCTGCGTGGATGCACCCACGGTCAGCCCGATGAGGATGACCATGGTGTTCATCAAGGCGTTGCGGGCGGTGTCGGCCAGGCGGTCGGTCACGCCCGATTCCTTCAGCAGGTTGCCGAGGAAGAGCATCCCCAGCAGCGGCAGCGCGCTCGGGGCGATGAAGCAGGTCAGTATCAGGCCCACGATGGGGAAGATGATTTTCTCCGTCTTGGATACCTGGCGGGGCGGCTTCATGCGGATGAGGCGTTCCTTCTTGGTGGTGAGCAGGCGCATGATGGGCGGCTGGATGAGCGGCACGAGCGCCATGTACGAGTAGGCGGCGATGGCCGTGGCCCCGATGAGGTGCGGCGCGAGCTTCGAGGTGAGGAAGATGGTGGTCGGCCCGTCGGCACCGCCGATGATGCCGATGGCTCCCGCTTCCTGCGGCGTGAAGCCGAGCGCGTAAGCCCCGATGAACGTGACGAAGATGCCGAGCTGGGCAGCCGCGCCGAGCAACATCAGCTTGGGGTTGGAGATGAGCGACGAGAAGTCGGTCATCGCCCCGATGCCGAGGAAGATGAGCGGCGGATACCAGCCGGTGATAACGCCTTGGTACAGGATGTTGTACACCGAGCCTTCTTCGTAGATGCCGATGCCGTCGCCCACCTTGAAGGGGATGTTGCCCACCAGGATGCCGAAGCCGATGGGGATGAGC
The DNA here is from genome assembly GCA_949297975.1 of uncultured Bacteroidales bacterium. Classification (GTDB taxonomy): domain Bacteria; phylum Bacteroidota; class Bacteroidia; order Bacteroidales; family Paludibacteraceae; genus QVMH01. The sequence goes on from CASFUX010000099.1 coordinate 3,739, forward strand.
AGCAGCGGTTCCCAGTGCTTCACCACCCCGAGGAAGATGAGCACGATACCAGCCGCGAGCATAATCATGCTGCGCCAGTCGAAGTTGCCGAACGAGGTTGTTTCCCAGAAGGTCTTCAACCCGTCGGTCAGCGAGTAGCCTCCGGCGGCGGCCGTCTCCTGCGCCATGATGCCGAGCGGGAACGACAGCAGCATGAGGAACAGCAGGATGGTTGTCTTGTTCAGTCGCAGTTTCATAAGGCTCAGGCTATTTCAAACAATACATCGTCCTGCAACACGGATGTGCCCACAGGAGCGTTTACTTTCACTACGGTGCCGCTCGTCTCGGCCAGGATGTTGTTTTCCATCTTCATGGATTCGAGCACCAGCAGCGTGTCGCCTTCCTGGAACGTGTCGCCTTCCTTGACCAGCACCTTGGTCACGTTGCCGGGCAGGGGCGACTTGATGGTGTTCGAGCTGGGACGCTTGGTCTCGGCCACGGGGGTGAGCTTTTCGCCCGCCACCTGCTTGGCATCGTCGTTGGTCACGGCGCTGCGCACCAGGATGGGGGTCTTGCTTGCCTTGATTTCCTGGTGGAGCTTCACGGAATAGGGCGTGCCGTTCACTTCCAGTTTGGCGGTGTCGCCTTCCACTTTCTTGACGTTTACTTCGTATTTGAAGCCGTTGATTTCAAAACTGAATTTCTTCATCGGGGTTATCTGTTCAAATTGTTTAATCCGTATATTTTAGAGTTCCAAGGGGAATAACGCCTTTCGATGCGTTTGATGGTGAGGATGTTGCTTTCCTTGTCGTGCACGTCTTCGAGGAAGAGGTGCAGGGCCATGGCGATGGCGGCTATCTCCGATGCGGGGATGTCGGTAGGCAACGTGGCATCGTTGGGTATGTCCGGGTTTTTCACGATGCGCCTCTTGGTGCGGCGCACGCTCAGGCTCCCCGTGAGGTTGAACGCCAGCACCAGCAGGGCCAGCGCGACGAACACGATGAGGATGCCCAGCAGGGATGACGTGAGGATATCTCCCCACGTCATCGTTGTCTTCAGTAAAACCATATCGTATCCACTATAATATTATTTATAAAGGAATATTGCTGTGCTTCTTGGCCGGGTTGGTGAGCTTCTTCGTCTGCAAGGTCTGGAAGGCCCGGATGACGCGGAAGCGCGTGTTGCGCGGCTCGATTACGTCGTCGATGTAGCCGTAGGAGGCGGCGTTGTACGGGTTGGCGAAGGCCTTGTTGTACTCGTCGGTCTTTTCGGCGATGAACTTGGCCTTTTCCGCCGGGTCTTCCATCTTGGCGATGGTGCGCCCTTCGAGCACTTCGATGGCCCCGGAGGCTCCCATGACGGCTATCTCGGTGGTGGGCCAGGCGTAGTTGAAGTCGCCGCGCAGCTGCTTGCTGCTCATCACCAGGTGCGCGCCGCCGTAGGACTTGCGCAGCGTGACGGTCACCTTGGGCACGGTGGCTTCGCCGTAGGCGAACATGAGCTTGGCGCCGTGGGTGATGATGCCCATGTATTCCTGCGCCGAGCCGGGGAGGAAGCCCGGCACGTCCACGAGCGTGAGGATGGGGATGTTGAAGGCGTCGCAGAAGCGCACGAAGCGGGCTGCCTTGCGCGAGGCGTCGCAGTCCAGCACGCCGCCCATGAAGTTGGGCTGGTTGGCAATGATGCCGGTGGACTGGCCGTTGAACCGCGCGAAGCCCACCACGACGTTCTTGGCGAAGAAGCGGTGCACTTCGAGGAATTCTTCGTTGTCCACGATGGCGTGTATCACGTCCTTCACGTCGTAGGGCTTGTTGGGGTTGTCCGGGATGATTTCGTTGAGCGAGTCCTCCATGCGGTCGATGGGGTCGTTGGTGTTGAACAGCGGGGGATCTTCCATGTTGTTCTGTGGCAGGTAGGAAAGCAGTTTGCGGATGAGCATCATGCCTTCTTCTTCCGTTTCCACCTTGAACTGTGCCACGCCCGACTTCTTCGTGTGCATGCTCGCGCCGCCGAGGTCTTCGGTGGAGATGTCTTCGCCGGTGACGGACTTCACGACCTTGGGGCCGGTGACGAACATGTAGCTGGTGTTCTCCGTCATGAGGATGAAGTCGGTGAGGGCGGGGGAGTAGACCGCGCCGCCCGCGCAGGGGCCGTAGATGGCCGATATCTGGGGCACGACGCCGGAGGCGAGTATGTTGCGCTCGAAGATTTCGGCGTAGCCGGAGAGGGCGTTCACGCCTTCCTGGATGCGCGCGCCGCCCGAGTCGTTGATGCCGATGATGGGCGCGCCCATCTTCATGGCCATGTCCATGACCTTGCATATCTTGAGGGCCATGGTTTCGGAGAGGGAGCCGCCGTAGACGGTGAAGTCTTGGGCATAGACGAAGACGACGCGGCCGTCGATGGTGCCGTGGCCGGTGACCACGCCGTCGCCCAGGTAGTGTTCCTTCTCCATGCCGAAGTTGTGGCAGCGGTGGGTGACGAACATGTCGAGTTCTTCGAAGCTGCCTTCGTCGAGCAGCATGTCGATGCGTTCGCGGGCGGTGTGTTTGCCTTTCGCGTGTTGGGAGGCGATGCGCTTTTCGCCGCCGCCTTGCTTGGCCTGGACGCGCAGGTCGATGAGTTGCTTTACTTTTTCTTGATTTTCCATCTTGCTGTGAGTTTGGTTTGTGCTGTTTGCGTTTCTCGGGTTATTGCTTGTCGGGGTTCTCGCACAGCTCGGTGAGCACGCCGAAGGTGGACTTGGGGTGCACGAAGGCGATGTTCAGCCCTTCGGCCCCGCGGCGGGGCTGGGCGTCGATGAGGCGCACGCCCTTGGAGGCGAGCTCGTCCAGGTTGTCCTGCAAGCCTTCCACGGCGAAGGCGACGTGCTGGATGCCTTCGCCTTTCTTGTCGATGAACTTGGCGATGGCGCTTTCGGGGTCGGTGGCTTCGAGGAGCTCGATTTTGGTCTGCCCTACCTTGAAGAAGGCGGTGCGCACTTTCTGTTCGGCCACTTCCTCGATGGCGTAGCATTTCAGCCCGAGGGTGTTTTCGTAGAACGGGATTGCTTCGTCCAGGCTCTTGACGGCAATGCCCAGGTGTTCAATGTGGGTAAGTTTCATATTATTTGTTGTTTAAAATTAATGGTCGCCTCGGTGCGCGGGGCCCGCGCGGGGCGGGATGTGCTCCCGCTTTTTGAGCAGCACAAAGTTAGGCATTTTTATTCCTCGCCCAACGTTATTTCACATTTTTTACCAGGCAGGCGCGGGAAGGGGGCGGGGACGCGGGATGCACGAAGTTTCCCGTGCCGTGATGGTCGGTTCCCTTTCCCGTGAGTGCGGGAGGCGGAGCAGTTGGTGTGCAGCGGCTTGCCGGGTCGTGCCGCGCGGTCTTCCCTGTCCGGTCCGTCCGGCTTCGCCGATGCCCTTCCCAAAACGTACGTGCGAAATATATTTTCCGCAGGTACGAAAATTTTATTCCGTTATACTCAAAAAATATTTCCGTTAGCACGCGGGAAAACTTCCGCCGGTGCGGCGGGGTGGGGGCAGCCTTGCCGACCGGGCGGAACGGGCGATTTCCTCCGCCTTTAACCTATTTTAAACAACGCACGGTACGCCGTCGGGATGTTTTTTCTAACTTTGCGAGGTTTTTGGGAAATTAAACTTCATAAATTATCACGATATGAAAAAATTAAGTTTGTTATTGTTAGGGCTGTGCGTGTCCTTCGCGGCCATGTCGCAGGCCGTGCTGAAGTTTGAAGAAACCGAACACGATTTCGGCAAGATTTATGAAAAGGACGGCGACGTGCGCCACGACTTCACGTTTACCAACGACGGCGACTCGGCCCTCATCATCACCAACGTGCGTGCCAGCTGCGGCTGCACCACTCCCTCGTGGACCAAGACCCCGGTGGAACCCGGCAAGAGCGGAAAAATCAGCGTGAAATACAGCACGCGCAACCGCCCTGGCAAGTTCGCCAAGAGCATCTCGGTGACCACCAACAACCCCAACCTGGGCACCAAGCGCCTCATCATACGCGGGGAAGTGATACCTAAATCGGAAACGGACAAATGATGAAGAAACTGCTCATCCTGGCTTCTGCCGCCCTGCTGCCGGTGCTGGTGCGGGCGCAGGCCGTCATCGCCTTTGAAAACAAGACGCACGACTTCGGCACCATCGAGGAGGCCGACGGGCGCGTGTCGCACGACTTCGTGTTCGAAAACCAGGGCAACGCCCCCCTCGTCATCTCCAAAGTGCAGGCCAGCTGCGGGTGCACCACCCCCTCGTGGACCAAAAGCCCCGTCGAGCCCGGCCAGAAAGGCAAGATAACCGTCACCTACAACCCCGCCGGCCGCCCCGGCAACTTCAACAAAAGCATCTCCGTGCAAAGCAACGCCACGGTGGAACGCGAGCGGCTCGTCATCAAAGGCAACGTCAACCCCAAGCCCCGCGGTGAAGCCCGCGCCGCCTACCGCGTGGCCATGGGCAGCATCCGCCTCACCGCCAAGGACATCGCCTTCGGCAACGTGGCGAAAGGCACCGACAAGCAAGCCGGGCTGAAGGTGAAGAACGCCTCCAACGCCCCGGTGCGCCTCTCCTTCCTCGACCTGCCGCCCTACGTCACCTGCGACAACGGCGGCGTGGCGCTCAACGCCAACGCGGAAGCCGAGCTGAAGTTCACCTTCGACACCCGCCAGTGTCCCGTGTGGGGACCCGTGGACGACCACCTCTACATCGCCCTCGACGGCAAGGAAGACCGCTCGGACACCTACCGCGTCGCCCTCACCGCCAACGTCACGGAAGACTTCAGCCACCTCACGCTCGACGAGCGGCGCACCGCACCCATCCTGGAAATGACCACCCGCACCGCCCACCTCGGCACCGTGGCCGCAGGCACGAAGCACAACGTGGCCTTCGCCCTCAAGAACGTGGGGCAGAACCCGCTGGAAGTGCGCCGCGTCATCTGCCAGGACAAGGAAATAACCCCCAAGGCCCAACAACTCACCGTCAAAGGCGGACGCACCGCCGAAGTGCGCCTCGCCGTGGACACCAGCGGGCAACCCGCCGGGCACTACAACCGCACCGTCACCCTGCAAACCAACGACCCGCAGAACGCCTACGTGGTGGTGAGCATCGCCTGGGACGTGGAATAAGCTACGAGCTACCAGCTACGAGCTACCAGTAAAAAGACGCAAAGGCGCGAAGGAGATTTGTTGCAAACATAATCCCTTCGCGCCTTTGCGCCTTTGCGCACTAATCCATATCTTTGCGTACCAATAAACATCCCACTATGCACTACAAGCACGATGAACTCCATCCCGAGAACAGCCCCGAATACAAGGGCCTGACCGTGAACCAGGGCGTGGCGGACGCGCCCATCGTGAACCCCTACCGCGCCCCCCGCAAGAAGCGGCGGCAATACACCGCCGACGAATACGTGGCGGGCATCCTGGCAGGCGACATCCCGCTGCTGAGCCAGGCCGTCACCCTCGTGGAAAGCTCCCTGCCCGAGCACCAGGAAACGGCCCAGCGCGTGATAGAACAATGCCTGCCCCATGCCGGACGCTCCATCCGACTGGGCATCACCGGCGTGCCGGGAGCAGGCAAGAGCACCTTCATCGAAGCCCTCGGCATGTACCTGGTGCGCAGCGGGCACAAGCTCGCCGTGCTGGCCATCGACCCCAGCAGCGAACGCTCCAAAGGCAGCATCCTGGGCGACAAGACCCGCATGGAGGAACTCTCCGTGGCGCAGAACGCCTTCATCCGCCCCTCGCCCTCCGCCGGTTCGCTCGGCGGCGTGGCCCGCAAGACGCGCGAGAGCATCATCCTGTGCGAGGCGGCAGGCTTCGACACCATCTTCGTGGAGACCGTCGGGGTGGGGCAGTCCGAGATATCGGTGCACTCCATGGTCGATTTCTTCCTGCTGCTGCAACTCACCGGCACGGGCGACGAGCTGCAAGGCATCAAGCGCGGCATCATGGAGATGGCCGACGGCATCGCCATCAACAAGGCCGATGGCCAGAACCTGGAACGGGCGCGGGTGGCGCGGCGGCAGTTCCAGAACGCGCTGCACCTCTTCCCCCCCCACGAGTCGGGCTGGTCGCCCGAGGTGCTGCTCTGCTCGGCCATCGAGCACAGCGGCATCGCCGAGGTGTGGGACATGGTGGAACGCTACGTGGCCTTCACGCGTGCCAACGGCTACTTCGCCCACAAGCGCAACAGCCAGTCCAAGTACTGGATGTACGAGACCATCAACGAGCAACTGAAGTCCCATTTCTACCAAGACCCCGCCGTCCGCGCCCTGCTGGCGCAGGAAGAACGGCGCGTGCTGGCCGACGAGGTCAGCTCCTTCGTGGCCGCCAAGCACCTGCTGGACTTTTATTTTAAGGAGTAAGAGGTAAGAGGCAAGAGGTAAGACAGTAAGCAAGGAGTAAGAGGTAAGAGGCAAGGAGCGTGCAAGGCCGACGGCCTTGTGGCTTTCAGCATAGGGCAACGCTCTATGGACAGAGGCGAGAGGCAAGGAGTAAGAGGCAAGACAGTAGGCAAGGAGTAAGAGGTAAGGAGTAAGAAGCAAGTAAAAAGGGTGCACCGGGCGACGGAACATTCCGTGCGTCTCGGTGCACCCTTACTTACTTTCTTACCTCTTACCTCTTGCCTACTGTTTCGTGTAGAACTTGTAGATGCAGGTCTGCGTGTAGGTTTCGCCCGGGTTCAGCCGCGTGGAGGGGAAGTTGGGATGGTTGGGGCTGTCGGGGAACATCTGCGTTTCCAGGGCGAGGGCTTCGCGGAACTTCTGCGTGCGGCCGTATTTGCCCGTCACCTTGCCGTCGAAGAAGTTGCCGGTATAGAATTGCACGCCCGGCTGGTCGCTCCACACTTCCATGACGCGGCCCGATGCGGGTTCTTCCACGGTGGCCACCCATTCCACTTCGTCGGCGGTCTTGCGGTCGATTACCCAATTGTGGTCGTATCCCCGGGCGTTCTTCAGCTGCTGGTTGTCGGCATCGATGCGTTCGCCGATGGCGTGCGGCGTGCGGAAGTCAAACGGCGTGCCCGTCACATCGGCAATCTCGCCCGTGGGTATCAGCACGCTGTCCACCGGCGTGATGTGGCTGGCGTTGAGGGTTACGATGTGGTCCAGGATGGTGCCGTTGCCTTCGCCCTTCAGGTTGAACAGGCCGTGGTGCGACAGGTTCACCACCGTGGGCTTGTCCGTGGTGGCCCGGTAGGCGATTTTGAATTCGTTCTGCGGCGTGAGCGTGTAAGTCATGTGCAGGGTGAGGTTGCCGGGGAAGCCGTCCGAGCCGTCGGGCGAGGTGTAGGACATTTCCAGGCTGTTGTCCGTCACGTTGTCCACGTTCCACACCACCATGTCAAGCCCCGTCAGCCCGCCGTGGAGCGTCTGGCCGTTGTTGTTGACGGGCAATTGGTACGTCACGCCGTCCAGCGTGAACTGCCCCTTCGCGATGCGGTTGGCGTAACGCCCCACCACGGGGCCGAGGTAGCGTTCGCCCGGGTTGTGCAGGTAGCTGTCGATGTTGTTGAAGCCGAGCACCAGGTCCTCATACTTCCCGTTGCGGTCGGGGGCGAACAGGGACACGACCCGTCCGCCCAGGTTGGTCACCTGCATGTAGAGGCCGTTGCCTGACTCCAAGGTGTACAAAGCCACGGGCTGGTTGTTTACTTCGGTCGAGAATGCCGCCGCGTCGAGCAGGGCGGGCTTGTCGGATTGGGTGCCGCAGGCCGCCAGGCAGCACAAGGCACCGAAGAGGATGGCTGTTTTTTTCATCTCTTTCAATATAAATAGGGTTGATAATATGCAGGCAAAGATAGTGCTTTTTCCCGCAGTTGGCGCAGATTGGCGCAGAAATGTTATCCCCGCTTCAATTTGCCCATGAAGCGTTCCACCTCCACGGCGAAGCGTTCGTGCGTGCCTTCGCCCACGGTGTCGCCCGCCTCGTTGGTGGCCGCGAGGGCGAAGGTGTACCGGCGGCCTTCGTGCTGCACCAGCGTGGCGCGGCAGCGGATGGTTTCGCCCACGGCGCTCGCCCGCAGGTGACGCAGGTTCATGGCGGTTCCTACCGTGGTCGTGCCGTCGGGCAGGTCGGTCACCAGTTTCATGGCCGTATTCTCCAGGAAAGCCACCAAGGCCGGCGTGGCCAGCACCGGCAACGTGCCCGAACCCATGGCTTGGGCGGTGAGCTGGTTAGTCACCAGCAAGTCTTGTTCCAATGTCATATAGTTAGTAGCTAATAGTTAGTAGTTAGTAGTGGGGAGCGAGTAGTTAATCGTTAATCACTAATCGTTAAACGCTTTCCTGTACGTGCATCCGCTTTTCCATTCGCTGCAACCGTAGGCTGTGCGTCCCTTTATCAGCTTGCCTTTGCCGCACAGGGGGCAGGGCGTGCCCACGATGGGGTCGGCGGGCGGTGCGGGGGCGGATTGCCGCATGATTTCCTCCACGGTGCGGTTGTCGCTTTTCACGTTATAGACGATGGTGCGCACCATGTCCTTCAGTTCATCGATGAAGGCGCGTGCCTCGTATTCGCCCCGCTCCACCTGGCGCAGCTTCTTTTCCCACATCCCGGTCAGTTCGGCGGACTTCAGCAGGTCTTCCTGGATGGTCTTGATGAGTTCGATGCCCGTTTGCGTGGCGATGAGGTTCTTGCGTTCCTTGCGGATGTAGTTGCGCTTGAACAGCGTCTCGATGATGGCCGCGCGGGTCGAAGGTCGTCCGATGCCGTTTTCCTTCAGCGCGTCGCGCAGTTCGTCGTTGTCCACCAGCTTGCCCGCCGTTTCCATGGCACGCAGCAGCGTGGCTTCGGTGTACGGCTTGGGGGGCGAGGTCCATTTCTCGGCCAGGTTCGGCTCGTGCGGGCCGCTTTCGCCTTTGGTGAAGAGGGGTAGGGTGCGTTCCTCGTCCGCCGTTCCTTGGGCGGCTTCCTCCTTCGCCTTGTCGAATACCACCCGCCAGCCGGGTTCCAATATCTGCTTGCCGTTCACCTTGAAGGGTACTTCGCCCGCCTCGCCCTCCACGGTGGTGGTGGATACTTTGCATTCCGGGTAGAAGTTGGCGATGAAGCGGCGGGCCACGAGGTCGAACACGTTGCGTTCCGTGTCCGTCAGCCCGTTGGGGGGCACGCCGGTGGGGATGATGGCGTGATGGTCGGTTACTTTCTTATTGTCGAACACCTTCTTCGACTTCGGCAGCTTGCCCGCCAGCAGGGGGGCGGTGAGGGCTTCGTAGCCCTTCATGCCCTTGAGGATGCCGGGTATTTTGGAATACATGTCGTCGCTCAGGTAGGTGGTATCGACGCGCGGGTAGGTGGTTATCTTCTTCTCGTACAGGCTTTGGATGAGCTTGAGCGTGTCGTCGGCAGAGTAGGCGAACTTCTTGTTGCACTCCACTTGCAGCGAGGTGAGGTCGAACAGTCGGGGAGCGGACTCCGTGCCCCGCTTCGTGGTGATGCCCGTCACGGTGAAGGGGGCATCTTTTACCTTGGTCAGGGCTTCCTGCCCTTCGGCCACGGTGGCGAAACGTCCTGCCGAGGCGGCAAACACCGTGTCGCGGTACGTGGTTTTCAGTTCCCAATACGCCTCGGGCTTGAAGTGCTCTATTTCGAGCTGCCGGTTGACGATGAGGGCCAGCGTGGGCGTCTGCACCCGTCCGATGGAGAGCACCTGCCGGTCGCGTCCATATTTTAATGTATAGAGGCGCGTGGCGTTCATGCCCAGCAGCCAGTCGCCGATGGCGCGTGACAGCCCCGCCTCGTACAGCCGCTGGTAGTCGCTGGCGGGCTTCAGCGAGGCGAACCCCTCGCGGATGGACTCCTCCGTGAGCGATGATATCCACAACCGCTTCACCGGGCACTTGCACCCGGCCTTCTGCAACACCCAACGCTGGATAAGCTCGCCCTCCTGCCCGGCATCGCCGCAGTTCACCACCTCGTCGGCTTCGCGCACCAGTTGCGCTATCACGTTGAACTGTTTTTGTACGCCCTTGTCGTCCATCACCTTGATGCCGAAGCGGGCGGGTATCATGGGCAGGCGGCTGAGTGCCCACGCCTTCCAGTCGGGCGAATACTCGTGCGGTTCGAGCAGGCCGCACAGGTGGCCGAACGTCCAGGTCACTTGGTAACCGTTGCCCTCCAGGTATCCGTCCCGGCGGTTGTTGGCACCGAGTATCGCGGCTATGTCGCGGGCCACACTGGGCTTTTCGGCTATGCAGACTATCATGCGCGTGAATGTAAGTTGCTATGGGGCGACAAAGATACGGATTTCTTCCCTTTTTCCTGCCGGGATGTTTCCCAAACCAAAGGTTCGATATGGGAAATCCACCCGCGTCCTTCTCCAAAAGCTTCGAAAACTTTCTATAGTATGGGGCAAACTTTCTATAGTAAGTCGGATCGCTTTCTATAGTAAGTTTTGTCTGCATGTGGCATGACATTTTGTCCGCACCGGGGAAAGAAAAAAAGCCTGCCGGATGTGTCCGGCGGGCTTCTCTTCATTCATCTATCAAACAACGGTTTATTTCTTGCGTTGTATTTTCTTGTAACCGTATACGGCTTGGTCGCCCAGTTCTTCTTCGATGCGGAGCAGCTGATTGTACTTGGCCATGCGGTCGGAGCGGCTCAACGAACCGGTTTTGATTTGGCCGGAGTTGGTGGCAACGGCGATGTCGGCTATCGTGGCATCTTCCGTTTCGCCCGAGCGGTGCGAGGTTACAGTGGTGTAGCCTGCGCGGTGAGCCATTTCGATGGCATCGAGCGTTTCGGACAGCGAACCGATTTGGTTAACCTTGATGAGGATGGAGTTGGCGCAACCCAGCTCGATACCCTTTTGGAGGAATTCTACGTTGGTCACGAAGAGGTCATCGCCCACCAGCTGGCACTTGTCGCCCAGTTTGTCGGTCAGCAGTTTCCAGCCGTCCCAGTCGTTTTCGCTCATACCGTCTTCGATGGAGTCGATGGGGTATTTGGCTACCAAGTCAGCCAAGTAGTCGGCCTGTTCGGCGGAAGTGCGCTTGGCACCCTTGTCGCCTTCGAACTTCGTGTAGTCGTAGATGCCGTTTTCATAAAATTCGGACGAAGCGCAGTCCAGCCCGATTTTCACGTCCACGCCGGGTTTGTAGCCCGCCAGTTCGATGGCCTTGATGATGGATTCGAGGGCGTCTTCCGTGCCGTTCAAGGTGGGAGCGAAACCGCCTTCGTCGCCCACCGCCGTGCTCAAGCCGCGGTCGTGCAGCACTTTCTTGAGTGCGTGGAACACTTCGGCACCGCAGCGCAGGCCTTCGCGGAACGTGGGAGCACCCACGGGACGGATCATGAATTCCTGGAAGGCGATGGGAGCGTCGGAGTGCGAGCCGCCGTTGATGATGTTCATCATCGGGACAGGCAGGGTATAGGTGTTCGTGCCGCCGATGTAGCGGTAGAGGGGCAGGCCGAGGTATTCGGCAGCCGCTTTGGCCACGGCCAGCGATACGCCGAGGATGGCGTTGGCACCGAGGTTAGACTTCGTCTTGGTGCCGTCCATGGCCAGCATCTTGTGGTCGATGGTGCGCTGTTCCAATGCACTCATGCCTACCAAGGCCGGTCCGATGATGTTGTTCACGTTTGCAACGGCCTTCAACACCCCTTTGCCCGAGTAGCGTTTCTTGTCGCCGTCGCGTAGTTCGAGGGCTTCGTTTTCGCCCGTCGAGGCACCCGACGGTACGGCAGCGCGGCCTATAACTCCACATTCCAACATAACGTCTACTTCCACAGTAGGGTTGCCTCTTGAGTCAAGCACTTCACGGGCAACGATTTTTTCAATTTTGCACATGTCTGTTAAATTTATAATTGTTTGTAAACAAAAATGTTCCTTTTGCCAAAGACGGTGCAAAGATACAAGTTTTTCCGTTTTCTGTCTAATAAAAAATGTAAATTGCGGGCAGATGTTTTCCTGAACGTGAGCACAAGTTCTACTGCCCACAGTTATGGGTTGTACGACCCACAGTTATGGGTTGTATAACTCACAGTTATGGGTTATACGACCCACAGTTATGGGTTATAAAACTTGTGAGCATAAAAGGGAAAACATATGCTCACGTTTTGGAAAACATATGCTGATGATAAGGGAAAATCATGCTGATGAACTATCACCTTTCGCTATCTTTTCATAAGATAGGATGCGGTTCGGCAGTGTCAAATAGAAAACGCGGTTTTCATTTGCCACTGCACTCACCTTTCACTATCTTTGCCCCTTTGAAACGGAAGGGAAGAATATGGACATCCAATCGGAAATAAAAAAGGCGGTGGAGGTGCTCCGCAATGGAGGAGTCATCCTGTATCCCACCGACACGGTGTGGGGGCTGGGCTGCGATGCGACGAACGAGGAGGCGGTGAAGCGGGTGTATGCCATCAAGCACCGGGCGGACTCGAAGTCGATGCTGGTGCTGGTGGACAGCATGGCGCGGGTGCAGGCTTATGTGGACGAGGTGCCCGACATGGCGTGGGAGCTGGACGAGGTGAGCGACAAGCCGCTGACCATCATCTATCCGCAGGCGAAGAACCTGGCACCTAACCTGGTGGCCGAGGACGGTTCCATCGGCATCCGGGTGACGCGCGAGGCTTTTTCCAAAGGTTTGTGCGAACGTTTCCGCCGTCCGGTGGTGTCCACGTCGGCCAACGTGAGCGGCGAACCGACCCCGGCCAACTTCGCCCAGATAGGGGAGGCCATCAAGGAGGCGGTGGACTACGTGGTGGACTTCCGCCGGGAGGAAACGGATTTGCCCGCCCCGTCGTCCATCATCAAGCTTGACAAGGGCAACGTGTTTAAAATCATTCGTCCGTAAACGGGAAAGGCATCGGTATGGGGAAACGGCAGCTTCGGTGGGTGTACATGGGCGTTGATGTTCTTTCGGCCTTGATTGTGTGGACGTTGTTCATGACGTTCCGCCGCTTGGTGCGCGATGAGACGGTGTTCGGTGACTTGCAAATTTTCGTACCCAATTATAATTTCTACACCAGCCTGGTGCTGTTCCCGTTGTGCTGCCTGTTTGTGAACGCACTTTCGGGCGTTTACCTGTATCCGGAGAAGCAGCGGCAACTGAAGTTGATACCGACTTCGTTCGTGTCGTCGGGCATCATTGCGGTGGTTATCTTCTTCGTGCTGTTGCTCGATGACGTGGTGGTGTCCTATCAATATTATTATTGGTCGCTGCTGGTGCTGTTCGTGCTGTTGTTTGTGGTGACGTATGCGTTCCGGGCGGTGGTGTGCTGGCTGGTGTGGCGCAATTACCGGTCGGGGCGTTGGGGCATACGCAGCATCGTGGTGGGCACGGGCGAGAGCGCACGCCGGATAGCGCAGGAAATAGCGCATCGCATGCCCGAGTACAAGGTGGTGGGGCACGTGGCCGAGGAACGCACGGTGCCACATGGCGACATCTTGGGCGGGCTGAACCGCCTGGATTCCATCGTGCGCGACCAGGATGTGCAGGACGTGGTCATCGCGCTGGACCATTGCGACGAGAAGCAACTGTTCTCCCTGCTCAATTCGCTGTTTCAATACGGGGTCAGCATCCGCTTCGTGCCCAGTTCGTATGACATCCTGATTGGCGGCGTGCGGATGACGGAGCTGGGGGTAAGCCCGTTGGTGAGCATCACATCGTCGAGCATGAAGGACTGGGAGGCATGTGTGAAGCGTTTCTTCGACCTCACGTGTTCGCTGCTGGCCTTGTTGGTGCTTTCCCCGTTGTTTTTGTTGTTGGCCGTGTGGATTAAGTGCGACTCGCGCGGGCCGGTGTTTTATTTCCAGGAACGCATCGGGCGGTATGGCAGGCCGTTCCGCATCATCAAGTTCCGTACCATGTATGTGGATGCGGAGCGGGAAGGCACCCCGCGCCTGAGCAGCCCGGTGGACAAGCGGGTGACCAGGGTGGGGCATGTGCTGCGCCGCTACCGGCTGGACGAGCTGCCCCAGTTCTGGAACATCCTGAGGGGCGAGATGAGCATCGTGGGTCCCCGCCCCGAACGTGAATACTACATCCGCCAGATTGTGGAACGTGCCCCGTATTACTGCCTGGTGTACCGGGTGCGGCCGGGACTGACCTCGTGGGGTCCCATCCGGATAGGGTATACCGACACGGTGGACAAGATGGTGGAACGGCTCAACTATGACATTATATATATGGACAACATGTCGCTGAAGACGGATGCGAAGATATTGTTGTTCACGTTGGAAGTGATAATAAAAGGAAAAGGAGTGTAGGAGCTACGAGCTACAAGTCGTAGCATCCGAGGCTTCCGTGCTTGTGTGCCGCATGGCACTTGTAGCTTGTAACTCATTAACACGTAACTTCATACATCATGCGAAGCGATTGGTACAGGAACATGATAGCGTGGCGCGAGGCTCACATCAAGCAGCGTCATTTCATCATTTTGCTTAGTTTCGTGGTGGGGGTGCTTGCCGCGGTGGCGGCGTATGTGCTGAAGTCGGCCATCCATTTCATACAGCAGCTGCTGGCCGTGAGCCTGGATGGCGACGAGGTGAACTATTGGTACTTGCTTTACCCGATTGTGGGCATCGCCATTACATCGTTGTTCGTGCGTTACATCGTGAAGGACGACATCAGCCACGGGGTGACGCGCATCCTGTATGCCATTTCGCAGCGGAAGAGCATCCTGAAGCTGCACAACGTGTGGAGTTCGTTGGTGGGCAGTTCCATTACCATCGGGTTCGGCGGTTCGGTGGGGGCAGAAGCCCCGATTGTGCTGACCGGCTCGGCCATCGGTTCCAATTTGGGGAAATTCTTCAAAATGGATCAGAAGACCCTGATGCTGATGGTGGGCTGCGGTGCGGCCGGTGCGGTGGGGGGCATCTTCAAAGCCCCGATAGCCGGGCTGGTGTTCACGCTGGAGGTGCTCATGCTCGACATGACCATGACCTCGGTGGTGCCGCTGCTCATATCGTCGGTTACGGCCACGGCGATGTCCTACATCTTTGCGGGCGATGCATTCATGTTCCACTTCTCCGCCTACGAGCCGTTTGCCATCGAGCGCATCCCGTTCCTCATCCTGCTGGGCATTATTTGCGGGCTGGTTTCGTTGTACTTCACCAGGGGAATGAATTTCCTGGAAGGCATTTTCCGCAAGTTGAAAAGCCCGTGGCTCAAGCTGCTTTTCGGCGGGGCGATGCTGAGCCTGCTGATATTCATCTTCCCGCCGCTATATGGCGAAGGCTATGACACCATCGAGGCCCTGCTCAACGGCGAGGCCGAGGCGTTGACCGACCACAGCTTCTTTGCCGACTATGCCCAGGTGACGTGGGTGCTGTGTGCTTACCTGATATTGATAATCTTCTTCAAGATATTCGCTTCGGCGGCGACCAACGGGGCTGGCGGGGTAGGGGGGATATTCGCTCCGTCGCTTTATGTGGGATGCCTCACGGGTTTTGTGGTGGCACGCATTTTCAATTCGTTCGGCATCGTGGTGCCTGAGGCCAACTTTGCCTTGGCGGGCATGTCCGGCCTGATGTCGGGCGTGATGCATGCGCCGCTTACCGGCATCTTCCTCATTGCGGAACTTACCGGAGGGTATAACTTGTTCATGACGTTGATGATTGTGTCGGTCGTTTCGTATATCACCATTATGCTGTTCGAACCGCACAGCCTGTATGCCATGCGGTTAGCGCAGAAGGGCGAACTGCTCACGCATCACAAGGACCGGGCGGTACTCACCTTGCTGAAGATGGAAAACGTGATAGAGACGGACCTCTCCGAACTGAACCCCGACATGACGTTGGGCGAGCTGGTGAAGGTCATTTCGAAGTCGAAGCGCAACATCTTCCCGGTGGTGGACCCGAATACGCGGGAACTGCTGGGCGTGCTGCTGCTGGATGAGGTGCGCAACATCATGTTCCGTCCCGAACTGTACGACCGCTTCACGGTGGGGCAGCTGATGATATCGCCGCCCGCCGTCATCAACCAACACTTGCCGATGGAGAAAGTGATGCAGGTGTTCGAGGACACGGGAGCTTGGAACCTGCCCGTGGTGGACGATGAAAAACGCTACGTGGGCTACGTGTCCAAATCAAAGATATTCAACTCGTACCGGCATGTGCTGGTGCACTTCTCGGAAGACTGACTTTAGGCTGTAACTCTGTAACTGGTAACTGCAAATGGCAAAGATAAAATCATACACTCAAGCGGCGGATGAACTGGAGTCCATCCTTGCCTTTCTGGAAAGCAATGAAGACGTGAGCATGGACGTGATGGAAGCGAAAGTGAAACGGGCTTCAGAACTTATCGCCTTCTGTCAGAAAAAACTGCACGAATTGGATGAAGACCTGCTCGCCCAGGAAAAGGAAAATTTCCCAAGGGAATAGTTG
>CASFUX010000100.1 GCA_949297975.1 uncultured Bacteroidales bacterium
CATTTCGAGCGCAGCGAGAAATCTCACCGTGGACTTGGAGGATTTCTCCCTACGGTCGAAATGACGGCGGATTTGTTTCGGGGTATTCCCCTCTCCTTCACGAGGCTGTGTAAAAAGCCCTATTTCCATGCTGTTTTCGTCATTTCGAGCGCAGCGAGAAATCTCAGAGCCGCTTTTGGTGCGTTGTAGAGAAGGATTTAGCTTACGCTCAACTTCGTGTCTCCCTACGGTCGAAATGACGGCGGGCTTGTTGCGCGCTTTCCACACAACCTCCCCAAAGAGAGGGATTAGGGGTGAGGTAAATCCATTTTACTTGTTCACTATCAAGCTGGCCGATACCGTGCCGGTCTTTTCAGCCGTGGCGGTAACTTCGTAGCGGCCGGCGGGCAGGTCGGACACATCAACTTTGACACCAATGCCCATGTTGTCGATGCTGCGTACAAGGCGACCGTTCATATCGTACATGCGCAAGTCAAAGCTGGTAGCGTCGAGACCTTTGACACGGAAGGCATCCACAGCCGGATTCGGGTAGGTGGCAAACTCGATGGCATCGGCTTCCACACCTTCTACGGCCGACTGTTCATCACCATACGTAGGTTCCATCACATCGGGGTTTTTGTTGGGGTCATACCCTTCCTGACGGTAGGTGTAGCAATATACCTGGTTGTTGACCTTGGAGGTGAAGAGCAGGCTGCCGTTCATGTTACGCAAAGTAGAGACTTTGTCGCCACCGGCATCGATGTTCGTGATGATTTCCGGCACGGCATCCCAAGCATTCAAGCGCACCAGTTTGGTATCGGTAGCTGTTGTGCCGTCCATGTTGCCTTCGTTCCACCAGTAGAGGCTACCGCCGCACACAGTCAGTTCCTTCACCCAGTCGCAACCCGTGCCCGGAGCGAAGTCGTATTGCAGTTGTACCTTTTCATTGTCGAACCAGTGCAGTTCACCGCCATAATGTCCTTCGATGTTCGGATCCGTTCCCGGATTTGCGCAGAACATGTAGCGGTCATCGAACACCACGCCGTGGTCGGGGAACGAGCTGTGTTCGTTGCTCGGTGCTAAAGTAGCGATGTCGAACTGGCGGAAGTTGCCCTTTTCGCAGGTGGTCACCCCAAGCTCGATACCCGTTGCTTCTTGATAGCCACGGAAAAGCACCTGGCCTTTGTAGATTTCCCCTACCATGGTCACGCCACCGCCATTGCCATTGCCGGTTTCCGCGTTCTTGGTAGGATTAGTGTCGTATATTTCATACGTACCGGCTTCCGTGCCATCGGAGAACCAAGGCTCGTTGCCGCTTTCCAACGACCAGGCCTTGAAGAATACCCCCTTGTTTTCCACATTCATGATGTAGCTGATGGCACCACTGTTCGTGCTCATGTTCACACTATCGTTCGTATTCAATTGTTCGTTGATGTCCTTCACCATGAACGTACCGGCAGGCGTGCCATCGGTCACCCACAGTTCTTCGCCGTAGGTGCGGCCGGTCTTGTCGGCTGCATCGCCCTTGAAGAACACCTTGCGGCCCGAGCGTACCGTGGCACCATAGCGGTGGTCCAGGTTTTCAGTGCCCGGATACTTGGAATCCACTTCTGCCACCAGCGCGGTACCTTCTTCCGTACCATCGCTCACCCACAGCCATTGCTGCGGCGCACCATACTTCTGTTCGCTTTCGAAGTCCGTGGCAAAGAACACAAACTGGCTTTCGTTCAACTGGCAAAAGCCCTTGGGATCGGCATTGCCAAACTCATGGATTTGCTTTACCATGAACGTGCCTTCTTCCGTACCGTCTGAAATCCACAATTGAGAACCCATCCCGTCACTTTCCATAGCCGAGAACACCACCTTGTCGTTAAAACGGGTAAGCCAGTTTACACCCGACGATGCCACGCCGGGATTGATGTCCTTCACCATGTGCGTGCCATCCACCGTGCCGTCCGTTACCCACAATTCTTCACCGTGGTCGGCATCCGAAGCGGCGAAGAACGCATAATAGCCTTTTTCAGGCGAACCGGCCACCGTGAGGTTCTTGGCCGTCTGGAACATTTTGGTCTGGTCGATGTTGGCCGTCACTCCGTCGGGGAGAAGAGCTGTCAATTCACCACCGACATTGGGTTGCAACTGAGCAACCGCACCTCCTGCCATAAGGAGAGATGCCATGAGTAAATAAGTCTTTTTCATGCTTGTAATTTTTAAAAAATGAATAAATGAAGTTGTTTATATCTGATCGCCCTTGCCCGAAGAGATTGTGTGAACCCCACACATTCCATGACATTTTCGTCATTTCGACCGGCGGGAGAAATCTGCATTTTGTAGAATGGGATTTCTCACTTCGTTCGAAATGACGGCGACATAGGTCGCGGTTTTCATACAACCTCCGAAAGCACGGAGCGGATCATTCGTTTTTTCAGCTACGGGTTACGGGCTACAAGTCGTATGCTCTGAGGTTTTCGCTATCCGCTACTTGTGACCGTAGGGCGATGCCCTATAACCCGTAAATTGCCCTGCAACATGTGCCGTAGGGCGATGCCCTATAACCCATAAATTGCCCTGCAACATGTGCCGTAGGGCGATGCCCTATAACCCATAAATGCCCTGCAACATGTGCCGTAGGGCGATGCCCTATAACCCATAAATTGCCCTGCAACATGTGCCGTAGGGCGATGCCCTACGCTGAATGCCACAAGGCCGTTGGCCTTGTTACTCGTAGCTTGTAGCTCGTAGCTCGTAGCTACCCCGCTATTTCCCCCTTGCTTTGAGCATTTCGGCTACTTCCTGCTTGGCTTGTTCGCGTGGTTTGCTGAATATTTTATAGATGCGTTCCATGTCGAACTTTTCCGCGCGGTCGTAGGTGTAGATGCCGTTCTTTTCCAGTTCCACATCCACAATCTGCGTGTAGCAGAAACCGGCGATGTGGTCAAGGCTCAGGATGACGTTCACCTGTTCTTCCAGCCGTTGGTAGAATTCTTCGATGGTTTTGGGCGGTGCCCCGTAGCCCCAGAAGTTTTCTTCGGTGCTCACTTCGGGTGCTTTCATTTCCTTCATCCACTTGATGCCGCCGAACTCGTCAATCATGTAGGCTTGCCCTTCGTGCCACGGTGCACTCTGGTCGTGCCTGCGCCAGTAGGGCAGACCGTTTTCATCGAGTTCCAGCTGTTCGTACAGCTTCACCGGGTCTTGTTCGTAGGTATGTTCCGTGTAGATGTCGGTAAATCCCGTATGGAATCCCCCGCTGACCGTAGCCACCGGACGGGTGCGGTCCAGCCGCTTGGCGGCGAAATACAGGTCGTTGGTCAGGCGGGCACGTTGTCCGTTCACATCATCCTTCCAGCATTCGTTGAGCGGCGACCACGCCACGATGGAAGGTGCGTTGTAATCGCGGTTGATGCTTTCTTCCCATTCGGTCAACATGTTGCGCGCGGCAAGGGGACAAGTCCAGTCCATGCCCCAGCTGGCCGACTCGCCCCACGTGAGGTAACCCAGCTTGTCGGCCCAGTACAGGTAGCGTTGTTCGAACACCTTCTGGTGCAGGCGTGCCCCGTTGAAGCCGCACTTCTTGCCCAACTCGATGTCGCGCTTCAACTGCTCGTCGGTCGGAGCGGTCCACTGCCCGTCGGGATAATACCCTTGGTCGAGCACCAACCGCTGGTAATACGGTTCGTTGTTCAGGTAGAACACATTGCCCCGCACTTCCGCCTTGCGCATACCGGCATACGCCTTCACCCGGTCGATGACCTGCCCGTCCGCATCCAGCACGGAAAATTCCACATCATATAAGAAAGGCGACTCGGGCGACCATGTTTTCACTTTCTTCAACTTGGCCGGGACAAAGGTGCCGTTACCCGCCGCCACTTGCTGCGAGAACACCGTCTTGCCGCCATCCAACACACGCACCTGGAAACGGGCGTTGCGGTCCAAATCATAAAAAGTGGGCTCGAAAATGAATTGCTTGTTGTCCAGGTCGGGCGTGATGCGGCAGTCCTTCAAACCGCCCTTGGCCACGGCTTCCATCCATACGGTCTGCCAGATGCCCGTCACGCGGGTGTAGAAGCATTCATACGCATACAAGCGACGCGACTGCTTCCCGGCCGTCTGCAACTGCGAACGCAAATCGTCTTCGGCATACACCACCAGGTTATTGTTTGCCCCCGGGGTCACGTAATCGGTAATGTCCACCGAGAACGAAGAAGAACCTCCATAATGGGTAAAAACTTCCTTTCCATCGATAAAAATGACGGATTTGTAATCCACGCCTCCAAAGTTGAGAAGCACCCGCTTGCCAGCCCATTCGGCCGGGACGGACAGGGTGCGCTGATACCACACGGCGGGAATGAAATCGGTGTAACCGATACCCGACAACGGACTTTCGGGGCAAAACGGCACGGTAATGGACTGTTCCAATCCCTTACTATTAAATAAGGAACGTTCCATGCCACTTTTGGAGAAGTCGAAGTCAAAACTCCATGTGCCATTCAAATTGACCCATTCGGCACGTTCGAACTGTGGACGGGGATACTCGGGGCGTGGTACATCTGCCCCCTTCACGGTGGCGATTGCGAAAAGCAATCCTAACGGTAAAATGAATCTCTTTTTCATTTTTTAGCATTTAAGAAACAATATCGAGACCGATATTGAGTTTATACTGAAAATTCCATGGGCAAAGATACTTGTCCATGCAACATATTCGAGTGGAAAATTATGTAGAAAAATAGCGTTTTTGTCCAGCGACAGCCAGAACAACGCATTTCTCGCACCTTGGGGAAACCTGTGCAGGAGAATAAGACAAATTTACCCGATGGGGAGAGGATTTAGGATGTCAGATGCCAGCATGTTTTCCGAGATAAGAGGAATTCCACCATCCTGTTTGCCGCATTTTTTCTACCTTTGCACCGACCTTGCTGTAGAGACAAGGCATGCCTTGTCTTCCCTCACAGATGAATGCAAGGAAAATCCATTCCGAGACAAGGCATGCCTTGTCTCTACAGCGTGCCACCTTTTTCCGTAGGGCGTTGCCCTACGCTGAACGCCCCAAGGCCGTTGGCCTTGGATAACCCCCCAACCCCCTAAAGGGGGCTTTGCAGTTTTTCGCGTTCCTCTGAAAGAAGGGAAGCATGTCCGCCCCGGCACTGTCAATTGTCAACTATCAACTGTCAATTGAATTCCCCTACTAGTTTCCCGACCAACGTCCTATAGTTTCCTGACCATCGTCCTATAGTTTCTTTGTTAACATTTGACCGTTTTTCGCCTTAATATATTCTTGCCCAGCATCGAATGTCCTATTGCAAACCCGAAAACAAACTATAGTATCTTGGTCATCGTCCTATAGTTTCCTGACCAACGTCCTATAGTTTCCTGTTCGGTTTTCTATAGTTTCTGATTGTTTTCTGTAGAGACGTCACCCCTGTGGCGTCTCGTTGCCTCCACAAAATTTCGCCGGATGATGCAAAAAAAGAGACACCACAGGGGTGACGTCTCTACTTTTGCTCGCAGCCATCAGGCGAAACTGGCTAATTCCTACGTGAGTTTGGTGTTAACATCTGGCAAGATGCGGGCATTCATTCACCATTTTGCGCCCCTACCCGCCCATCATTGCAATTCCACTTCTTCTACCTCGGCTTTGTAATACCCTTTGGTCAGGGTGAAGAAACGGGACTTCAATGCTTCCACGACCTCGGGATGCTGCAAGGCGACGTTGGTGATTTGCGCCGGGTCGTCTTTCATATTATATAAGGTAAAGTCGGGCATGTTGCCAAGCTCGTTGCCGGTGAGGTTGGTGACCGGACCGCCATAAGGAGGCAGCAATATCCAGTCGCCTTGACGGATAGCCAATTTGCCTTGCGCTTCGACTATCAACTCATCGCGCCCTTGGACGCTTTCGCCCAGCAAAACGGGCAGCAGGTCCTGGCTGTCGCAGGCTTCCTCATCGCTCAACGGCCGTTCTACCAACGTGGCCAAAGAGGCAAACAGGTCCATCTGACAAATGAGGGCATCCGACACCACCGGGCGGATGTGCCCTTTCCAATACACGAAAAACGGCACGTGCGTCCCGGCATCGAACAGGCTGTATTTTCCTCCACGCAATCCGCCCCGGGGGTCGTGGTTGCCCAGCATCTCAACAGCACCGTCCTGGTAGCCATCGTTCAGCACCGGGCCGTTGTCGCTGGTAAACACGATAAGCGTATTCTCCAACAATCCCAAGCTATCCAGGTGGGCGACGACTTCCCCCACGCACCAGTCGGCCTCCACGATGGCATCGCCCCGCGGTCCCATGGTGGTGCTACCCACGAAACGCCCGTTCGGGGTGCGGGGCACGTGGGGCTGGTGCAGCCCGAAATACAGGAAGAACGGGCGGCTCTTGTTTTCGGACAAAAAACCTTTTACCTTGCCCACGAAATAGTCGGCCATGTCCTCGTCTTTCCATCGGGCTTTTTCGCCCCCTTTCATATAGCCGATGCGGGGAATGCCGTTCACAATGGACTGGTTGTGCCCGTGCGACCATTGCATCCGCAACAATTCGGGATGGGTCAAAGCCGTGGGTTCGCCTTCGAAGTTGTGTTCATAACTCACCTGGATGGGGTCGGCGGGGTCAAGGCCGACCACCTGGCCGTTCTCCACATACACGGTGGGCACACGGTCGTTCGTAGCGGCAATGAGGCACGAATAGTCGAAGCCTATCTCCCGGGCACCGGGTGTCACCGGCTTGTTCCAGTCCACCTGGCCGGCTCCCATGCCCAAGTGCCACTTGCCGACAGCCCCCGTCGCGTAGCCAGCCGCCCGCATCATCTTGGGCAAGGTGTATTGAGCCTCCGAAATGATGAGCGGGGCATCGCCGGGCAGAATTTTGGCCTGCTCGTTCTTCCACGGGTACATGCCGGTCATCAAAGCATAACGGCTCGGCGTGGAGGTGGCGGAGGTGGCATAGCCGTTGGTGAACTTGACTCCTTCATTGCCCAGGCGGTCGATATTGGGCGTATGGATGGTTGTGCTGCCATAGGCGCTCACATCGCCATAGCCGAGGTCGTCGGCCAGGATGACGATGACATTGGGACGCTCGTCCCGCTCCTCTTGGCAGGCGGTCAGCAGGCCAGTCGCCGCCAAAGCCAATGAACCGGACTTCAGAAAAGAAGTTGTTTTCATTATGGAATATTTTGAATTTCAGATTATAGATTAGTTTCCGCAGATGAATGCTGACGGGCGAAAGATTTTTCGCCCCTACAGTCCGTAGGGCGTTGCCCTACGCTGAACGCTGCAAGGCCGTTGGCCTTGAACTTGCTTCTTACCTCTTACCTTCTTGCCTCTCCTCTCTTTATCTCGGTGCGGGTACTACCAGGCAGCGTTCTGCCCAAGCATTGTATTGCTTTTCCATTTCCGCCACTTTGTCGGGGTGGGTGGCGGCCAGGTCGTGCAGCTCGGTGCGGTCGGTGTTCAGGTCGTACAGTTCCCATTCTTGGTTCTCGCCGACCTGTTTCACGATTTTCCAGCCGTCGCGCCCGATGAGGGCTTTCTCGCCGAAATGCTCGAAACCGATGTATGCATGTCCGTCGCGCGTGCCGGTGCGGAAGATGGGTGCCAGGCTTTTCCCTTCCAGGGGGATGATGTCGCGCCCGCCGTACTCGACAGGATAGGTGGCTCCGGCCAAGTCGATACAGGTGGCCATGATGTCCATCACGTGTCCCGGCTCGGCGGTGATGCTCCCTGTGGGCTGCGCGATGCCCTGCGGCCAATGGGCGATGAGCGGGGTGCAGATGCCGCCCTCGTATTCGCGCGCTTTCCAGTAACGGAAGGGGGTGTTGGCCACGTTGGCCCACTCCGCCCCGAGCGAGGCAAAGGTCGTCTCCGGCCCGGGCAGGACTTCCTTGTGCTTGGGATAAATGATTTCCCGCCCGTCGCGTGTGCGGTCAGGGCGGTCGTTATCGCCCGGCACGAAGTTCTGGCACACCTCGGGACTGCATCCGTTGTCCGAAAGGAAAAGGATGAGCGTATTGTCATACTGCCCGTTCGCCTTCAAGGCTTCCACCAGCTGCCCTATCCCCTGGTCCATGCGGTCCACCATGGCGGCATGTACGGACATGGCACGTGCATCCCATTCGCGGTCTGGGTTTTCGTCCCAACTGCCCTCGAACGGTCTGGGGGAAAGGGCGTGTCCCGCATCGCCCAGGATGCCCAACTGCTCCATGCGTTCGTAGCGTTGCTCGCGCGTGGCATCCCAACCTGCCCGGTAGGTGTTTTCGTACTTCGCAATGTCCTCGGGCAGGGCGTGGAGCGGCCAATGGGGCGCGGTGTAGGACAGGTAGAGGAAAAACGGCTTGTCGCCCCGTGCATACCGGTTGACGTAAGCCACCGCCGAGTCGCTGAAAGCGGTGGTGATATAATAATCGTCGGGCACGTCGCGCACCGGCTCGTCGCCATGCACCAAGCTGAACGGGTCGAAGTAATCGGCCACACCGTAAATGATGCCGTAGTAGTCGTCGAAGCCCCGGTGGGTGGGATAGCAAGCCTTGTCGGCAAAGGCAGGATGGTACACCTGGTGGTTGAGCCAGTCGCGCTGGTCGGGTTGCAACGGTGTCTCCGCCACATGCCACTTGCCCACCATGCCGGTGCGGTAGCCACTCTCTCGCAGTACTTCGGCTATAGTGACGGCATGGTCGGACAACTGACCCCGGTAGCCGGGCAAATGGGCATCGAACGTCATGCGCCCGATGCCGGCCTGGTGCTGGTACAACCCGGTGAGCAGGGATGCCCGCGTGGGGCAACTGCGGCTGCAATTGTAAAAGCGGCTGAAGCGCATCCCCTCCTCGGCCAGGCGGTCCAGGTTGGGGGTCTGTATCTCGCCGCCGTAGCAGCCGAGGTCGGAATAGCCCAAGTCATCGGCCAAGATGACGATAATGTTGGGACGCTGGTCGTGCCCGTCTTGGCAGGCAGTCAACAGCCCGGTCGCCACAAGAGCCAACGAACCGGACTTCAGAAAGGAGGTCGTTTTCATCGAAGGATATCTTTAGATTTTAAATTTCGGATTTCAGATTAGCACACGGAATACACGGATTGGTTGTTTCCCGCAGATGGCGCGGATTTACGCAGATGGCAGCTTTATCTTTTGCCTTTATACTTCTTACTTTCACCCCTATTGTTTCCCGCAGATGGCACAGATGAACGCAGATTGTGGCTTTCTACTTTTACCTTTCTACCTTCACCTTTTTTCGTACCGAGGGAATTTCATTTCTGCACGGACGGAATTTTATTTCCGCAGGTACGGAAAATCCATTTTCACCCCACACTTCCTATCCTTTGCAAAGATAGGCTGCACAAGGCGGACCTACAGGTAAAAACGTCCGAAATAGAGGTAAGATTTATCCGAGTTGCCCCTGCTTTTGCTTCCGCCGAGCGGCTTCCCAGCCGATGATGGCCGTCTTGCGGGTCTCGCCCCAGCGGTAAGGTCCCCACTCGCCGGTGGCGCGAATGACGCGGTGGCAGGGTATCAGGTAGGCCACGGGGTTGTCGCCCACCGCCGTACCCACCGCCCGACAGGCCGTCGGGTGACCGATGTGCGCCGCGATGTCGCCGTAGGTGGCCAACCCGCCCAAAGGGATGCGGAGCAAGGCCTGCCACACTTGCAACTGGAAGTCCGTACCCCTCAGGTGGAGTTTTATCTCCTCCAGATTGTCCCGGTTGCGGGCGAAAATGGAAAGGACGGCCTGTTGCCGCTCGTCCCTGGCTTGGGTATAACGGGCGCGGGGGAATTTCTCCCTCAGGCGGGCAAGATTTTTCCCGTTTTCATCGGCAAATTCCAACCAACAGATGCCTTTGTCGGTGGAGGCCACCAGCACCTCGCCGAAGGGACTTTCCGCCCGGCTGTAACGGATGTCGAGGTGTTCACCACCGTTCTTCCATTCACCGGGAGTCATCCCCTCGATGCGGACGAACAGGTCGTGCAGCCTGCCCGTGCCCGAAAGACCCACCTCTTCCGCCGTGTCGGCAAGCGAGGCGTGCGTCTCTTGCAACACACGCTTGGCGTGCTCCACATTGAGATATTGCAGGAACTGCTTGGGCGACGTGCCCGCCCACTCCCGGAACGTGCGCTGGAAGTGATACACGCTCATGTGGACATGCTCCGCCACCTCTTCCAGACGGGGCTGCTCGCGCCGGTGCTCCCGGATGAAGCGGATGGCGCGGGCGATGCGCTCGTAATTCAATGATGATTGCGGTTGCATGGTGATGACTCCATGAACAGGTTTGAATCTTCCGGAGCTTGACTGCGGTCATCGCGCGTGTATTCACGGAGCACGGTGGCCACCGATATGCGGTAATGCTCAAACAAAGTGTCATGCCCCTGCCTCTGACTGTCGCGGTGGCCGACGTGGTTACGCCACGCAGCGGCGGCTTCCTCGCTTTCCCACACGGAAAGGCTTAACAGCTTGCCTTCCTCGCCGAGGCTCGCAAAACGCTCCACCCGGATAAATCCCGGTATCTTGACCAGCTCGGCCTTCAAAGCCGCTGCCAGCTTAAAATATTCTTCTTTCCCTTCCGACTTGGGCTTCACTTCAAAAAGCACCATTACACGCCCCATGGCTCCGTTTTGTTCTTTTGTTTCCATCTACTTTAATGTTTGAATGACGATGCAAATGTACAATACTTGCCCGGCGTATGCGACCCGAAAGTTGCTTTTTTGAATGGGATACGCAAAAAATGCGTATTTTTGTCTGCCTATTCGGACAATATCTTAATTATGAAGAAAAACGTATTGATTATCGCATCGCTGGCCATAGGATTGTTGGCCACGGGCTGCCGCACCATGAGCCGCACGGCGAAAACCTCGGCTGAAACCACCACCCGCGAACAAACCGACGCCACGGCGGAATATGCCCGCCCCCTGGTCATCGGCGCACCGGGAGCGGATGCCGTATCGCCTCGTGCCAATGCCGCCATCAGCCGGCAAATGGACGGCATCGCGGCACAAGTGGCCTCGCTCGATGGGGCGCAAGTAGATAGTTTTACCGATGCCAACGGGTTGAAAGCCTTACGCATCGTGCTGGGCACGGATGCCTCGTTCGACCCTGCCACGGATGCCTTGCGTGCCGATGCCCAGACGCTGCTGGCAGGCTTGGCTGGCGTGCTGCGGGAACATCCGGACGTGTGCCTAATGGTGTACGGTCACACGGACAACGTGGGCACGCTGGAAGGCAACCAGCAGACATCGCGCAAGCAGGCAGCTGCCGTGGTGCGCACCTTGACGGCGCAAGGCGTGGACGGCAAACGGATAACCGCCTCGGGAGGACGCAACTTCGCCGACCCGATAGCCAGCAACGACACGCCCGAAGGACGGGCGCAAAACCGTCGGGTGGACATCTACCTGTATGCCGGGACGGACATGATAGCCGCCGCACGGTGACGTGTTTTGATGGACACAAAGCACGGATAGCTCTTTCTCTTTGTACATTTAATAAAAAAATACACATAGCTTGCCCCAACACAGGGTGTGGGGGCTTAAGTCGCTTGAGGCAGACGATGGTAGCCAATGGGGAGGTGTGTCAAAATAAGAGAGAACACGGATGAGACAGATAAGACGGATTTATACGGATTTAAATATCATTGATTGTCAAGGATTGTTGAAATAAGAAATCTGTGATAATCTGTATAATCCGTGTTATCCGTGTGCTAAATCCCATTTTGACACATCCTCAGGGTTATGTGTGCTCTTCCTTAAGATGAGGCACGGATAAAACTCTGTGCGGCTCTGTGTCTATTTTACTACTACTTCTCTCCCTATGAACATCCTCACCGGAACACAAATCAAGGAAGCCGACCGCTTCACGATGGAAATGAAACCCATCGCTTCCATCGACCTCATGGAGCGGGCGGCCAAGGCCATCGCCGATTGGTTTAAGACCTACATCAAGCGAAGCCGCCCCTTGCTCTTCCTCGTCGGCAAGGGCAACAACGGGGGTGACGGGTTGGCCGTGGCCCGCCTGCTCGCCCTCGATGGATACACATGCAGCGTGTGCATGCCCTTTCCATCGGAAGATATGACGGAAGAATGCCGCGCCAACTTGGAACGCCTGCCCGCCCATGTGCGGCGAGTGACACCCGAAGAAGCCTTGCAGCAACCGCAGGAAACCGTATTGGTGGACGCGCTCCTCGGCACTGGCGTGCGGGGTGGATTGAAAGAACCATTGGCATCGTTCATCCCGGCACTGAACCGCCTGCCCAACGACGTGATATCCATCGACCTCCCCTCGGGCATGGCCACGGAGTGGAGCAACGACCCCGCCCGCATCGTGCACGCTACCCACACGCTCGCCCTCGAATGCCCCAAACTGGCCATGCTGCTGCCCGAGGCGGGGGATTGCTGCGGACAGCTGCACGTGCTGTCCATCGGCCTGTCGCCCGCCTATCCGGGATGGACGGCCACCCCTTATGCCTATACCACAAAGGCGGATGTGGAGACGTTGCTGCGGAAACGTGCGCTTTTCTCCCACAAAGGCGATTACGGTCACGCCCTCCTGGTATGCGGATCCGCCCGCATGATGGGAGCGGCGGTGTTGGCCGTAGGAGGCGCATTACGCTCGGGTTGCGCATTGGTCACGGCCCATGTGCCCATGCAAGGTGCTGTGGCGTTGAATGTGTCGTTTCCATCGGCCATGTTGAGCTTAGACCCGGCAGATTGCTTCTCCACCTTGCCCGGACAACTCGCCCGATACCGCGCCATCGGCATAGGTTGCGGGCTGGGTATGGCCGACGAGACGGTCGCGGCATTCGAGCAGCTGTTGCAGGCCGCCACTGTGCCGATGGTGCTCGATGCCGATGCGCTGAACATCCTGGCACGACACAACGAGTGGTTCGAACGCATCCCGCCCGGCTCCATCCTCACCCCGCACTTAGGCGAGTTGCGGCGGCTGATCGGTCATTGGAACGATGAAAAGGAGAAAATAGAAAAGACCCGCGCATTGGCAGCCCGGCTACAGTCGGTCGTGGTGGTGAAGGGGGCACACACCATGGTAGTGATGCCCGACGGACGCATCCGCTTCAATTCCACCGGCAACCCCGGCATGGCCAAAGGCGGCAGCGGCGACGTGCTGACCGGGCTGCTCGCCGGATTGCTCGCCCGTGGGTACAACGGCGAACAAGCCGCCGCAACAGGCGTGTACTACCATGGCCTGGCAGGCGATACAGCCGCCAGCAAGCATGGCGAAGAAAGCATGAACAGCCGCGATTTGGTGGATGAACTGAAGATAGGAGAGTGAAAGACCGCAAAAAATGGCGCTGTTCGCGTCATTTGCGTTCCAAAACCTGCATCACCGCCACGTCCACGAAGGCATCCCCCCGTTTCATCCAGTCGCGCAGCAGGGCGGTGCGGGTGAAGCCTGCCTTTTCGAACACACGCAGGCTGGCCACGTTGGTTACGGCAATGTGCGCATAGAGCTGGTGCAGGCGCAGGTGGTCGAAGGCATAACGCCGCACGGCCAGCAGGCTTGCCGTGGCCAGCCCCCGACCTTGATAAGGCTGGTCAATCAGGATGCCCACCCCGGCCCGGCTGTTGTGCGGGTCGAAGTCGTACAAATCCACGACCCCCACCGTGAGCCCGTCCGCCTCCCTCACGGCCATGAAGCGCATCTGCCGGCTTTCGTACACGCTCTGCCCGGCGCGGAGGATGAACTGCTTCAACACATACCGCGAATAAGGCGTGCGCAGCTCGTCGCCACACCAATAGGCGGGGTCGTTCTCCCAACGGTAGAGCAAATCCAGGTCTTCCGGCTCGCAGGCACGCAGGCGGATGGTTTCTATGGACATAAGCGGCTTATTCATTTGAACATTGCACTCACTTGAACCGCCCGAACAAGCCTTTCTTCTTCGGGCGTTCGCCCTGGAGGATGTTGTCCGGCTGCTCGAAGCAACGGTCCTCGGCAATCATGCGGTAGATGACCCCCCAGTCGGGCAGTCCGCCCAGGCTGCGGTCGTCGATGAAAAGGTCGGCGTTCACCTTGCGCGACATGCCCGGTTCGAACACTTCCTCCGGATAGCTGGCATTGACGGCGTAGAACTCCAGCCCCCGGGCGCGGCAATACTCCACGGCCTCGTCCAGTTCCTTACCGTCGCGCATGGTCCACAACACCAGCTGGTGGTGGAACTCGCTTTGCAACCGCTTCAGCGTGTCGATGGCAAAGGGTATTTCCCTCCCTATCTTCGGGTACTCGTGGGTCACGATAGTCCCGTCAAAATCTACGGCAATCAGCATGTTAGTGATTAGTGATTAACGATTAGTGATTAGTAGCTCGTAACTATTATACATTCAGTTCGCTGCTTGCCTTCACTTCCGAGGGCTTGCAGAACACGAGCGCAACGGCGGCGATGGCGGCACAGTATATCATGGAACGGGAACCGAGCACATAAAACAACGCGATGCCGATGAGCAAATCCGCCCCGATAGCCACCAACCTCCAAGCAGCCAAGGGCAGGTAACGGGCGGCTTTCGTTTCCTCGTCCAAGTCCTCGCGGGTAGCCAGTTTCTTTACTTTCATGCTGAACAGTTTAAGAGCCAATGGTATGCTCGCCACCAATAACACGATATAGGCCGAGCTGAGCGCAATGCCCGCCGAACCGTGCTCGTCCACCAAAGGCGGTTTGCCCGACAGACAAGCATACCCTATCGCCGCCAGCCCGATGGCCAGCACGTAAAAACCATAATAAATCAGCGTGAGTTTGTTGATAACCTTTCTCATATTTTACCCCCTTCCCCCTAAAGGGGAATTTTAAAATTACTTTGATACGGAATAGCCGGATGGATGCCCAGATCCGCCCCTCCCCCTTCAGGGGGTCGGGGGGGTGAACGTCCCGGTGAAGTCCACCCGGTTCAGGATGGAGCGGCCCAGGGTCACCTCGTCGGCATATTCCAGCTCGTCGCCGATGGCCACCCCGCGGGCGATGGTGGTGATGCGCACGCCGAGCGGTGCCAGTTTGCGGAAGATGTAGAAGTTGGTCGTGTCGCCCTCCATGGTCGTGCTCAAGGCGAGTATCACCTCCTTAATGCCCTCGCGAGGCACGCGCTCCACCAGGCTCTCTATCTCCAGGTCCTTCGGCCCCACGCCGTCCATGGGCGATATGACCCCGCCCAGCACGTGGTAAAGGCCGTGGTATTGCTGCGTGTTCTCCACCGACATCACGTCCTTCACGTTCTCCACCACGCACACCGTCTCGTGGTCGCGCCCCGGGTTGGCGCACAGCTGGCACACCTCCGTGTCCGATATGTTGTGGCACACACGGCAATAGCGTATCTCCTTGCGCAAGCGGATGACCGCGTTGCCAAACGACTCCACCTCCTCCTCCGTGCGCTTCAGCAGATGCAGCACCAAGCGCAAGGCCGTCTTCCGCCCGATGCCGGGCAGCTTGGCAAACTCGTCCACGGCATTTTCGAGCAAAGCGGATGAAAATTGTTGACCCATATCGATATTCGTCCCCGCAAAGGTACAAAAAACTGCCGACCGGGCAAGTCAAGGGGAGATTTCGGATTTCATAGCATACGGATGGGGGACACGAATAACGCAAAAAGCGCAAATGAACGCAAATGTTTCTTGCCTTTCGTTCCCTGTTTCGTTTCCTGTTGGATGAGCCACAGAGACGATACTCATAACGTGCGTTCGCCACACGAGCAAGCCTCTTTTTCGCATTTTCCCTGCATGGTTTTTCCGGTTTGTCAGCATGACTTTTCCAAATGATGGGCAGATGTTTGCCCGTTTCTGCTCACGTTTTGGAAAACATGTGCTGACGATTCGGAAAACTTCTGCTAGCAGATGCCGCCTGTAAAGACGTCACTCTGGGGCGTCTCACATGTCAGTAGAGACGCCACAGAGTGATGTCTCTGCGGTGCGCAAAGAAAAAGGCCGTATTCATCGGTGAATACGGCCTTTTTTATATTATATAAAGACATTTGCGTTCATTCGTGCCCTTCGCGTTATTCGCGCTCCCCTTCCTTCAGCCAGCGGTCGAGCCAGGCGAAGAAGGTGCGTTGCCACAGCACAGCGTTCTGCGGTTGCTGTACCCAGTGGCATTCGTCGGGATAGACGAGCAGCTGGGCGGGAATGTCCCGCAGACGGGCGGCGGAGAAGGCGGCTAGCCCTTGCGTGTAGGGGATGCGGTAGTCGCGCTCGCCCACGATGACGAGGATGGGCGTGTCCCAACGGTCCACGAACCAGTGGGGCGAGTTGGCGAAGGAGCGTTGCGCAGTGGCGTTATCCTTGTCCCAATACGGGCCGCCGAGGTCCCAATTGGCGAAGAAGGTTTCCTCGGTGGTGAGGTACTTCTGGTGGAAGTTGAACATGCCGTTGTGGGCGATGAAGGCCTTGAACCGCTTGTCGTGGTGCCCGGCCAGCCAGTAGACGGAGTAGCCGCCGTAGCTGGCTCCCACGCAGCCCAGGTGGTCGCGGTCCACGTAAGGTTCGGCGGCCACGGCATCGATGGCGGCGAGGTAGTCGCGCATGTTCTGCCCGCCGTAGTCGCCGCTGATTTGTTCGAGCCATTCCTGTCCGAAGCCCGGCACACCGCGCCGGTTGGGCATCACCACGATGTAGCCGTTGGCGGCCATGATTTGGATGTTCCATCGGTACGACCAGAATTGGCTGACGGGGCTTTGCGGCCCTCCTTGGCAGTAGAGCAGGGCGGGGTACTTCTTGGCGGGGTCGAAGTGGGGCGGATAGACTACCCAGGTGAGCATCCGTTGGCCGTCGGTGGTGGGTATCCAGCGTTCTTCCACGCGCCCCATTTGCAGCTGCGCCATGAGGTCTTGGTTTTCAAACGAAAGCTCGGTGGCCTTGCCGCTCTGCGGGTCGATGGAGTAGATTTCGGTGGGTGCGCTCATAGACTGGCGGGCGGCGATGAGGCAGCCGTCGGCGGGTGTGGCGGAGAGGTAGTCGTAGTCGCCCGTGGTGATTTGGCGCACGTCGCCTGTGGCCACGTCCACCTGGTAGATATGGGTGCGTGCCTGGATGCAGGCGGTGAAGTAGAGCGACCGGCTGTCGGGCGACCAGGCGGGTCCGTGCACGCTTTCGGGGAAGCGGGCGGAGAGGTCGGTCTTCTGCCCCGTGGCCAGGTCGAGCAGCATGAGGCGGTTCTTGTCCGACTCGTAGCCGTCGCGCTCCATGCTTTCCCAGGCCATCCAGCGTCCGTCGGGCGAGAAGGTGGGGTTCATGTCATAGCCCCGGTTCGGCTCGGTGAGATTGCGCGTTTCGCCCGTTTCCAACGTATATAAATAGATGTCCGTGTTGGTGGACAGGGCGTAGGCCTTGCCGGTCATCTTCTTGCTGGTGTAGGCGATGGTTTTGCCGTCGCGGCTCCATGCCACTTGCTCGATGCCGCCGAAAGGCTTCACGGGGCTTTCGTAGGGTTCGCCCGCGAGCAGGTCTCGCTCGTTGGAAAGGCCGTTTTGCAGGCTGAAGTCGGCCACGAAGGGGTGGGGCACCGTCTCGGTCCATTCGTCCCAATGGCGGTACATGAGGTCGTCGATGACGCGCCCCGTGGCCTGGGGCAGGTCGGGGTAGAGGTCGGCCACGCGGTTGCCGTAGGGCACATTGGCGATAAAGAGCATCCGCGTTTCATCGGGCGAGAAGGCGAAGTCCGCGATGCCGCCCTCTCGGTCGGTCAGCTGGCGTTTGTCGCTGCCGTCGGCGTTCATCACCCAGGCCTGCATGGAGCCGCTTTCGTTGCTCAGGTAGGCGATGCGCTGGCTGTCGTTCATCCAGCGGGGCGCGGCTTCCTGGAAGGCGGAGCGGGTGAGTTGCCGTTTGTCGCTACCGTCGGCGTTCATCACGAAGATTTCGGAGTTGCCCTTGTTCTCGGCGATGCTGTAATAGCTCACGGTGTAGGCTACGCGCTTGCCATCGGGCGACACGCTTACCGTGCCGATGCGCCCGAACGCCCACAAGGCTTCGGGGGTCATGAGGCCGTTTTCCACTGTTACTTGCTGCTTGCCGATGACCGGGGTATCGGCTTGCTTGTCGCCGCCGCATGAGGCGGTCGCTACGGCTAATGCCATCATCATGCTTGTCTTTAAAAATGTTTTGTTCATATATTGATAGTTACAAGTTGTAAAATAATGTTTGTCGGGGGCTGTCCGCCCCCAAGCCCCGGACTTACTTTCTTTCTACAGCGAAAGAAAGTAAGCAAAGAACGCCGCCGCTGTGCCCACCTCGCTTGATTTTCCGGCTCACCGGTCAAGGCAATCCCTATCCGCTAAGATACAGTGCATACAATAACTATTATAAAGCCCCTCCCTTTGGAGAGGTTGGGGAGGCTTAGTGTGCCATGGACAGGGCGAAGACGCTTGCCTTCACGCCGGGCGACTGGAGCAGGGCTTGTATGCAGGCTTCCAAGGTGGAGCCGGTGGTGACAACGTCGTCCACCAGCAGCACGTGCTTGTCGGCAAACGCCTGCGGGTCGTCCACTGCGAACACGTCTTGCATGTTCAGATAGCGGTCGAACACCCCCTTGCGGGTTTGCGATACATTCTCTATCCGATGTACCAGATGTTCCGTATCCATCGGCTTGTTCAGCTTTTCCGCCAGGCCTCGGGCTATCCATTCGCTTTGGTTGTATCCGCGTTTGGCTAACTTCTTCGGATGGAGCGGCACGGGCACGATGACATCCACCGCATCGTATATTCCTGCTTTGGCCACCACCGTACCGGCGTATCGTCCCAGCACGGCACCTATTTCCTTTTCGCCTCGGTACTTCAGCCGGTACAAAGCCCGTTGCAAGGCCGACTCTTTTTCATAATAAAAGAACGCCATGCCCCTTTCCACCGGCACTTTTCCCCAGAAGCGACGTTCCACTTCGTTGTCCGGCCAGGTTTGAAAGCCGGTTTTGGGAAATGCGTTCAGGCAAGCCAGGCAAATGTGCTGCTCTTGCCTGACCAACGCTTCCCCGCACGCCGCACACAGGTTGGGGTACATCAAGTGGAACAAATTTTTCAGCAACGGTTAGTGATTAGTGATTAACGATTAACGATTAGTGATTAACGATTAACGATTAGTGATTAACGATTAGTGTCCCTAACCATGCGATAACTTTCGGCAGGAAGATTATCAGGCCGATGACTACGGAGAAGATGGCGCATATGAGCACGGCACCGGCGGCCATGTCCTTGGCATCGGCGGCCAGCTTGTGGTAGCCGGGCGAGGCGAGGTCCACTACGCTTTCTATGGCGGAATTGAACAGTTCCGCCCCTATGACCAGCGCGAAGCACAGCACGCAAAACGCCCATTCCATCGCACTTATCCCGAAAAAGCACCCCGCTGCCACCACCCCGACCGCCACGACTAAGTGGATGCGCATGTTGGGCTGCGTGGCCACGGCCTTTCCGATGCCCTGGAAAGCGTACACGAAACTTTTCAGGCGGCGGTTCATAAGTCCTCGTCTTCGAATGTGGCCAGCGTCTCCTTCAGTATTTCGCTTACGGAAGGATGGGGGAATACACAGCGTTGCCATTTTTCCACGGTCAGTTCCTGTTCTACCGCGAGGGTGGCCGTGGTGATGATTTCCGAAGAGTAATTGCCCAGCAGGTGCACGCCGAGGATTTTGTCGTTTTCGCCCACCAGTATCTTGCACAGGCCGGTCGCGCCCTCGTTTTCGGCCACGAACCGTCCGGAGTAGGTCATGGGCAGGCGCAGGGCCTGGTATTTCACGCTGCGGGCCACGAGGCTTTCTTCCGTTTCACCCACGCCTGCCACTTCGGGATTGGCATATACCACGCCGGGGATGGCGCGGTAGCTCATCGTGTCGTATTCGCCCCGGATGATGTTCACGGCCACTTCCGCTTCGCGCACCGCCGTGTGTGCCAGCATGGAGTGTCCTGTGACATCGCCTGCGGCGAACACGTTGGGGTCGGAGGTACGCATGTGTTCGTTTACGGCGATGCCCCCGTTGGGTGTCAGTTCCAGTCCAAGCGTTTCCAGTCCGAAGCCTTGCGTGCAGGGTCTCCGTCCCACGCTGAGCAATACCCGTTCGGCGCGGACGGTGTGCGTCTCGCCTTCCTGCTCAAAGAGCACTTCATCGCCCCGCACTTCCAGCACCCGGCTTTGCAGGTGGAAGTCCACGCCCCGCTTGGCCAGTTCCTCGCGCAGCAGACGGCTCACCTCGCGGTCCATCTGGGGCAGTATTTCTTCCTGCATCTCGATGACGGTAACTTCTGTTCCTAACATATTATATAAGGAAGCAAACTCCAGGCCGATGACCCCGCCGCCGATGATGGCCACGCTGGCCGGGCGTTCTTTGGCGGCCAACGCCTCGCGGCTGCTCCACACCTGCCCGCCATCGATGCCGGGGATGGGGGGCACGGCGTTGGACGAGCCAGCGCACACCAGCAGGTTGCGCATGAGGTAGCGTGTGCCGGCGCATTCCACCACGATGTCCTTGTCCTCGCGCCCCGTGATGCAGGCTTCGCCTTTCACGCAGGTGATGTTCGGGTGGTTAAGGCGGGCGCGTACCCCGGCCACCAGCTTGCGCACCACCTTGTTCTTGCGGGCGGCCATTTTGCCGTAGTCGGCTGCCACGCCCTCCGCCGTCACGCCGTATTTTGCGGCATGGAGCGCGTGGTCATACAGCTTGGCCGCGTGCAGCAGCGTCTTGGTGGGGATGCATCCCTCGTTGAGGCACACCCCGCCCACTTCGTTTTTTTCGAACAGATAGACTGTCAGCCCCAGTTTCGCGGCATGTTCAGCCGCCGTGTATCCGGCCGGGCCACCGCCGATAATTCCTAAATCGCACATGGTGTTGATGTTTTAATGGTAAGGCAATATCGCCACGCAGGCACTTGATGTTGCAAATATAGTGAACAAATTTCAAATTCCGGATTTCAAATTTCAGATTGTCACACGGAATGGACGGATTTGTACGGATGTGGAGAACGCAAATGACGCGAATGGCACAAATGACCGCGAATAATCCGGATTTCAGATTGAGGAGGGAACGTAAATGCTCCTTACCTCTGCCCGTAGGGCGATGCCCTACGCTGAAAGCCACAAGGCCGTTGGCCTTGTACTAACCCCTTGCTCCTTGCTTCTAACCTCTTGCTCCTTGCCTCTGAATTGCCCGTTACTGCGCATCGAAATTTCCGCAGGTACGCAGCTGAAATTCCGCAGGCACGGAAAATGGTTTCCGCACGTGCGGGGTTTCGGGAGGATGCGCGTTCACTTCACCAGCATGACGATGCTGCCGCCGGTAATAAGCAATGCCCCGAGCACGACCCGCCAGGTGACAGGTTCTTTCAGAAACAGGAAGGAAAGGCAGATGGTGATGACTACGCTCAACTTGTCGATGGGTGCCACGCGCGACACGTCGCCCAGCTGCAACGCCTTGAAGTAAAACAGCCACGACAACCCCGTGGCCGCACCGCTCAGCAGCAAGAACAGCCAGGTGTGGCGCGGGATGTCCTTGATTTCGCCTACGTGCGAGCCGAACAGCACGATACCCCATGTGATGAGGAGTATCACCGTGGTGCGTATGGCGGTGGCCAGGTCCGAGTTGATGTCCTTCACCCCCACCTTGGCGAAGATGGCGGTCAGCGCGGCAAAGAATGCCGACAGCAGAGCGTAATATTTCCACATGATGGAAACGATTAGTGATTAACGATTAGCGATTAGTGGCTGGCATTCGTCCTTGCCCGTAGGGCGATGCCCTACGCTGAGTGCCACAAGGCCGTTGGCCTTGTAACTGGTAACCCGTAATTTTGTTTACTTGTTCACTCGCCCACTCGTTTACTTCCCTTGCATTCCGGGCACACGCCGATGTAGGAGATTTCGGCGGATTCGATGTCGAAGCCCTCCATGCGGGGGAGGGCAAACAATTCGGGTTGCACGTCGCGCAGGTCGTACACGCGGTTGCACATCCGGCAGCGCAGGTGGGCGTGATGCGATATGTCGGCATCGTAGCGGGTATTGCGTTCGTCGATGGTGAGCATGTGCACCGCGCCTTTTTCCAGGAACAGGTTCAGCGTGTTGTACACGGTCGTTTTCGACAAGGTGGGCATGTCCGGACTGAGTGCCGTGTAGATTTCGTCCACCGTGGGGTGCGTCATGTGGGTGAGCAGGTAGTTCATCACCGCCATGCGCTGCACCGACGGCTTGATGTCGAAGCTCAACAGGTACTGGTGCGTGTGGGAAAGCGTGGGTTGTTCCATAGAGGGTTGCTTGTCAATTCTGTAACGAGTACAAAGGTAGCGTTATTTCGGAAAATGCCAAAACGGCCAGGCATTCCGCCCGTCTTGGGGGATGCCCGGCCGTTTGACCTATATTATATGCTGCCCTTTTCCCGTTTACAGCACGTTGAGTTCTTTCAACACGCCGTTGGTCTTGTGCACGGCAGCCGCGCTCTTGGCGAAGAGGGCTTTTTCCTCGTCGTTCAGCTTGTAGTCCACGATGGCTTCCACACCACCCTTGCCGATGACGGCGGGCACGCCGATGCAGAGGTCGCTTTCGCCGTATTCACCTTCGAGGTACGTGCACGAGGGGATGATTTTCTTCTGGTCGTGGATGATGGATTCTACCACGTAGGCAGCCGCCGCGCCGGGTGCGTACCAAGCCGAGGTGCCGAGCAGCTTCGTGAGCGTGGCACCGCCCACCATGGTGTCGGCCACCACCTTGTCGAGCGTTTCCTTGTCCAGCAGGTCGGCTACCGGACGGCCTTTGTAGGTGGCGTAGCGGGTGAGGGGTATCATGGTGGTGTCTCCGTGCCCGCCGATGACGATGCCTTCCACTTCGTTCGGATTGGCATTCAACGCCTTGCTCAGGTAGCACTTGAAGCGCGAGCTGTCCAATGCGCCGCCCATGCCGAACACGCGGTTCTTCGGAAGCCCCGTGTCCTTCAACGCCAGGTACGTCATGGTGTCCATCGGGTTGCTGATGATGAGCAGGATGGCGTTGGGCGAGTATTTCAGCACGTTTTCGGCCACGCTTTTCACGATGCCGGCGTTCACGCCGATGAGTTCTTCGCGCGTCATGCCCGGCTTGCGGGGAATGCCCGAGGTGATGACCACCACGTCCGAGTTGGCCGTCTGGGCATAATCGTTCGTGCAGCCCACCAGGCGCGAGTCGAAGCCAAGCAAGGCGGCCGTCTGGAACATGTCGAGGGCCTTGCCTTCGGACACGCCTTCCTTCACGTCGAGCATGACCACTTCATCGGCCAATTCCTTGAATGCAAGTACGTTTGCACACGTGGCGCCCACGTTGCCGGCGCCTACCACAGTTACTTTTGACATAATCGTTCTTATTTAAGAGTTATACAAAACAATTCCCTTGTCGATTGACGCACAAAGATACGAATAATCGGATTGCGGAAAAATTTCTTTAATCTATTTTTAGAAGCTGTTTCGGGCGGGGCGACGGGAGCCTTTCTTTAACCGCAAAGAGCGCGGAGGGCGCAAAGTTCTTTACGCTTTACGGAATTTGTTTATTGCTTTTTGAGGGTCGTCGGGGGTGAATACATAAGTCTTGGTGGCCTCCTCCAGGGGCATCGTGATGGAGTGCGCACCTGGTGCAGGACGATTGCCCGCTTGTCCACCGTCAGCTTGACGGGTGCCACGGTCGTACAGACTGAATGACAAGAATTTTGCACAAGTTGTAAACTTGCGCCAAGGAGAGCCAATCACAAAGTCATGGGTGATAAAATAAGACGAACCTCTTCAACGGCTCATACCAGATGAATAAACCTTCTTGCATTTCTGGATGCCCATAAGCAAACAAAGTTCCTTTGTAACTCTGAAGATAATCTTTATATTCTTCTTTGTCAATATTAAAACCATGTTTCTTTAGGTCATTCATCCCGAACTCAATAGCAAAACTTGTTAAATGTTTGAAATCGGAAAATTCAAATACATCAATGTCAGAACCATATTTTACAAAATCAAACCAATCCTTTTTTTTCGAGCAATCGGACAAGGAGCTGAGATACGTATCTATAAAATTACCAACCTCTATTACAGTTTGTTGATCTTTCAAAAAATAAGAAACATAAATTGTATCATTGCTTTTGACAAGATCTGTAATCAAAGTATCCATCAATCCGTCAGTATTGACATCCATATACTGCAAAAAAGTGGTATCGCAGTTATTCCAATCTGCACGTCTGGTGCAGGTCTGCGACTTTGGAAAACTCCCGAAATTTTTGGCTTTCGCCAAAGAAAACAACTCTTTCAGCGAAATAATGGAAACGACCGCATTGGAAGAATCGCGCCTCAGCACATACAGATTGTCATTACGTATTTTGTAGTGACACAAAGGATTTGGATAGAATACTTTACCCAACAGGTCATCATCCAAGACAGCCTTGCCAACGGTGTTTCCTTGTGCGTCCATCAGCACTAACGGAAAGGTATCTGGCGAGATTATATCTACTTGGAAAAACAAGAAAAGTCCATTCCTCCGACCAATGGGATACAACATATCCCCTCCTGCTCCCGGTGGCAAGCCGTACAAATTGTCCATGCTTTTTATGAACTCCCCTTGATACGAATATAACTCATACGAAAAAGTCGGAGGGGATGGCTTGAAATCGTTGCCGTGTAGTTCCAACACGAGCCCCTCCGGGATGAAGTTGTATGCATTTATCCAGTCATCCGTTATGTTCGCCCGGCGGGAAATGATATCGCCATTGGCGGGATTGATGGCTACCAGATCCTTGTGATATACTTTCTGCTCCCAGTCGTAACTGTTATCAAACAAATACAGCGTGTCGTTTAGCCAATAAATCTCCCCATACCCAGCCACTTGTCGAGAATACAACAATCCGTTTTCATCGAAACAGCTAAAATAAGTGCGATCATTTCCGCCCAGAAAATAAAAATACCCTTGCCCATCCACATCAAAACCTTTTACAAGCCAATCTCCTTCTGCCATGGCAAAAGGTACGCCTTTCCCATTGTCTAAGGGAAAACGGATTTGGGTATAAGGCTCATTTGCCAATGAGGTCATGCTTATCAAGAGAAGAAGCATGCTTAATGTTAGATTAACATAGTTCATGCTATTGGGAATTGATTTCTCGACAATCATACTTCCTGCTGCCGTGAATGCACTGCAAAAATAAGCATTAACCTCCGATGGACAAGAAAGTCAGAAGCAAACCTGTAGGGGCGAAAAATCTTTCGCCCTATCCAGTTCCATACCGGCAAAGTCCGCCTTCTTGCGCCAACGTGAATTGTCGACATGCCGCAGGGGCAATGTCTCTACTGCGGAAAAAACTGCTGGCGCAAGTCTGTGACTTGTGCCAATAATGTCCGAAGTTTGCAACTTTGATTACTACCGAGGGCAGTTGCAAACTGCCTTGATTATCGGTACAAGTTGTAAACTTGCGCCAAAGAGGAGGGTGTGATTAATTCGCGGACAAATGGTATCACCACCTTGCATCCCGTGCAGTTCTACTATAGGAAACATTTGTTGTGTCGTACACAATTTTTATTGTGTCGCCTACTGATAGAGTGTCAGTATTCGGATACCATCGTCCATATCCCTGATATTTATTGCCATCAATAGAATAATCATAACTAAGCCTCCAAATCGCTCTGGTGCCTAAGTAGAATTCATAAATAATGCCATCGGTGTATTTCCAATTTTCCTTTAAAGAGTTATATTCTTTTTGACTAATGAAGAGTCCATATATCATTACTGTAAAAAATATAATTCCTAAAATAACAAACGGCATCTCTCCTTTTTTTATTCTTTGCTGTTCTTTTTGATCCAGCTTTGCATCATTTACGTTCTTTGGAATGCTTACTTTTGTAGGTCGTTTTTTTATTGTTTTCATCGCCATGTAATGATTTTGTTGTGCACGAGTTGCTCGGTCTTAGTCCATGGGGTGAGCATATCCTCATATAATGGTTTTCCAACGCTTCAAATGTAAGAAAAAGATTCGAATGCACAAGGCTTCGGATTGAGTCGATGGTCTTATAAACGTCCTCTGCGCACTTTGCGGTTAAAAAATCAGGCACTGTTACGGTTCGTTTTTCAGACGCGGCACACCGTGTCATTACAAAAGGGCGGACATGCAAAAGCTAAACTATAGAAAACCGACAAAGAAACTATAGGACGTTGGTCAGGAAACTATAGGACGATGACCAAGATACTATAGTTTGTTTTCGGGTTTGCAATAGGACATTCGATGCTGGGCAAGAATACATTAAGCAAAAAAATCGTCAAATGTTAACAAAGAAACTATAGGACGATGGGGAAGAAACTATAGGACGATGACCGGGAAACTAGTAGGGGTATTTCAGTTACGAGCTACAAGCTACGAGCTACGAGTGAGGTTGTGTAGGGGCGGAAAATTTTTCGCCCTTTTGCGTCGCCAACGGCCTTGGGACATTCAGCGCAGGGCAACGCCCTACGACACGTAAGGGCGATTTTTTTCACCTTCATCTGCGGTACAAAAGTAAGAAAAATGGAGAAAAGAACCATTCGTGTTTATTTGCGCTTTTCGCGTCATGTGCGTTCTCCAATGAAATCTGAAATTTGAAACCCTCCCGTTGCCCCGCTTTAGATTATTTTATTATTTTTGCACCGAATTTATAATCCTTTCATGCAATGAACTATACCTTTTTTGATTTCCTTGCCCTTGTCGGCTCGCTGGGTCTGTTCCTGTACGGGATGAAGATAATGAGCGAAGGGTTGCAGAAGATGGCGGGCAACCGCATGCGTTCCATCCTGACGGCCATGACCAAGAACCGGGTGACCGGAGTGCTCACGGGGTTGCTCATCACGGCCCTCATCCAGTCGTCGAGTGCTACCACGGTGATGGTAGTGAGCTTCGTCAACGCGGGGCTGCTCACGCTGGTGCAGTCCATCACGGTCATCATGGGGGCCAACATCGGGACCACGGTCACGGCGTGGCTCATCTCGCTGCTGGGCTTCTCGGTGAGCATCGTGGACTTCTCCGTGCCCCTCATGGCGGTGGCCATACCGTTTATATTTTCAAGCAAGAGCAAGCGCAAATCTCTGGGTGAGTTCATCATGGGGTTTGCGCTTTTGTTTATCGGGCTGGACTGGCTGAAGAACTCCATGCCCGACTTGCAGAGCAACCCGGACATGCTGGCCTTCCTGTCGCGCTACACGGACTTGGGCTTCTGGTCGGTACTCATCTTCCTGGGCGTGGGCACGCTGATGACGGTCATCGTGCAGTCGTCCAGTGCCACGATGGCCATCACGCTGGTGATGTGCGCCAAGGGTTGGATACCGTTTGAACTGGGGGCTGCCATGGTGCTGGGCGAGAACATCGGTACCACCATCACGGCCAACATCGCGGCCATCCCGGCCAACGTGTCGGCCAAACGGGCGGCATTGTCGCACTTGGTGTTCAACGTGTTCGGCGTCATCTGGATGCTGGTGGTGTTCTACCCTTTCACGGGCATGATATCGCACCTGGTGCAGACCATCGGCCCGGGCGACCCCAACCAGCTCACGGCGTTCACCTCGTCGCTCGACCCGGCCACGCTGAGTGCCATATCGGGCGTGGACAACAAGGGACTGACGCCTGACCAGCTGGCTCTGAAGGACCAGTTCCTGCAATACCAGCTGGCCACGTCATACGGGCTGTCGCTCTTCCACACCATGTTCAATATTATTAATACGTGCATCATGGTGTGGTTCGTGAAGACCATCGCCCGCACGGTGTCCATCCTCATCCCGCAGAAGGAGTCGGACGAGGAGTTCCAGTTGAAATATATCTCCACGGGGATGCTTTCCACCTCGGAACTGTCGCTGCTCCAGGCGCGGAAGGAA
Organism: uncultured Bacteroidales bacterium; assembly: GCA_949297975.1. Classification (GTDB taxonomy): domain Bacteria; phylum Bacteroidota; class Bacteroidia; order Bacteroidales; family Paludibacteraceae; genus QVMH01. Next base: position 27,744 of record CASFUX010000100.1, read on the forward strand.
ATCGTGGTGTACAGCGAACGCACGGAACGCATGTTCCACCTGGTGCGCGACTTGTACAGGGAGACGAACGAGAACGAGTTCGTGAAGCTGTTCAGCCGCATTGAGAAGTATGAGAACATCAGCGACCGCATGGAGGTGGA
>CASFUX010000101.1 GCA_949297975.1 uncultured Bacteroidales bacterium
CTCGCCATGCCTACCGCAGCCGGGCGATGGTGTCGTTGCCCAGCTTGGTCTTCTTGTCGATGTGGTTCAGCACCTCCATGACAAACGGGTTGCTCTCGAAGCTGCCGCGCACCGACTCGAAGTCCAGGTGCTTGCGTTCCTCGTCGCCGTCCACGCCGAAGCCCGTGCGCGAGTTGAGGTTGAATTCCTTCTTGGCGTCTTCGTAAATCAGTCGGTCGAGTTTGACCACCGATTCCCGCCACAGGTTAATCATGCCGATGATGTCGTCATACGTCACCTCGGCCATCGGCTTGCCCCAGTATCGTTCCAGCTGGTCGGCCGCCCACGTCCATTCGTAGTCGTAATACCGGGCGTGCATGTCCTCCAGCCGTACCTGGATGTCCGGCAGCGTGACCGTGCCCTTTTCTATGTCGTTCAGCAGCTTTTCCACCTCGCTTTGGGGGGCGATCAGGCCCGACAGGTCAATCCACTCGCCCAACCCCGTTTCCATGTCGGGTTGCAGGCGGGCGCGCACCTCTTCCACGCCGTGGTATTCGTGTTCGCCCAGGCGGCTGATGAGCGAGTTGCCCAGGAACTTATATAGGGCGATGTCATATAATTCGATGCCTTTCGACAGAGCCGAACGCTTGATGCGGCAATTCTGGTACGTGTATTCCTCGGTCGTTTCGCCCGATATGGCTTGCAGTTCCTTCAGGATGCTCCTGCCTTTTATCATTTTCAGGATGGTATAAGGACTGAGCAGGTTGAAGTTGATGGGGTCGAGCTTGCAACTGTCCTTGCGGGCATCGCGCTTCGGCCATTTTTGCGCGTCGCGGATGGTTCCCACGCTGCGTAGGTTGACGGCGGGCACGAGGTAGCTTTCCGTCGCGTTTTCGATGAGGTAGGAAAAAGGCATGTCCGACGTGTCCGAATGCTTCGTGTGCCGCCCCATGACTAAGGTGAACGTCCCGATTTTGGCAGGCCACAGCAGGTATGAGTTGCTGGTGGTCTTTGCCCCGCGTTCGGCCACGCCCTGGTGGATGGGACCCAGCTTGTACATGTGGTTGCTCTGGTTGCTGCCGCTGCCCGCGTTGAGGAACGAGAACATGCCCGCTATGAGCAGGCTCGACTTGTGGTGCGACACCGTGTAGGGCCCGGCGAAGATGGCCGTGGCCTCGCCGTGCATCCCCTGGCAGTTGGAGAAGAACAGGGAGTCCAGTGCCGAATAGTGCTTGCCCAGCACGCAGCCCTGCCCGATGAAGCATTTGGACACCAGCGTGGAGTCGGTGACCGACACGCCCGAACTGAGGATGAAGTCGTTGCACTTCACGCCCGAGCCGACCTCCACCGGGGCTTCCGCGTTGCTGTTGATGGAGCCGTTTTCCAGGATGGAAGCCCCTCGCAGCGTGGCGTAATCGCCTACCCGCACGTTGCGTATCGTGCCGCAGTTGACTATCTGCACGTGCGAGCCGATGCTGCCCATGGCCGATTGCTGTTTGGCGGCGTATTCGTCAATCAGTGTTTGCAGGTGGTGAATCAGTTCCGGGCGGTGGCGGTACAGCGTCAGGATGTAGGCCAACGGGGCGGACAGCCGGTCGAAGATGGGGATTTCGCGCCCGCCGCCTTCGTTCATTACCGGCACCCGCACCCCGTTGCCGAAGGTGGACGGCCCGTCGACCAGCAGCAGGTCCACGTTCTCGATGTACGTGTCGTGACCCACCGTGTAGTTGGCCATGTAGTTGTGCACCTTGTCGATAAATACGTTGTCGCCGATGTGGCAGTTGTGCAGGCAGCAGTCGTTGATGCCCGAATGCCGTTTTACCCCGCCGGGTAATTCGTATATCCGTTCGAACACCCCCAATGTGACTTGCCCGGAGAAATGGACATTCGACACGAAGTCGGGTTTGAACTCCTCGCTGACCGTCACGTTCTTCCAGTCGTCGGCCGTGCAGCCATATACCACCAGGGTGGCTATTTCCTTTTCGGTTAGATTTCGATAAGCCATGTTTTTTAACGATTAGGGATTAACGATTAGTGATTAGTGAGAGCTACAAGTCGTAGTCTCCAAGGCTTCCGCTATTCACTACTCATACCGCAGGCACTTGTAGCTCGTAACTCGTAGCTTGTAGCTGTTATTCTTCTTCGTAATGTTGGAATAAAAAGTCGTTATACGGATACCGCTCCACGTGGATGGTTTTGACCTCGCGGTAGAGCATGGCCTTCAGTTCGTCGATGTTTTCTTTCTGCCGTGCCGAGATGAAGATGCACTTGTCGCGCAGCTTGGCCATCCAGGTTTTCTTCAGTTCGTCCAGACTGATGTTTTCCCGGCGCATCGGCGTGAGATCGTCTTCTTCCTTGGGCACGTAGGTGAAGGCATCGATTTTGTTGAACACCAGGATGGTCGGTTTCTCCTTCGGGTCTATCTCCCGCAGGGTCTGTTCCACGACTTCCAGTTGCTCCTCGAAGTTGGGGTGCGATATGTCCACCACGTGCACCAGCAGGTCGGCTTCGCGCACCTCGTCCAGGGTGGACTTGAATGACTCTACCAGGTGGTGCGGCAACTTGCGGATGAAGCCCACCGTGTCCGACAGCAGGAAGGGCAGGTTGTCCACGATGACCTTGCGCACCGTGGTGTCCAGCGTGGCGAAGAGTTTGTTCTCGGCAAACACGTCCGACTTGCTCAGCAGGTTCATCAGCGTGGACTTGCCCACGTTGGTGTAACCCACCAAGGCCACCCGCACCATCTTGCCCCGGTTGCGCCGCTGGGTGGCCATCTGCTTGTCGATGGCTTTCAATTGCTCTTTCAGCAGGGCTATCTTGCGGGTGATGATGCGGCGGTCGGTCTCTATTTGCGTTTCGCCCGGCCCGCGCATCCCGATGATACCCCCTTGCTGCCGCTCCAAGTGCGTCCACATGCGGGTGAGCCGGGGCAGTAGGTACTGGTACTGTGCCAGTTCCACTTGCGTCTTGGCGTTGGCGGTCTGTGCCCGCTTGGCGAAGATGTCGAGGATGAGGTTGGTGCGGTCGAGTATCTTTACGCCCAGTTCCTTTTCGATGTTGCGCAGCTGGGCAGGCGACAGTTCGTCGTCGAAGATGACCAGCCCTATCTCATGTTCCTCCACGAAAGTCTTTATCTCGGCCAGTCGCCCGGGACCCACGTAGGTGCGGGGGTTGGGGTAGTCCAGCCGCTGGAAGAACAGCTTTTCCGGCGTGGCACCGGCCGTCTCGGCCAGGAAGGCCAGTTCGTTGAGGTATTCCTTGGCTTTTTCCTCCGGCTGGTCGGGGGTGATCAGGCCCACGAGCACCGCCTTTTCCTCGTATATTTCCGTTTTTTCTATTCGCATAAGCTGTTGTGTCGGGGGCACGCGGGTGTCTCCATCAAAAAAAGCGTTTGGATAGTAACCCAAACGCTTTCTTGTATTGTTGTCAGCTACGTTCCAACTACGCTCAGTTTTCCCGAATGCTCCGTTTTTACTGTAATCTGAAGTTCACCGGCAGCGTGTATTTCACGCGCACGGCCTTGCCGCGCTGTTCGCCGGGTTGCCATTTCGGCATGGATTCGATGACGCGCACGGCTTCCTTGTCCAAGCTCGGGTCCACGCTGCGCACCACCACGATATCTACGATGGAGCCGTCAGAGTTGACCACGAACTGGCAGATAACGCGGCCTTGCAAGCCGTTTTCCTGCGCGATGACCGGGTAGCGGATGTTCTTGCTCAAGTATTCGAACAATGCTTGCGGCCCGCCGGGGAACTGCGGCATTTTTTCCACCACCTGGAAGATTACTTCTTCTTCTTCTTCTTCAATGGGGGCGGCAACGGGGACATCGATGATGATTTCTTCCGTCTCGTCATCTTCCGACACGATTTCCACGGCTTCCACTTCTTCCGTGTTTTCCACCACGTTAAGCACTTCCACTACCACCGGGGCGGCTGGTGGGGGTGGTGGGGGAGGAGGCGTTTCGGCTGTTTGGATAATGTCCAATTCTTCTTCAAACACGAAGTCCGTGTCCACGTCTTCGTATACCGTGATTTCCTTGTTCGTCCACTCGAACGCAATGTAGACGAGTGACAAGGCCAGCACGAACCCTACCAGAAGATAGATGAACTTCTTGTCTTCCAGCGAGGCTTTCGGAGATTTTTTAACGTCTAACATATGATTAATTGTTTGCTGTTTTTCTGTCGGGCAAATGTAGTGTATTTTTTTCAATGCGCAACCGGTTGGCGGTTAAAAAAGCGTTTTTTTTATTTATTTTAAAAAAAACGTGCGTGCGGGTGGGGCATCACCCTATCGTCTTGTTCACCCGGGCATACGGCACGTCGGCGATGGACGAGAGGTCGCCGTGCAGGTATTTGAAGTAGCCTGTCATGGCAATCATGGCGGCGTTGTCGGTGGTGAAAGAGAAGGGCGGGATGAACACGTCCCAGCCATATTTTTCCCCGTAGTCGAGGAAGGCCCGCCGCAACCCCGAGTTGGCTGACACGCCGCCCGCCACGGCCACTTGCGTCACGCCCAGGTCGGTGGCGGCCCGCAGCAGTTTGCCCATCAGGATGTCGATGACGGTGGCCTGCAACGAGGCGCACAGATCCGCCTGCCGCTTGGTCACGAAGTCGGGGTCGCGCTTCACCTCGTCGCGCAGCAGGTAGAGGAAGGAGGTCTTCAATCCGCTGAAGCTGTAGTCGTAGCCCGGGATGTGCGGCTTGCTGAAGCGGAACGCCTGCGGGTCGCCCTCCCGTGCCAGACGGTCGATGTGCGGGCCGCCGGGGTAGGGCAGGCCCATCACCTTGGCGCATTTGTCGAAGGCCTCGCCCGCCGCGTCGTCTATCGTCTGCCCGATGACCTCCAGGTCGTTGTAAGCCTTTACGAGGATGATTTGCGAGTTGCCGCCCGACACCAGCAGGCACAGGAAAGGGAATTGCGGATGCCGTTCGCCCTCTTTCCCCTCGCTGATGAAGTGCGCCAGCACGTGCCCTTGCAGGTGGTTCACGTCCACCAGCGGGATGTCCAAGGCCTGTGCGAATCCTTTGGCAAACGAGGTGCCCACCAGCAGCGAGCCGAGCAGTCCCGGTCCCCGCGTGTAGGCGATGGCGCTCAGGTCGGCTTTGGCCACGCCCGCCCGTTTCAGGGCTTCGTGTACCACGGGGATGATGTTCTGCTGGTGTGCCCGCGAGGCCAGTTCGGGCACCACCCCGCCGTAAGCGGCATGCACCGCCTGGCTGGCGATGACGTTGGACAGCATGATGCCGTCGCGGATGATGGCCGCCGACGTGTCGTCGCACGACGACTCGATGCCGAGTATGACCACGTTCTTTTGTTCTTTGTTCATAAGTCAGTTTCTCTTACGGACGGCAAAGGTACGGAAATTTAGGTTGCAGATTGCAGATTTCAAATTGCAGATTTCAAATTGCAGATTTCAAATTTCAGATTGGGAAACGCGAATGGACGCGGATAATCATGCCCCAAGGCCAACGGTCTTGGGGCTTTCAGCGTAGGGCAACGCCCTGCGTATTTATCTAACCCCTCCCCCTTACGGGTACTCCCCTTTATCAAAAGGGGAGAGTTTGGCATGTTTCGTCTGATGACAATAGACACAATAGACAAAGGTAACTTCACTCTCCCCTTTTGATAAAGGGGAGTGGCTCGAAGAGCCGAGGGGTTAGATGAGGGCTTGTGCTTATATCGAACTCACGTTACGTGGGGTTCGATGGGCTGTTCACCGGCCTCCGCATCGAATTTTCAACTTTTTCTCCGTTTCCCCTTGCATTTTATAAAAATCTCCCTACCTTTGGAGGCGTTAAAAGAACTTTTTCAAAAAAAGAGGCCTTATGGAATTGAACCTGTCTTACCATGTTCCGGGGCTTCCGCTTGACGGGCGGAAGCCGTCTCGCATGAACGCCTCTTTTACCCCCCCCCCCGTTAAATGTTGTTTAAGTTTTAATTTACCCGGTGCGGGGGCGTACGCATCGGGGCGGCGGGGGGGGGTGGGGGGGGCGGGCGGCAGACGGGCGGGGGGGGGACCCGGGCCCGGGCGCCCGAAAA
>CASFUX010000102.1 GCA_949297975.1 uncultured Bacteroidales bacterium
CCCTTTCTTTTCCACCGTTGTTTTAAATCTCCTTTGTATTTTTTATTTTTTTATTTTTTTTTTTCCCCCTGGTTTTTAAATCACGGCGGTATCTTTTATCTGCTTTCTATCTTCTGGAACACCTCATACGCTTCCTCGATGGTCGGGATGTTGGAGAAGATGATGGAACGGCGGCCGTCCTGCTCGCGCAGCTTGCAGCGGTAGGGGTTTTGCGTGGCGTAGCGCAACAGGGCACCGAATGCGTCGGAGCGGTAGTAGGGCGAGGCGGGGTTGGCGACGAGGAAGGCGGTCATGCGTTCGTTCTTCAGCACGAGCCGCTCCACGCCGTAGCGCACGGCCTGCCAGCGCAGCCGCACCACGAGCATGAGCTGGCTCACCTGGCGGGGCGGCTTGCCGAAGCGGTCTTCCAGCCGCCGCTCGAAGGCGAGGAGTTCGTCCTCGCGCTCGATGCTGTCCAGCTCGCGGTAGAGGCTCATGCGTTCGGGCACGTTCTCGATGTAGTCGCCGGGGAACATCAGCTCCATGTCGGTTTCCACCTGGCAGTCGGTCACGTAGGCGGCCGTGCCGGGGGAGGCGGGCTCGTCGGCGTAGAGGTCGGCAAATTCATCGTTCTTCAGTTCGAGCACGGCCTCGTTGAGTATCTTCTGGTAGGTGTCGTAGCCCAGGTCGGCGATGAAGCCGCTCTGCTCGGCACCCAGCATGTTGCCCGCCCCGCGTATGTCGAGGTCCTGCATGGCGATGTTGAAGCCGCTTCCCAGCTCGGCGAAGGTTTCGATGGCTTGCAGGCGGCGGCGTGCGTCGGTGGGCAGCAGGCTGAGGTCGGGGGCGAGCAGGTAGCAGTAGGCCTTGCGGTTGCTGCGCCCCACGCGTCCCCGCATCTGGTGCAGGTCGCTCAGTCCGAAGTGGTGCGCGCTGTTGATGATGATGGTGTTGGCGTTGGGGATGTCGATGCCCGACTCGATGATGGTGGTGGAGACGAGCACGTCGTAGTCGTAGTTGACGAAGTCGAGTATGATTTCCTCGAGCTTGTCGGGGGGCATCTGCCCGTGCCCCACGGCCACGCGGCAGCCGGGCACGAGCCGCTCGATCATGCTGCGCATGTTCTCGATGTTCTGCACGCGGTTGTGCACGAAGAATACTTGCCCGTTGCGGCTCATTTCGAGCTGTATGGCCTCGCGTATGACGTCTTCGTCGAAGGTGTGCAGCTCGGTCTGTATGGGGTAGCGGTTGGGGGGCGGGGTGTTGATGATGGAGAGGTCGCGGGCTCCCAGCAGGGAGAATTGCAGGGTGCGGGGTATGGGGGTGGCGGTCATGGTGAGGGTGTCGATGTTGACCTTCAGCTGGCGGAGTTTCTCCTTGATGGCCACGCCGAACTTCTGCTCCTCGTCGATGATGAGCAGGCCGAGGTCGTGGAATTTGACCGTCTTGCCCACCAGTTTGTGGGTGCCCACGATGATGTCCACTTTGCCTTCGGCCAGGTCGTGCAGCACTTCTTTCGTTTCCTTGGGCGAGCGGGCGCGGCTGAGGTATTCCACCCGGCAGGGGAAGTTCTTCAACCGTTCGCTGAAGGTCTGGTAGTGCTGGAAAGCCAGCACGGTGGTGGGCACCAGCACGGCCACCTGCTTGCCGTCGGTCACGGCCTTGAAGGCGGCGCGGATGGCCACTTCGGTCTTGCCGAAGCCCACGTCGCCGCAGATGAGGCGGTCCATGGGCACGTCGCTTTCCATGTCGTGCTTCACCTCGGCGGTGGCTTTCACCTGGTCGGGCGTGTCCTCGTAGATGAACGAGGCTTCCAGCTCGTGCTGCAGGTAGGTGTCGGGCGAATACTGGAATCCCTTCTCTGCCTTGCGTTGCGCGTACAGCTTGATGAGTTCGCGGGCTATGTCCTTGACTTTCGACTTGGTGCGCTCCTTCAGGCGTTCCCACGCGCCGCTGCCCAGCTTGTTGATGCGGGGCTTTTCGCCTTCCTTTCCTTTGTATTTCGAGATGCGGTGCAGGGCGTGTATGCTGACGAAGATGATGTCGTCGTCCTTGTAGATGAGCTTCACCATTTCCTGCATCTTGCCGTTGACGGGGGTGCGCACCAGCCCGCCGAACATGCCCACGCCGTGGTCCACGTGCACCAGGTAGTCGCCCACCTTGAACTGGTTCAGCTCCTTGAGGGTCATCACCACCTTGCCCGCCCGCGAGCGGTCGGTGCGCAGCTGGAACTTGTGGAAGCGTTCGAACAGCTGGTGGTCGGTGTAGCAGGCCAGCTTCACGTCGTGGTCGATGAAGCCCTCGTGCAGGGTGTTCTTCACCGCCTGGAAGGTGATGTTGTCGCCCCGGTCGGCGAATATGGCGGCAATGCGGTCGGTCTGCTTCACGCTGTCGCTCAATATGTATATGCGGTATGCCTTGCCGAGCAGCTCCTTCAGGTTGTCGGCCACGAGGTCGAAGTTCTTGTGGAACACGGCCTGCGGGGAAGTGTGCCACTCGATGGCCGCGTCCGCCGCGAGGTGCTTGCTGCGCGCGCGGAGCAGGCTGCGGAAACCCCGCGTGTGTTGCACGAACTCGGCCTTGTCAATCTGTTTCAGCCGTATCTGTTCTTCCGTGTCCTTGCCTTTGTCCAAGGCTTCGAGGAAGAGGGCATCGATGCGGTCGGCGGTGAAGTCGTAGTTGGCGTAGCCCACCCACGTGTCCGGCCGGATGAACTGGAAGAAGGAGACGAACGACGATGGCTTGCTCCGCTTCAGGTCGGGGATAATCGATACCTCGTTCAGTTGCTCCTGCGAGAGCTGCGTCTCAATGTCGAAGATGCGTATCGACTCTATCTCATCGCCGAAGAAGTCGCAGCGGAAAGGCAACTCATACGAATAGGAGAACACGTCCACAATGCCCCCTCGCACCGAGAACTGCCCCGGCTCGTACACGAAGTCCACCCGTTGGAAGCCGTACTCCGCCAGGGTCTCGGCAATGAAGTCGATGCTCACGCTTTCGCCTACCTTCAGCTGCAGCATTTGTTTCTTGATTTCCGTGGAGGCCACCACCTTCTGCATGACGGCTTCGGGCGAGCTGACCACGATGCAAGGCCGCTCGTTGCTCGAAAGCCGGTTGAGCACCTCGGTGCGCAGTATCTCGTTGGCCGCGTCGAGTTGCGACAGCTTGATGGCCCGTTTGTAGGAGGAGGGGAAGTAGAACACCTCGTCGGGTGCAAAGATGTACTTCAGGTCGTTGTACAGGTAGGCAGCCTGCTCGCTGTCGTCCTCCACCAGGAGCAGGTGGTGGGGCATAGTCTTGAACAGCGATGCCGCCGCCAGGGCAAACGACGAACCGCTCAGACCGCTCAGACGCACGCTCTTCCGGCTCGACTGCGCCCAATCCGCCAAGTCCTTCACGCGGGGATGGCGGGCATAAATCTCTTGAAATTCGGAAAGGTTCAAAATGCTCGTTTTTTAGACGTGCAAAGATAATGCAAACGGATATATTTCCCGTTCTTTTCCTCTCACAAGTACTCTACCATCTTCTCTACTATGAATTCGGCGGCGTGTCCGTTGCCGAATACGGGTGGGAATGCGGGTGTCTCCGCCGTCAGCTTATGGTAAGCGTCCATGATGCGCTCCGTGTCTGCATCGGTCACGATGCCGGCGTGTTGTTCCACTATTTCCGTCCATTCCGTTTCCGGGCGCAGGATGACGCAAGGTTTTTGGAAAAAATACGCTTCCTTCTGCACACCGCCCGAATCGGTCATCACGATGCGGGCGTGGCGTTCCAATTCTATCATTTCAAGGAACGACGCGGGAGGCAGCACTACCATGCCTGTGCCTTGCAGGCTGGCGTTCGGCCGGGAGGCTTCGGGTGATTGCAAGGTCTTGCGGGTGCGCGGGTGGAGCGGCAGCACCACCTTGATGCCCTCCTCGCGGGCCAGCCGGGCCAATGCATCGATGATGGAGCACAGCCGAGCCGGGTGATCCGTGTTGTGGTCGCGGTGGATGGTGGCCAGGATGAACGGTTCGCCTTCCAGCCCCAGGCGGCGGATGATGTCGGTGCGGCTGGCAGCCAGGTCGGCAAAGTATAGCGAATTGTCGTACATGATATCGCCCGAATGCCACGTGCGGCGTTGCTTCCTGTCGGCGAAAGTGGCGGGCGAAGTGAAGAAGCCCTCCCGTTGCAGGTTGTCCATGGCTGTGCGCGTGGGAGCGAACAGCAGGGATGACAGCTGGTCGCACACGATGCGGTTGATCTCTTCCGGCATGGTCATGTTGAACGACCGCAGCCCGGCCTCGATGTGCACGATGGGGATGTGCAGTTTGGAGGCGGCCAAGGCACCGGCCAGCGTGGAGTTTGTGTCACCGAAGAGTACCACCGCGTCGTACCGCTCGCCCGCCAGCACCTCCTCGATGCCTGCTATCATGCCCGCCGTCTGTGCCCCATGCATGCCCGAACCGATGTGCAGGTTGAATTGCGGGGCGGGAATGCCCAGTTCGCGGAAGAATACGTCGGACATGGCCGCATCGTAGTGCTGCCCCGTGTGCAGTATCTCCTCCGTCACCTTGTTCGAAAAGTTGTTCCGTATGGCCCGCGACAACGCCGCCGCCTTGATGATTTGGGGGCGTGCCCCGATGATGGTCAGTATTCTTATCATGCCGGTTGATAGGGCGTAAATGCGTTTGCAGGCACAAAGATACTGCATTATTCCCATTCCCACGTCCGTGTGTTTCCCATTTTATCAGGATATGTTTTCCTATTTATACGGAAATATTTTACTGCCCACAGTTATGGGTTGTATAACCCACAATTATGAGTTGTACGACCCACAGCTGTGGGTTATA
>CASFUX010000103.1 GCA_949297975.1 uncultured Bacteroidales bacterium
TAAACATTAATCATTAAACACTGATATGGACATCCAAACTTACATTTCCCAAAACCGGGAACGTTTTTACGAAGAGTTGTTTTCGCTCATCCGCATACCGAGCATCAGTGCCCACTCCGAACGCCGGGACGACATGCACCGGTGCGCCGCCCGCTGGGCGGAACTGCTGCTGGCGGCAGGCGTGGACCGGGCGGAAGTGATGCCCACGAAAGGCAACCCGGTGGTATTTGCCGAAAAACGGGTGGACGACACACGGCCCACCATCTTGGTGTACGGACACTATGACGTCATGCCGGTCGAACCGCTGGAACTGTGGACCAGCAACCCCTTCGAACCGGAAATCAGAAACGGGCGGATTTATGCACGAGGAGCAAACGACGACAAAGGCCAATCGTTCATGCACGCCAAGGCATTTGAGTACCTGATAAAGACCGGCTGCCTGCCCGTCAACGTGAAATTCCTGATAGAAGGCGAAGAGGAAATCGGCTCGCCCAACCTGGAAGACTTCTGCCGGGAACACCGGGAACTGCTGGCCTGCGACACCATCTTGGTATCGGATACCGGCATGTTCGCCGAAGATGTGCCCAGCATCACCACCGGCCTGCGCGGCTTAGCCTATTGGCAGATAGAAGTGACGGCGGCGGCACGCGACTTGCACTCGGGGCTGTTCGGCGGTGCGGTGGCCAATCCCCTCATCGAACTGTCCAAAATCATCGCCCGGCTGGTCGATGCGGACGGGCATATCACCATCCCCCACTTCTACGACGATGTGGACACCGTGTCGCCGGAAGAAAGAGAACTGATAGCGCAAATCCCATTCAACGAAGCGGAATACAAGCAAAGCATCGGCATCAAGGAGTTGCACGGCGAAGCGGGCTACTCCACGGTAGAACGCACCGGCATCCGCCCGTCGCTCGACGTGTGCGGCATGTGGGGCGGCTACACCGGCGAAGGCAGCAAGACGGTGCTGCCCGCCAAGGCCTACGCCAAGCTGTCCGCCCGCCTGGTACCCCACCAGCAGCCCGAAAAAATAGCCGACCTGGTGGCCGACCACATCCGGGCCATCGCACCCAGTTGCGTGGACGTGCAAGTGGAATGGCTGCACGGTGCCGAACCCTACGTGTGCCCCATCGACCTGCCGGTGTACAAGGCTGCCGAACAGGCTTACCAACAGGTGTACGGCAAAAGGCCGTTGCCCGTGCGCAGCGGCGGCAGCATCGGTGTAGTGCCGGTGTTCGAGCGCATGCTGGGCGTGAAGTCCATCCTGATGGGCTTTGGCCTGGAGGCCGATGCCATCCATTCGCCGAATGAAAGTTTCATGACCGACCAGTTCGAGAAAGGCATCCGCACCATCGTGGCGTTTTATGAAGCACTTTAGGAAGCTACAAGTTACGAGCTACAAGTCGTATGCTCGGAGGCTTTCGCTATTGTATCCCGCATGGCACTTGTAGCTCGTAGCTTGTAGCTCGTAACTAAAGATATGTTCTATCTGGAAAAAGATGACGGCACACAGGAGAAAAGGCGGCTGAAGCAAGCCGTTTTCATCCCTTTCCTGCTGGCGGTGTGCATGTTCCTGAGCTTCATCCTGGAAAAGGGCATGGGATGGGACTTCCACAAGGCCGGCATTTACCCACGCCACCTGGAGGGGGCATGGGGCGTGCTGACGTGTGCGTTCGTCCATGCCGATTGGGAACATCTGTTCAACAACCTCTTGTCGTTCTTCATCCTGGCATCGGTATTGTTCTATTTCTACAGTCCGCTGGCCGGACGCATCCTGTTGCTGTCTTACCTGTTCAGCGGCATCGTGCTGTGGTGCATCGGTCGGGACAACTGGCACATCGGGGCAAGCGGAGTGATTTACGCGCTGGCTTTTTTCCTTTTCACCAGCGGGGTGTTAAGAAAATACGCTCCATTGGTGGCCATTTCATTATTTGTTGTATTTTTGTACGGCAATATGGTGTGGCACGTGTTCCCTTGGCAGGAGCACGACCCCACCTCGTGGGAGGGACACCTCGGCGGACTGCTCACCGGTGTGGTGCTGGCCATCATCTACCGGCATCAAGGCCCGCAAAAACCCGTCAAAGTGTGGGAAGAGGAGGAAGAGGAGGAAACGGGAAATTGCGGAAGCGAGGAAGCTGGAAACAGGAGAAACGATTAAACAATTCCACGATTTCACAATTAAACAACACAACCAACAACATATGGAAGAAAACAATTCGAAAGAACTGAACTTGCTGGACCTGCTCCGGATGTTTTTCAACTGGTTGAAGCGGCTGGGCTGGAGTTTCCTCCGCCTGCTGGGCAACTGCCTGCGTCTGCTGTGCCGCAACTGGGCGGTGACGCTCGTGGTGCTGGTCGCCAGCGTGGCCGTGGGCCTGTACCTGGGGCGCACGGAGAACCGCAAGTATAAAGCCGAAGCCATGGCCATACTCAACGGCAGCATCTCGCAGACCGTGATGGAAGTGACCCGCCAACTGGCTACCTCGTCGCCGCTGAGCGACTTCACCAAACTGTCCACCAAACTGGGCTTGCACGACAGCATCGCCCGCAACATCGCCGGCATCGAGTCGTTCTACGTGATAGACTTCCTGAACGACAGCACGCCCGACATGGTGGACTTCAAATGGAAACATCCGCTGGAGGACACTTTGAACGTACGTATGCCCAACCGGTTATACTTCCGCATCAAGACGAAAAACGTGAGCCAACTACCAGCTTTCGAGCAAGCGTTCACCGACTACTTCAACCGCAACGAACGGTTAGTGAAAGAGTTCAACGTGAAACGGAATAACCTGCAAGGGGAAATCGCCCTGCTCGATTCCGAAATTCACCGCATAGACAGCATGGCCACCATCACCTACCTGCATGAACCGCAAATGCAGGCACAAATCAAGTGGAACACCCTGCTCGTGGGCGAACAGGAACGCCAACTGCTGTACAGCGACCTGCTCTCCCTGCAAAAACTGAAAGGGAAATGCGAGGCGGAACTGGCCAGTTGCACGGCTCCCGTAGTATTGCCCGACGGCTTCATGGTATCACCCCGCCCCGTGCACGGACGCATCTTCTACTTGGTCGTGTGCGGCATGATAGGCGCGTTCGTTGCCATGTTAATAGAACTGCTGATAGAGAACCGCAAGTGCATCGCACAGTACCTGTTCAAGAAGTAAACCATACCACCCCAATAAGAAAAGGAGCAAACGCCTTATCGCGCGTTTGCTCCTTTTTGCATATCCACCCCCAAACAACCTGCCCAAACGGACAGCATGTATGACGCAAATCCAGGATAAGGAAACATATTTTTATCTTTTGCCCAAAGGGGTGCGACCCTTTTGCCTAAAGGAGTACGACCCTTTTGCCCAAAGGGGTGCGACCCTTTTGCCTAAAGGGAGTGCGACCCTTTTGCCCAAAGGGATACAACTCTTTTGCCTAAAGGGGGACAACCCTTTTGCCCAAAGGGGGACAACCCTTTTGCCCAAAGATTAAGTCAACATAAAGTTAGAAAACATTTCGCTTGAACATCAATAGATAAGCATAACTTCTTATATCAAACTCACGTTAGCCTACCTCATGGGTGGCGGACCGCCAGCACCGGGAGGCGGCGGGGGCGGTGTGCCCCGCATGGGGAGAGGTGCGCCCGCGTCCTCGGCGGGACGCTTACCCAGGCTTTTGCCATTGAAACGGTTCAGCTTGTAACTAAAGCTCACGATGAAGTATGAGGTGAGGGTGTTGTAGCTGCTGGTCTGTATGTAATTGTCGCCGATGCTCTGCCGGATGTTCAGGCGTTGCCGCAGGATGTCCGAGCAGCGGACAGACAGCACGCCCCGGTTCTTGAACAGGCTTTTGTCGATGGAGGCATTCCATATCACCTCGTCGCGGTTGAAGCCTGCATCGTAGCCCCGGCGGGTGGTGTAGTTCACATCGGTACTAATATTAATATTGTAGGGCAAGTGCACCACCACGTTGCCGCTGGCCGTCCAGTCCCAAATGGTGGAGGTCTGCGGGTTCAGGTTGTTGTCCGTATGCTGGAAGCGCACGCTGCCCCGCGCTCCCACCTCGACCACATCGTGGGTGAAGGTGAGCGACAGGTTCTCGCCCGCGTTCCAGGTACGGGTGGAGCTGAGGTCGCCCAGAGGCAAGGCTTCCGCCTCCGTGTCGATGACACCCACGCCCTGACGGGAATAGCCATACCGCTGGTTGTACGACAGGTTGGTGCGGGTGTTGAAATGCAGCCGCTTCTGGATGATGGGCGTGTTGTACATCACGTTGCCGTTCACGTTGAAAGGCGTGCGCCCCGCGTTAACCGTCTGGTTGTAGCGTTTGCCCGTGCGGTCGTACAAGGTATTGGATACCAGCGCGTCCTTCGTGGCCGTGAAGCCCAGCGAGGCGTTGAAAGAGGAGAACCGCTCGTCGTTGAACGTGCTGTAGAATGCCCGCAGCCGATGGGCGAACGAGGGGTTGAGCGAGGGGTTGCCCACCGTCTCGCTCATCATGTTGGAGTTGTCCTTCACGGGTTGCATCTGGCTCACGCTGGGCTGGCTGGTAGTACCCCGGTAGTCGATGCGGATGAACTTGCGCCGCCCGAAGTTGTAGCGGAAGCGGGCCGTGGGCGAGAAATTGAACACCTCATTCTCCACGTTGCGCACCTGGCCGTCACCGTAAGTGGTGTAGCTGTACGTCTGCGACGGCTCGGCCTTGATGCCCAGCATCAGGTTGTAGTTCTGCTCCGTATAGCGGTAGTTCACCTCCATCGTCTCGCGGTAGAAGCGGTTCGTGAAGTCGTTGCTGTATTCCTCGTCCAGCCTGCTATATTCCTGATGGGCTGACTGATACGTGACCAGATCGGGGTAATAGGCCAGCGGTTCGCCATCCCATTGCTTCTTGACACTCGTGTTGGTCGTGGTCTGAAAGGAGGCCGACACCTCCAGCAGGTTCTTCACGTTCCACAGCGGCTCCACGTAGGAGATGCGGGCGTTGAAGCTGTAACGGTCGGAGCGGTTGAGGGTGCGCTGGTCGATGGTGTCCTGCTCGATGCCCTGGCGGTAGGAGTAGTTGTAGCTTTCGTTGTCGGTCAGTCCCAGGTCGCCGCGCAGGTTGGCTGTGAGGGTGCGCCCCCGCTTGCGGAACTTGCGGTTGTAGATGACGTTCAGCCCGGCGTTGAACGATGAGCCGTTGCCGTAACTCGCGCTGTTGCCCAGCGAGGTGGTGCTGTCCTCCACCAAATAGGCGAAGTCGTAGTTGCGGTCGTTGAACGAGCGGGTGTAGTTCACGTTGGGCTGGAAGATGAACGTGTTCATCGTATCGGGCTTCCACTCCAGGTCCAGACGCAGGTAAGCCGCGTAATTCTCGTTGTGCGACACGGTGTAGGTGGAGTCCGTGTAGGTGGAATCCTTCAGGTAGCTCAGCTTGTAGCTGTCGGTGATAGACTCGTTGGCCGAATGGTTGAACGAAGCGTTGCCGTTGATTTTCCACTTGTCGCCCAATTCGCTGTTGTTGTTGATGCCGAAGTTCTGCGAAGTGGTGATGCCGTTGCCCCCGCTGCCACGCCCCCGGAAGCTGCGCGAGGTGTTGATGTTGTTCGCCCCCGCCGCCACGGTGGTTTGCGAATTGCCCTCCATGATGTTGGCGATGCCGTTCACATCGTAACGCAGATCGCCGTTGGTGTCCGCACCCAACCCACCGGTGAGGTTGGTGAAGAGACCGCGCCGCCGGTTGGGCTTGGTCGTCAGGTTGAGAATGCGTTCCGTGTCATCATCCTCGAAGCCCGTGAGCTTTGCCATGTCCGACTTTTCCTCCATCACCTGTATCTTCTCAATCATCTCGGCAGGCAGGTTCTTGGTGGCCATCTCGATGTCATCGTCAAAAAACTTCTTGCCGTCCACGCGTATCTTCTGTATTTCCTCGCCGTTCACCGTGATTTTGCCCTCGGAGTCGATTTCCACCCCCGGCAACCGCTTGAGCAAGTCCTCCACCACGGCGTTCTCGGCCGTCTTGAAGGCGGTGGCGTTATACTCCAGCGTGTCGCCCCGCACCAGCATCTGGGCAGCAGTGCCCTTCACCTCAATCTCGGAAAGCAACTGGGCATCCTCCTTTAATTGGATATTTTTCAAGATGATATCCCGATTGCCCATGGTGATGTCCGCCTGATAATCGTGGTAGCCGATGGAGGTGACGAGCAGGTAATACCGCCCCGGCTTTACATGGTTCAGGCTGAAACCGCCCCGCAGGTCGGTCTGCACGCCCTGCACCAAGGTGGAGTCGCTACTGCGGAAGAGGCGCACGGTGACCATTTCGAGTGCCTCGCCGTTCTTCCCGTCGTACACGCGCGACTGGATGCTGTGCTGCGCGGCGAGGGGGAGGATGCCAAGCAGGCCCAACACAAGACCTGCCAATTGCCATTTTATCTGAAAATGCATGTTGTTTGCTATCATTCGTTTCTATCCATAGACTGCCCCGGCAGCGGAAGGTTTAAGATATTCCCGGCACATGTTGCCATTCGGATTTTAATATGTACCTTTGTGAATGCAAACGCCGACACATCCCCGGTCTGTAAATGCAACCCGTAATTCGTAACCGAATATGATTGAATTCAAGAAAATTGAAGGGTCATCCGACCCCTTGTTCGCCCGGCTGTACGACTTGTACCGCGAGGCTTTTCCGCCTTCCGAACGGCGCACCCTCGACGAACTGAAACGCATCCTGGACACAGAACCGCGCTTCACCGCCTCGGCCTTGATGCGGGAAGGACAATTCACAGGCTTCTTCACCTACTGGACGTTCGACCGCTTCGTCTATGGCGAACATTTTGCCGTGGACCCCACCCTGCGGGGGCAGAACCTCGGCACGGAGACCATCCGCACGTTCCTCGCCCTGCACACACTGCCCGTGGTATTGGAAGTGGAAATGCCCGACGAGCCGGATGCCATCCGCCGCATCCACTTCTATGAACGCAACGGCTTCAAGGTGGTGCAGCACCCCTATGCCCAACCCTATTACGATGGCTCGGGACGCATGTTGCCCATGCTCATCATGACCAACGATACACACTTCGCCAACAAGCACTTCCAAATGATAAAGAAGACGCTGTACGAAGAGGTGTATGGGGTAACGGTTAGTGATTAGTGATTAATGATTAACGGTTAACAATTTGTGACAAACCACTACCAGCAAAAAGGAGAGCCCCCAATTGTATAATACTCCTTTGGAGAGATTTATTTGAGATATCCATTTGGAAAAAAATAAAAAAGATAGTACCTTTGCATTATAAAAAGGTTGTTTGACAGCACTCATCGCAATTTACAAATTTGCAATAACTTGGGCTGCCTACCCATTACCTTTTTATATTTGAGAAAGTTTTATAATAGTGCATTTTTAACATAAATGAAGAAGAATGTAGTACTTATCAATCAAAGTACGGGGTACTTAATGATCGACATCGTAAATGCATATGCGACACGGTATAACCGCGTAGCATTGATCGCTGGCAGTATTACACCCTTTGAAAGAACCTTGACTGAAAAAGTAAAAACAGACAAAATCATCGCATACAGCAGGACTTCCGCCTTTCAACGTGTTTTTACTTGGCTTTTCGGCACCATACAGATTTTTTTGAAGATTTTGCTCAAATACCGACAATATGAGGTAGTATATGTGACCAACCCCCCCATGAGTTACCTCTTGGCGTACTTTATCCATCGACCATACTCCATCATCATATACGACATCTACCCGGAAGCATTAAAGAACGTGGGGATTACCGAACGCCACCCAATATACCGCCTTTGGGCTAATTGGAACAAGAAGCTGTTCGCCAAAGCTCAAAAAGTAATCACACTAAGCGAAGGTATGAAACGGGAATTGGAGTCATATGTGGACAGTGCCAAAATAAAGGTTATCTACAATTGGTCGGCATCGAGCAAGCTGTGTCCCATAAAAAAGGAAGAAAACCCGTTTGTAAAACGACACGGAATAGGAGACAAATTCGTGGTGCTTTATTCCGGCAATATCGGCTACACGCACAATGTAGAATGCTTGGTGAGCGTAGCCGAACATCTAAAGAAAGAACCGGATGTGTTGTTTCTGATTATTGGAGAAGGGAAGAAAAAAGGGATGATACAAGAGCAGGTCTCAAAAGCAAATCTCACATCATTCTTATTCCTGACATGGCAAGACGAGGACACATTACCTTATTCATTAAGTGCAGCTGATATTGCCGTTGTGACATTGAATGACAACACAGCACAAGCCAGTATGCCCAGCAAGACCTACAACCTGCTGGCCGTAGGGGCACCTCTGATGGCCATTTCTCCCAAAAATTCAGAATTAGCCCGTTTGATAGGCAAATTCCAAGTGGGTTCCTGCTATGAGAAAAACAACATTGAGGGCATGGCCGCCTATATTTCCAAGCTAAAAGCACATCCCGAAGTCAGAATGGGACTGAGCAAAAACGCTCTCAAGGCCGCTCAAAGTTTCACCTATAAAAATGCGGAAGAATATGTATAAGAAATATCTCAAAAGATTATTGGACTTTGTGATAGTTGCTTGTATTCTTCTCATCATATGGCCCATACTGCTACTAATTGCCATTTGGTTGCATTTCGCAAACAAAGGAGCAGGAGCGTTCTTCTTACAAGAGCGACCTGGACGGAATGGCAAGACATTCAAAGTCATCAAATTCAAGACCATGACAGACGAAAGGGATGATATGGGAAAGTTGCTCCCCGATGCCAAGCGGCTGACGAAAGTAGGACGGTTCGTCCGCTCAACAAGTTTGGATGAATTGCCTCAGTTATTCAACGTGCTAAAAGGCGACATGGCATTAGTAGGTCCCAGGCCATTATTGGTACAGTACCTGCCATTATACAGCCAGGAGCAAGCAAGACGGCATGAAGTCCGTCCCGGCATCACAGGATGGGCGCAATGCCATGGAAGAAATGCCATTTCGTGGACAGAAAAGTTTAAATTGGACGTGTGGTATGTGGATCATTGTACGTTTTCAACTGACCTAAAAGTCATTTTATTAACAATCAAAAAAGTGCTGATCCGCGAAGGCATATCCTCCAACAACAGTGAAACAATGGAAGCTTTTACGGGAAACAACTAAAAAGCTATGAAAGATATTGCAATTTATGGGTTCGGTGGATTCGGGAGGGAAATGGCTTGTGTGATTGCTGCAATAAACGCTGCCAAGCCGACTTGGAACCTAATCGGATATTTTGATGATGGCCAGAAGCCCGGCATCTCCAATAGATATGGTACTGTCTTAGGCAATATTGACACATTAAACCAATATGGAAAAGACTTGTGCATAGTAATGGCAATAGCCTCGCCTACGGTCTTACATAAAATCACGGAGGCAATCCATAACCCTCATATAGAATATCCCAATATCATCGCACCCGATGTATTGTTCTTTGAACCCGAATCCGTTAAAATGGGCAAAGGAAATGTCATCACATTTGGTAGTCGCATCAGCTGTGGAATACAAATTGGCGACTTCAACCTAATGAACGGTTGTGTTTCATTGGGGCATGATGTAAGCATTGGCAATTACAATGTGTTTCAACCCGAAACGCGTATATCCGGCGAAACCCGTATCGGCGACAACAATTTCTTTGGAGTAAGAAGCATGGTACTCCAAAGATTGTCCATAGGCAACGACGTGCGGATAGGAGCCGGAAGTGTTGTAATGAGAAAAACAAAGAACGGAATGACCTACTTTGGCAATCCTGCAAAAATCATCAAATACTAAATATCAATATGGAACAAAAATTTTTAAACTCCTTGAAGGAGGCCATGGACATTGAAGCCCATGAAGTAAACATGACGGACAACTTCCGCGACTACGAAGAATGGAGTTCATTGGCATATCTGTCTGTTATCGCCATGTTGGACGAAGAATACGATTTTCAGATTGAAGAAGCTGATTTTCGCAAGTTACAAACCGTTGAAGACTTGTATAACGCTGTTAAATCCAAATAAAAATGGCTTTTCTTCAGTATAACGGCATTGGAATAACGGCCATGTCGGCCGCCGTGCCTCGTAGAGTCATCAAAAACTACGAATACACGCAATATTTTCCTGCCGACCAAGTAAAAGAAGTGGTAGACAAAATCGGGATTTACGAACGTCGGTTTGCAGATGAAGCAACGTGTTCGTCCGACCTCTGCTATGCTGCGGCCGAAAAGTTGTTAACTGATAACAATGTAGACCGTTCCGAAATCGATTTGTTGATATTCATTTCCCAAACGCCGGATTACCGAATGCCAGCGACCTCTATCATCCTGCAAGACCGTCTGCGCCTGCCTCATTCTACCATTGCGTTTGACATCAATTTAGGATGTTCCGCCTTCATGTATGGAATGAGCGTAGCTTATTCGATGATGCAACAAGGAGGATTAAGGAAAGCCTTGATATTAGATGGCGAAACCCGCTCAAAAGTATATTCCCCCAAAGACCGCAGAACCGCTTTCCTATTTGGCGATGGCGGCGTGGCTGCGTTGGTTGAACGAGATGAAAAATTCGGGAACAGCTATTTTTCCCTTAACTCTGACGGTTCAAGGGAAGGGCTGATAAAGATTGATGCCGGCGGCTACCGCAAGATGAGTTCCGCAGAAACAGTCAAAGAGCACGTAGTGGACGAATATGGAAACATCCGCAGTGAAGAGCAAGGTTACATGCATGGAGCTGACGTATTCAACTTTGTCATTCGGGAAATTCCCAAAGACATTAAAGCCCTATTTGAATATGCAGGATTAGACAAAGACGATTGTGACTACATGGTATTTCACCAGGCTAATAACTTTATTAACTCATACTTGGCCAAGAAGTTGAAGCTTGACACATCCAAAATACCTTCAACTATACATAAATTCGGCAACACATCTTCCGTATCGGTACCGCTCACCATTGTAAGCGAACTGCAAGGTCAGCTTGATGGAAAAAAAAGATTGCTGCTGAGTGCGTTCGGTGTTGGCATGACTTGGGCTACAGCCATAGCCAGCTTTCATGATTGTAAAATAAGCAATATAGTAGAAGTATGAATCCTTTTGACCTCAGTGGGAAAGTGATTTGCATAACGGGGGCATCTTCCGGGATAGGACGACAATGCGCCATCACCTGTAGTCAGTTCGGTGCAAAAGTCGTCTTGCTGGCAAGGAATGAAGAACGCTTGGCAGAAACCTTGTCGCTGATGGAACATCCACAAATGCATTCCTCCTTTTCGGTTGACCTAACTGATTATGAAAAAGTCTCGCAGGTTGTCAACGAAACTGTAACCAAGATGGGAAGAATAAATGGCATTTTGCATTGCGCCGGTATCTCAACCACTCTTCCTCTCAAGTTGGTCACACCAGACAAACTGGAAGCCTTTTTCCAATCAAACGTGTTCTCTGCTTACAACCTGACAAGAGAGTTTTGTAAAATTGGACGCTTTGCCCAAGAGGGCGGCAGCATTGTATTCTTTTCTTCTGTCATGGGGAAAGCTGGGGCAAGCGGCAAATCACTCTACTCCATGACAAAAGGAGCATTGCTCGCGGGGGCACGTTCTCTTGCCTGTGAATTAGCACCTAAGAAGATCCGTGTCAATACGATTTCTCCTGGTGTCGTGATAACCCCCATAAACAGCAACCTGCCCCATATTTCAGACCCGGAAAGGAGGAAAATAACAGAACAACAACATCTATTAGGCTTAGGTGAAACTACTGACATAGCCAACGCCTGCATTTATCTACTTTCCGATGCTTCAAAATGGGTTACCGGAATAGATCTTTGTGTAGATGGAGGTTACATGGCCCGATGATAAACTTGGAGCCAATGTTCAACCACCACCAAACACGCCTTTATCAATAACTTTTACAGCACGTCATTATGGACAAAAGAATTTATCTCTGCCTGGCTCACATGAGCGGGCAAGAACAAAAATACATCCAAGAAGCTTTCGACACAAACTGGGTTGTGCCGCTGGGGCCTAACGTCAATGGGTTCGAAGAGGACTTAAAACGGTTTGTCGAAAGTGCTCCGAATGGCAAAACAATGGATTGGGCAGTGGCTAACGGAAAGGAAGTTGTGGCTCTCTCTGCCGGTACGGCGGCCGTCCATCTGGCGTTGATCGCGCTTGGTGTACAAGCCGGTGACGAGGTGATTTGCCAATCGTTTACTTTCTGTGCTTCGTGCAACCCTATCAAGTATTTGGGGGCGACCCCTGTGTTTGTAGATTCAGAACCGGACACATGGAACATAGATCCCGACTTGCTGGAAGAAGCCATCAAAGATCGCATAAACAAAACCGGACACAAACCCAAAGCAATCATTGTCGTTTATCTTTATGGCATGCCTGCCAAGATTGACGAAATCATGGATATTGCCCGGAAATACGACATACCGCTCGTTGAAGATGCTGCAGAAGGCTTTGGCAGCAGGTACAGAGGACGTGTTTGTGGCACGTTCGGCGAATATGGAGTATTGTCCTTTAATGGCAACAAGATGATCACAACGTCAGGAGGTGGTGCCTTGATATGCCCCGACAAGGAGGCCAAGCAAAACGTCATGTTCTACGCCACGCAAGCACGGGAAAGTTACCCGTATTACCAACATGAACATATTGGCTATAACTACCGGATGAGCAACATTTGTGCAGGTATCGGGCGGGGACAAATGACGGTGCTTGAGGAACACATCAACCATCACAAGCAACTTGCCACCCTGTACACCCAATTGTTTGCTAAAATACCCGGCATAGCTTTTCACGGTTGTCCTTCAGAAGACATTGATTCAAATTATTGGCTCAACACCATAACCATCTCGCCCGACTTGCATGTCAAAGGCGAGGAGAAAGCTTATGCGGAAAAGGTACAAGGTGCTGTAGGAGGTGCTGCGGGGGTAACCCATAGCGCACAATCAACCCATACCGAATGCGAACCCAACAGGAACGTGGAAGCCATACGGATGGCTCTTGATGCTGCCGGCATAGAAAGTCGCCCACTATGGAAGCCCATGCACTTGCAACCCGTCTATAAAGGATGCCCAAGTTATGTGAATGGCATATCCGAGTCTTTATTCAAACAAGGGCTGTGTCTGCCAAGCGGACCCTACGTATCCGAAAAGGATGCAGCCCGGATCGTAACCGTAATCAAACAGCATATAGAGCCATGAGATTTTTTTCAAAATTAACCTATTGGTATTTCACCAAGAAAGCATTGCCTTATTGGTGCATTTTCATTGTTGACTGCATCATATTTATCCTGTCGGGGGTGTTTGTGTACGCAGCCGACCACGGCACCTGGCTGACCTTACAAACATTCTGGGCATTAACGGCTACTCTTTCATTTTACCTGCTTTTTTACATTGTCGGTTTCAGGCTGTTCCACACATATGCCGGTGTTATACGCTATTCTTCTTTCGTTGACTTATACAAGATAGCTCTCGCAATCCTCGTCGGTTGCCTTTTATCAATGTTGTTTAATCAATGTGAAGGACTAAAATTCTTGCCTGCAGACCTTCTCCTCCGGGATATCTTGGCCACTTCCGTATTAACTCTGCTGATTATGTGGGGCATTCGGGTAGTCGTAAAAAACGTATACGACACCAGCTATCACCACACGCAAACTATGCGGGTTTTCATATATGGAGTAAAGCATGGCGGTGTCGGCTTGGCCAAAAGCATCCGAAATGAAGACCCGGCTAAATACATCTTAGCCGGTTTCGTTTCAGACGAAGAAGATGGAATGAGCAACCATTTTCTCATGGGAGCGAAAGTTTACCCGAATAACGAAAAGCTGGTTTCAGAAATGAAGAAAAAGCGTGCAGAAGCCTTGTTAGTTTCCCCATTAAAAAGCCAGAAACTGAAAGAGAATGCCAGGATGATCAACTCATTGGTGGAAAATGGTGTCCACATCCTGATTGTTCCTGATGCCCAAGAATGGGACGGGAAAGGTGACATACACATGCAATTAAGGGAAATAAATATTGAAGACCTGTTGGCCCGTGACAAAATAGAAGTCGACATGAAAGCCATCGAGCAGTCGCTCAACAACCAGAAAATTCTGATTACCGGCGCAGCAGGAAGCATTGGTAGAGAGATTGTCCGGCAGGTCGCCCTCTACCATCCGGCTGAATTAGTTTTGGTAGACCAAGCCGAAACGCCGCTTCATGACATACGGTTAATGATGGCACGTGATTTCCCGCACATCAAATCATATACTCTCATTGGCGACATCGCCAATCAATTGAGGATGGAAGAAATCTTCAAAACCCACCATCCCGATTACGTATTTCATGCTGCAGCCTACAAGCATGTTCCGATGATGGAAGATAATCCCAGTGAAAGCATTATAAACAACGTGCTTGGCACAAAAATCATTGCAGATTTATCTGTCAAACATGGCATCCGGAAGTTTGTCATGATTTCAACAGATAAGGCCGTCAACCCAACCAATGTAATGGGCTGTTCTAAAAGAATTTGCGAAATTTACGTACAAAGTTTAGATGAAGCCATCAAAGAGAATAAGGTTAAGGGCATCACACAATTTGTCACAACGCGGTTTGGCAACGTTTTAGGTTCTAATGGTTCTGTCATACCACTATTCAAAGAACAAATCAAAAACGGAGGTCCTATCACCGTAACACATCCGGATATCATACGCTATTTCATGCTCATTCCCGAAGCCTGCAAACTTGTCCTCGAAGCCGGGACTATGGGACGTGGAGGAGAAATCTTTGTTTTCGACATGGGGGAACCCGTCAAGATCATGGATTTGGCAAAAAGGATGATCCAGTTAAGCCATGCCAAAGGAATCGAAATCAAAATAACAGGACTGCGGGACGGAGAAAAATTGTACGAGGAAGTACTCAATGAAGAAGAAACGACTTTGCCGACTTTCCATCCTAAAATAAAAATAGCCCAAGTACGCAAATATGATTATGAGTCAATTTACTCGGAAATTGACGAACTAATTCAGAGCAGCAGGCATGACGATGACATGCGCATCGTGGAACGCATGAAAGCGATTGTGCCTGAATTTAAAAGTCAGCATTCAAAGTATGAAGTATTAGACTATCCGACAACAAACGCTTAACCTCAAATTAACGCTTATAGGCCAAGACGGAAAGACGCGACGGATATCACAGTCCCTTCGCGGCTTTCCGTCTTGGCCTATAACCATTATTAGCTACTCACTGCACATTGTACAAATACCGTTTGATGCTCTTCTTCGGGGTCTTTTCAAACTCGTGCGGATAGAGCTGTATCTTGGTTATCTTTTCATAATTGCCGGCCAGGGCATTCACCGCCTGGCGGTTTTCCTCCATCTTTTCTTCCAGTTGCTGCTTATTGAGATGCTGCGAGTCCACCGCTTCATAGTCCGGATAGACCAACGCTACCAGTTTGCCCTGGCTTTCCAGCACCAGGCTTTCCATCACGTAGGGCATGTTGTTCAGGCGCGATTCTATTTCTTCCGGATAGATGTTCTGCCCGTTGGCACCCAAAATCATGGTCTTGGCCCGCCCGCGTATGAAGATGTTGCCCGCCTGGTCCACCGTGCCGAGGTCGCCGGTACGCAGCCAGCCATCTGCATCGAACGTCTGCGCCGTGGCTTCGGGGTTCTTGTAGTAGCCTGCCATCACGTTTTCGCCCCGCACGCATATCTCGCCTTCACCAGTCGTCGGGTCAGGGTCGGCTATCTTCACCTCCATGATGTCGAGGATGCGCCCACACGACTTCACGATAAATTCATCCTTGTTGGCATAACTGATGAGCGGTGCGCACTCCGTCATGCCGTAGCCCACAGTGAAGGGAAATTTCATCTTATGGAAAAACTCTTCCACCTCGGCGTTGAGCGGTGCACCGCCGATGATGATTTCGCGGAACTCGCCCCCGAGCGCATCGACCAGTTTCTTGCGTATCTGCCCCAACACGGTCTGGTTCAGCAGCGGGATGTTCAGCACCCAACGCATGGTAGGCTTGGCAATGAGCGGTAATATCTGTTTCTTGTAAATCTTCTCAATGATGAGCGGCACGGTGAAGATGACGCTCGGACGCACCTCGGCAAACGCCTTCAACAGCACTTTGGGCGAGGGGGTCTTGCCGATGAAGTGGATGTGGCATCCGGCGCAGGTCGATGCCAGAAAGTCGAAAGCGCATCCGTAGGCATGTGCCATGGGCAGGAAGCACACGATACGGTAGCCCGGTGCCACCAACTTGGTGCGGAAGCCGAAAGTGACGTTACCCGCCAGGTTGTTGCACGTGGTCATCACACCCTTGCTGAAGCCCGTGGTGCCCGACGTGTAGTTGATGGAGGCCAATTCGCTGTTCGGTTTGTCGGCATAGCGGATGTCATCGCGTGTGAAGCCGTTCGGATACCGTTCGGCAAACAGACGGGCGATGTGGTCCGGTTGCAGTTTGTCCTGCTCCAGCCGGTCGATGGGGTCGGCCTCCTGCTCCTCCTCCCCGGCGGCCTCGAGCTGGTTGAGCAGCGTGAGGCAGCGGAAATCGCGCAAGGAGAACACGGCCTTGACCTGCGTGAGCTTTTCCTCTTCCAGGCTTTCCCAAATGCTGTCGCCGGTAAAGAGCAGCTTCGATTCCGAATGGTTGGCTATGTGGTGCACGTCGTTCGGGTTGAAGTCGTGCAGGATAGGTACGATGACAGCACCGTAGGTCACGGTGGCCACGTAGGTAATGGCCCAGTTGGACGAATTGCGGCCGATGAGCGCGATTTTGTCATCGCGCCGGATGTGGCACTGTTCGAACAAGAGGTGCAGCCGGGCCACCTGTCGGGCGATGTCGGCATACGTGAGGGTGTTGTTCTCTCCGTAATCGCTATAACCGGGCAAATCCCAATTCTTGCGGAAACTGTCGGCAAACAACTCGATGAAATTTTCTTTGACCATGATAATGCTATAGATAAGAGAATAAACAATGTTCTTTTTTCCCGGTGCAAAGATAAAGATAATACACAAACCAACAAAAAATGTGCAGGTTATTTCCCAGACTGGTTGTTCCCCGCAGATGGCGCAGATAGTCGCAGATTTCAGATTTTTCACCAATCCATTTCTTCTGTTTTTAGTATTTTTGTCCCGCAGATTTCGCAGATACATGTGGATGGGGTTCTTACCTCTAACTCCCTACCTCTGGCCTCTGTCCGTAGGGCGTTGCCCTACGCTGACCGCCCCACGGCCGTTGGCCTTGGGCAGTGAAGGGCGAAAAATTTTTCGCCCCTACATGCCTGTCCGACCATGCACTTTCAATTGTCCATTATCCACTGTCAATTGAAATACCCCTACTAGTTTCCCGGTCATCGTCCTATAGTATCTTCCCCATCGTCCTATAGTTTCTTTGTTAACATTTGACCTTTTTCGGGTTTAATATATTATTGCCCAGCGTCGAACGCCCTATTGCAAACCAAAAAACAAACTATAGTATCTTGGTCATCGTCCTATAGTTTCCTGACGAACGTCCTATAGTTTCTTTGATGGTTTTCTATAGTTCAAGAAAAAAGAAACAATGAGTAAGTTCGAGAGGAAAAATGCTGACAGCAATCCGAAGGGATGCTCGGCCACATCTTTTTTGCAGGAAACTGAAAAATGAATACCTTTGTAGGCAAGGCACTATACTTAAACACGGCAAAAGCACATGGAAACAGAAAGCCAAAACGCCAAGTACGGGAAATCGGGGCAGGAAGAACACCCCGAATTAGTTCCTGAGCAAAATGGGCTTGGAGGCAATACTTCCACTACCGACTTGGAAAGACATTCCCACCCGGATACTGTACAAGATTGCAACGCACAACCAGAAGCACTCCCCAGTGATATTACAGCGGAATATCTGAAAAGCAACACACAAATACACGGATGGTTGTCTTTTCTTTTATTCATGCTGGTAACACACGGAATAACAAGTGTGCTCATCTCCTTTTTACCCGATAATCAGGATTATGTGGAATCAGATATGTACTATGAAAACTTTTACTGGTTCATTGGTGATGTCTTATCCGCTCTTATCCTCTGTGCCCTGTCGTTTTACACGCTTTATTCATTTTGCAAAAGAAGACCAAACGCAGTCTTTTTAGCCAAGACTTATCTTATAGCCTGCTTTGCCACCAACATAGTCCTTTCGGTTGCCGGGGATTATGGAAATTCAGGCATAGGCAGTTTGTCAAACATCATAGGAAGCTTGATAGGTAATGCCATCTGGTTCTTATACCTATGCTTTTCTCCCCAAGTTCGGACAGTCATTCCCCCATCTTACAGAAAACAAACAAGACTGGATTATGGCATCATAGCCGCTTTAATCGCCACCCCATTGATATTCATCGCCTTGGGAATAGGCGAAGCGCAAGACAACCTTTATAGAAGCGAACAGGAGTTTATGGAGAATGCGGCACTAAATCTAAATGATGACGAATACACAGATGGAGCCATTATCTTCACGTGTCCAGCAGGATTTATCTGCGAACAATATTACGACGAGGCGGAATGGCCAAGATGGATATGGTCGGAATTGGCAAACAGCGACAGCACCACTACTATAACCATCTTCAGCGACTACAACACGGATGAGTCTTTGGACGAATTCACGGACTACTGGGAAGGATGGCAGAATGAAGGGCTGGAATTATATGATTCGGAAGTCGTCATCTATGAAAAACGACATGCGAACCAGTGCCTTTACCATTACAAGGTGGTGCGCTACGACTTGGACACCTCGCTTTATTGGCGTTTTGTCCGCTTGCTTGCCCCCGCTTCAGGAAAGGCCTGCACAATTTCCGCCTATGATCGCGGAGACGATGATTATTTGAATGAATTACTCCAATCCATCCGATTTGAATAAGGGCAGTTATAATGAGAATGAGTATTT
The DNA here is from genome assembly GCA_949297975.1 of uncultured Bacteroidales bacterium. Taxonomy (GTDB): domain Bacteria; phylum Bacteroidota; class Bacteroidia; order Bacteroidales; family Paludibacteraceae; genus QVMH01. The sequence goes on from CASFUX010000103.1 coordinate 18,848, forward strand.
TCCAACAAAACACAAACAAACGACATGGCTAAAAAGTGGGGATTATTCTTGAGCATCTTGTTGATTTCGTGCGGAAGCATCAGAAAAGATGCACATATCGCCGTATACAAACGGGACTGGATCGGAGAAATACCACCGGAATACCTGATATTGAGGTTTGACGACCAAGTATATGACACATATCATGGAGCTGGTGGACAAATAGGGGAAGTCGGCAAATTCACAATAAAAAATGACACGTTGTTTTGCGCCCAAAGTTACTCACGCCTATCCGATCGAACAAACACATTGAACAAAGATGCCGTTCCTTGGGATCGGATTTTTCTAATAGAGAGTAATTGCCTGCTCGAAATTACAGATTATTCCTTCCTTGATTCTCTCTATGGGTTTCACGCAAAAGAAAACAGTACATATTACAAACGAATACTATGAAAACCAAAACTGCATTTATTCTCACAATCATTGTTTTATCATGCGGCTGCGTCAAACACCGGGAATATCTGGCTGTTTATAAACGCCCAGGCGTTGATCCTGCATACCTGATCATAAAGGGAGGTTCGCTAAAGCAATGCGAGCTAATATATACCAACATAGGCTACGGAGTCGTCGGCCACTATGTCATCAAACAAGACACGCTCTTGTTTTACTCTCAATATGAATATGATTCAAACCGTATTTCCACTTCCGATTCCATTCCTTACACGTTCATCTATGACCCAAAACACGATTGCCTGACACACATAAGGAATGATCCGTTCTGGGGCTATCATGAAGAGGTTTACAACAGGTTGAAATGACACACCACATAGTCGTAAGCTTCAGACTTACAACAGTGAAATAATTTCAACTATACAGCACAAGGACATGAAGAAAAAGACCTTTATAAAAGGAAACTACCACCAAAATCACTTATCGCAAAAACAATGAAAAGAATAATTTCAGCACTTGCATTTGTACTCGGTACCATATTCCTTGGGAATTCCCAAAGTTTATGCAATATCGACAAACTTGTACATATACAGGAGAATATAACATCAATATCAACAGCTCAAATAGAAGATTTTTTACTGAACCTGAATGACACATGCCTAAGTAATGTCGAGTATTCAGAATGCTGTAACGAGATTTTATTCCTACTTTTGGAAAAAGAGACAGAACATTTGTTGCAGGTTATCGAACTAAACCCCAAGATTTCAATCAGGAATATAAAGACAATGATAGAAAACCCTGTTCATGACGGGATAAATCTCCAGAAACTTTATTCATTGGTTGAAGATGTTGACCAATACGAACATGCAAGCAAAGAGATACAAGCATCTCTCATCATCGCCATATCAAAATATTAAAAGAGTCATCGCCATATGAAAATCACAACACGGCTCATCGCCTTACTGATATTCGTCTAAACTATCCGACTAACGCCATAGACATCGTGTATGCTGAATTGTTTGATTGCAAGCAAGAAGAATTTAGTGGCTATTGTGCAAAAACAATAGATGAATACAAGCGCAACACAGAATTATGGGGCGGCTGGTCATTCCCTATCGGAAATGTCAGGGCTTCATCCGAATTAAGGGACGAACAGGGCATTACATATCATGCTCAAAATATTTCCGACTATGATTTAAATAGTGCTTGGTTTCCGCAAAATTCCCCGCTTGGCTTGGAGTTCCTCTGCCAGGGTGTTGGAAATTAACCTCATACAAAGCCAAACAACCGTTCATGATGCGATTTCACTCTGTATTCTTACTCATTCCGTTTGCCATCTTGTCCTGCAAACAACACGATAAGGAAGCAACCTGCCAAGAATTGCTTGCCCGGTCGAGAAATTATCTACACGAATTTTACATAACAAACGACAGCAATTATTTACGTCTTTCAAAGGCGGTCGTGGACAGCATCGATTGCAATTCTTTCGCATACAAAGTTTTCTATCCCAAAGTCGCTTTGTTTTATTTGATGAAAGATTACGAGAACGGCATTGCCTACATAACATCTTTAGAAGAAGACAAGTTTCAACGGCCTTATATGAAAGCAATGTTCTTAAACCATTTCAAAGCACAGCAATGCCTTGAACGGGCAGATACAGTCTGCCATCATTCCCTCTATTTGGAACTGGTTCATACGATTGAAAACTATCTGAATACACACAAAGACTTCGATGCCCTACTGGATTTGTACGTATTCAAATCACAAATCTATCCGAAAGAGAACTTGCTCCATGAAATAGATTCCATCAAGGGGAAAGGGTTGTACAACACTGATTATATGGATGCCCTTTACGAATCGGTTAACGAAGGCCGCTACTTGAACATGCGCCCATCACCCCCTACCCTTCCACTTCCACAAAATCGTGAATGTGCTCGTCCACGTAGGCGGCGATGAGGGCGGTCTGTTCCTCCTCGATGTCGAAGTATTCCTCCTCCAGTTCGTCGAAGGCTTCGAAGTCCACGTACAAGGCGTTGAATTCCTCCTCGGTAGTTTCGCGTTCCAGTTCTTCGCGGTGGGCATCGTATATCTCCTTGGCCTTGTAAATGAGCTTGGCCATGTCTTTCGCCCCATACAGGCGCAAGGCCTTGGCAAAGGGATTACCGAAGATGTAGCCCCCGTAACCGTTCTGTATCAGTTGCACGAAGCCGCCTTCACGCATCTCGTCGGTGAAGAAGCGGTAAGCCAGCAGGGTGTGCTGGTCGCCGTTGAGCAACGGCATGGTCTCGGCCGTAAGCCGCCCGCCGATGGCTGCCAGGTAAGCATCGGTCAATACGTTCAGAAATTCATCCATCCCCTCGCCCGCTGCCGCCTGGAGGTCGCTGTCCTTTACTTGTATCATCATTCGTTCGCTTGTTTTTTTGACACGCCAAAAGTACTATTTTTCTTTTGGGATATACGTTTTTTTACAGATATTTGCATAGCCTACAGTCAACGGTCGGCAATCTGCCGAATCGACGTTGACCCCAAACTTCAAGCATGAAACTGACCTTTTGTATAGAATATGTCGCGGCACCGGGGGAAGTCCTCTGCGTGTCGGGCAGCCTGCCTGTCCTGGGGGCGGGCGATGAGAGCCGCGCCCTGACGCTGGCCTGCACCGACGGGCGACACTGGCACGGGAGCATCGAGGCCGAAGCTGAGGCCTTTACCTATTATTATATGTTGAAAGGGGGCGACCGGGTGCTGCGCCGTGAATGGGGCGAACCGCGCCGCATGACCGCCCGCCCCGGGCAGCTGTTCCTGCACGATGCCTGGCGCGACGTGCCGGAACAACGCTTCCTGTACACCGCGCCGTTCCGCGACAGCTTTGGCGCACCGGCCACCGGGAACAGAGACACGATGCCGACCCAAAGGCGGTTGGAACTGCTCCTGCACTGCCCCTACGCCCTGCGCGGACAGTCGGTGGTGCTGCTGGGCGAGGGGGACGCGCTGGGCCATTGGGACGAAGCGCACGGCCTGCCGCTCAGCCAGCGGGAATACGGCTTGTGGTCGCTGGTGCTGGATGCCGACCGCATCACCGAACCCTTGCCCTACAAATTCGCCATCCGCGACCAGGACACCGGACGGGTGGTGCATTGGGAGGAAGGCGACAACCGCCTGATGCCCATGCCCGACAGCACGACCGCCCCCGCCACCTGGCGGCATGAACTGCACTACCGCCACGGCTGGATGAACTGGCGGGCGGCAGGGGTGGCCATCCCGGTGTTCTCGCTGCGCACGGAGAGGAGCTTCGGCGTGGGCGAATTTTCCGACTTGCGGCGGCTGGCGGACTGGGCATCGGCCATCGGGCTGAAATTCATCCAGGTGCTGCCCGTGAACGACACCACCATCACCCGCACCTGGACGGACTCCTACCCCTACAACGCCATCTCCATCTACGCCCTCCATCCCATTTACCTGGGGTTGGACGATTATCCCTTAAAAGACAAAACCGCCCTCCGCCAATTCCGCGAACGGGCGGACGCGCTCAACGCCTTGCCCGGGTACGACTACGAGCAGGTGCTGGCCTTGAAGGAGGAATACCTGCACGCGCTGTTCGACGAGCAAGGCGAGGCGGTGCTGGCAAGCGAGGCGTTCGCACGCTTCTTCGACAGCAACGGCCATTGGCTGTTCCCCTACGCCTGCTTCTGCGCCCTGCGCGACGAGCACCGCACCGCCAACCACACCACGTGGGGCGCGTATGCCCGCTACGACCGCCACGCATTGGAACAACTCCTCGCCCGGCGGCCCGACCTGCACCAAGCCACCATGCGCACCTGCTTCACCCAATACCTGCTGCACGAGCAACTGACGGGCGCAAGGGCATACGCCCACCAGCGCGGCGTGGTGCTCAAGGGCGACATCCCCATCGGCATCAGCCATGACAGCGTGGAGGCCTGGGTGGAACCGCACCTGTTCAACCTGGACACGCAGACCGGTGCGCCGCCCGACGACTTCTCGGCCACGGGGCAAAACTGGGGCTTCCCCACCTACAACTGGACGCGCATGGCCGAGGACGGATACGCGTGGTGGACGCGCCGCTTCCGCCAGATGGCCGGTTACTTCGATGCCTACCGCATCGACCACATACTGGGCTTCTTCCGCATCTGGCAGATACCCGCCCACGCGGTGCAAGGATTGTTGGGGCAGTTCAGTCCCGCCTTGCCCCTCACGCCGGACGAAATCCGGGCATGGGGCGTGCCCTTCGACGAAGGACGCATGACGCGCCCCTACATCACCGAGCGGATGCTGCCCGAGCTATTCGGCGAGCACGCAGAGGAGGTGGCCGGGCAATTCCTCAACCGCGTGACGTGGGAACGGTACGAACTGAAGGACTTCTGCGACACGCAAGCCAAGGTGCGCGGCCTCTTCGCCGGACGCACGGACGAAGCGGGCCGACAGGTGCGCGAGGGGTTGTACGCCCTGTGCGCCGAGGTGCTGTTCGTGCCCGACCACCGCGACCCGTACCGCTACCACCCCCGCATCGCCGCGCGGCACACCGCCTCGTATGCCGACCTCGACCCTGCCGTGCGTGAGGCGTTCGACCGCCTGCACGAGCACTTCTTCTACCAACGGCACAACGACTTCTGGGCCGATGAAGCCCTGCGCAAGCTGCCCGCCCTCACCGCTGCCACCGGCATGTTGCCCTGTGGCGAAGACCTGGGCATGATACCCGCCTGCGTACCCGAGGTGATGCGCCGCCTGCAAATACTCAGCCTGGAGATAGAACGGATGCCCAAGCAATACGGGCGGGCGTTCGAGGACCTCACGTGCATCCCCTATTACTCCGTGTGCGCCTCGTCCACCCACGACATGAGCACGCTGCGGGGCTGGTGGGAGGAAAACCGCGAACTGACCCAACGCTACTACAACGAAGTGCTGGGATGCCCGGGCGATGCCCCCGACGACTGCACGCCCGACGTGTGCCGCCGCATCGTGGAACGGCACCTGCGGTCATCGGCCATGCTCGCCATCCTGCCCTTGCAGGACTGGCTGTCGGTGGACGGTCGCCTGCGTCACCCCCGCCCCGACGAGGAGCGCATCAACATCCCCGCCGAACCCAACCATTATTGGCGATACCGGATGCACCTCACCCTGGACGACCTGCTGCGGGCCGACAGCCTCAACGAGACGCTCAGGCAGATGGTGCTGGATGCCGGGAGGGCTTGACGATGCCCGGGCACAGAGGGACACAGAGTTTTTATCCTCTCCTACCTGGCTTTAAAAGAGCACACAGAGTTTGTCCCGATGCAACACGCCCTGCCCCATTTTTCCCATTTGTGAGCAGATGTTTTCCTGGTCATGCGCAGAAGAAAGAAAACATGTTCGCACCTTTTCCCATCCCGGCAAAGCAAAAAAACGTAAAGCAAGCTTTGTTTTTTTGGCTTTGCGCTCACCTTTCACTATATTTGTTGTAGACTTGAATAATTTATCTGACTATCAACTTTTTATAAGAAACTCGCACGAGAACGGGCAACGGATAAGAAAATGTCGGGCTGTTCGGAAGCGCCATATTTCTCATGCTTTCAAATAACGCTTTA
>CASFUX010000104.1 GCA_949297975.1 uncultured Bacteroidales bacterium
AAAGAAAGGAAGGGCTGACAAAAAAGAGATGGCGGAAAGCGCATACCTGCCGCCTGACACCCACGACATACAGCCCATGATTAGGGTCATCCGAGGGCAGCAAGTGATGCTCGACCGCGACTTGGCCATGCTTTATGGCGTGGAAACCAGGCGGCTGAACGAGCAGGTGAAGCGCAACATGGAACGTTTCCCGCCCGACTTCATGTTCCAGCTCAGCCGGGAAGAGTTCGAGGATTGGAAGTCGCAATTTGCGACATCCAAATCAGTCGTGATGGGAGCAAGGAAGCTGCCTTACGCATTCACCGAAAACGGCATCGCCATGCTCAGCAGCGTGCTCCGCTCGCCGACGGCCATTGAAGCCAACATCCGCATCATGCGGGCATTCGTGGCCATGCGACGCTTCATCGGCACAAACGTCCAGTTGTTCCAACGGCTTGAAACCATGGAATACCACCAGTTGGAAATGAAACGGCATCAAGAGGCTACCGACAAACGGATTGATGAAGTGTTCAGGCGGCTGGATGCCGATGCCATCCCTGTGCAGGGCATATTTTACGACGGGCAGGTATTTGATGCCTATCATTTCATGTCCGACTTGATACGCAAAGCACGCCGCGCCATTGTATTGGTGGACAATTACGTGGACGACACCGTTTTGACCTGGCTCGACAAACGGGCTGAAGGGGTATCGGCAACCATTTATATGCAGCGCGTCAGCCATCAGTTCCAATTGGATATCGAGCGTCACAACGCCCAATACCCACCCATCGAAGTCAATTCGTTTTGCAAGGCTCACGACCGTTTCCTGCTCATTGACGACGAGGTGTACCACATAGGAGCCTCTGTCAAGGATTTGGGGAAGAAATGGTTCGCCTTTACCCTCATGCAAGACCTTCGGGCGGATGAGCTAATCAAGAGAATAAGACACGATATAAACAAACAATAAAAAACATGCAACAACCACACGCACGCATTGACGTGGCCGATGTGCTGAGGGGACTGGCCGTGATGGGCATTGTCATCCTGCACACGGTAGAGCACTTCAACTTTTACTCGTATCCCGATACGGCGGGGCAATGTGCCTTGCTGCGCTTCACCGACCGCGCCTTGTGGGACGGGCTGTTTTTCACCTTCGGGGGCAAGGCCTACGCCGTGTTCGCCCTGTTATTCGGCTTCAGCTTCTTCATCCAGGATGACAACCAGCGGCGGCGCGGACGCGACTTCCGCCTGCGCTTCCTGTGGAGGCTGGCCCTGTTGCTGGTCATCGGGCATTTCAACGCCGCCTTCTTCACGGGCGAGATACTGGTGATGTACGCCCTCATCGGGGTGGTGCTGCCGCTCACCTGCCGCCTGCCCGACCGCGTGGTGCTGGCTCTGGCCGTCGTGTTGCTGCTGCAACCGATGGAATGGGGCAAGGTGGCGGCCATGCTGGCGGTGCCGGGCTACGAGCCGCAGGCGGGGCTGGCGGGCTACTACGCGCAACGGGCCTACGAGGTGCAGGCGGGAGGCACGTTCTGGGAAACGGTGCGGATGAACCTGTGGGACGGGCAGCTGTTCAACATGACCTGGGCGTGGGAGCACGGGCGCATCTTCCAGACGGCGGGGCTCTTCCTGCTGGGGATGCTCATGGGGCGGCGCGGGCTACTGCTGGGCACGGAGCGCAACCTGCACCGCTGGCTTGTCGTCCTGATAGGGGCGTTGGTGGCTTTCTTCCCGCTGCGAGGCTTGTACCTGCTGTTGCCCGACTTCGTGGATGGCGCGTTACGCACGTCGCTCGAACTCATCGTGTCATCCTACGCCAACTTCGCCTTCATGCTGGTGCTGGTGTCGGGCGTGGTGCTGCTGTTCTACACCACCCGGCTGCACGGCCTGTTGATGAAGTTGTCGCCCTACGGCCGCATGAGCCTGACGAATTACCTCACACAGTCCATCATCGGCTCCATGCTGTTCTACCACTGGGGCTTTTGGCTGGTCCGCTACCTGGGCATCACGGCCAGTTTCGGGGTGGGCGTGGCGTTATTCGTGGCGCAACTGGCTTTCTGCACTTGGTGGATGCGCCGCCACAGCCACGGCCCGTTCGAATGGCTGTGGAAAAAAGGGACGTGGATAGGGAAGAAGAAGTGAGAGGTGAAAAGGAAAAGGTGAAAGTAGAAAGTGCAAAGAGGATGTATATTCTATAAAAAGCCGTCCGGCTGCAAGTGGTAGACTTGTGACCGTGGCGGCTTGGTGGTTCAACGAGTAATGTTTTATTTCACGAACGACCAATAATTTTCCGGCGTAATGACTTCATAGGTCGAGTTCGGGTAGGAATCTGCGAATGCCTTCGGCAGGCTGCTTTTTGCTCTGGCATTCCATTTGAATTCAAACGCGTGCAGTACGCCGTCCACATCCTCCACCAAGTCAACCTCCTGCTGCCCATGGGTACGCCAGAAGAAAAGCTGGGCGAAGTTGTCCGCATACGCGTTGCGTTTCACCCGCTCGCTCACCATAAGGTTTTCCCACAACGCACCGACATCGTTCCGCAATTCCAGTGGGGCGAAGTTGGACAGCACGGCATTGCGCACCCCATTATCGTAAAAATAAATTTTCTTTCCCTTTTTGATTTCGTTACGCAGGTTGCGGCTGAACGAGTCGAGCTTGAACACGACAAAACATTTCTCCAGCAAATTGATGTAGTTCTCCACTGTGCTTTTATCCACTCCTAGTAAGTTGCTCAGTTCGTTGTATGACACCTCGCTGCCTAGCTGCAAGGCCAACGCCCGCACCAGTTTCTGGATGAGTTCCGGCTTCTTGATACCCTTGTAGGCAAACAAATCTTTGTAAAGATAGTTGTTGGTTAACGAAACGAGCGTGCGCTTGGCATCGGCAGGCTCTGTCACCACTTCCGGGTACAACCCGTAGACCATGCGTTGCTCCAGCAGTCGGCGTTCTTCTCGCTCCGAGGTGTCCGCTGCCAGTTCGGGCAATGAGAAGGGGTAAAGGTGGTATTCAATCAGCCGTCCGGTTGCAGGTTCGTTTATCTCGTTCGCCATGTCGAGCGACGATGAACCCGTGACAACGACCTGCGTGTCCAGCTTCAAGTCGCCGATTATCTTCAAGGTCAGGCCGATGTTTTTCACGCGCTGGGCCTCGTCTATGAACACCAAGTCATAAGGTGCCAACAGTTGCCGCAGTTCGGTCGTGGTCTTTCCTTCCACGGCCAGCACGTCATCGAAGTCATCGCAGTTTAAAGAAAGTACTTTCCCCTTTCCCTCTTGCAGTTCGGTCAGCAAAGTCGTCTTTCCCACTTGCCTTGCCCCCAGCAGGACAATGACCTTTTTCCGCTTGTAATCGGCCACGATGGATTCTTTGATTAACCGCTTTATCATGTCTTTTTATTTGCAAAGATAAACCAAAATCCCCAAATTCAGCCAAATTTGGCGGTTACAACCACTAAATTTGGATGAATTTGGGGATTTGGCTTAGCGGGCGGACGAAGAAGTACGTTGGATATTCGCCCCCAGAGCATTCAGGCGGAGGTCGATTTGCTGGTAGCCCCGGTCTATCTGGTCGATGTTGTGGATGGTGCTGGTGCCCTCGGCGCACAAGGCGGCGATGAGCAGGGCGATACCTGCGCGGATGTCCGGGGAGGTCATGTTGGCCGCCCGCAGGTGCAGGTTGTTGCCCATGCCGATGATGGTGGCGCGGTGCGGGTCGCACAAGATGATTTTCGCACCCATGTCGATGAGCTTGTCCACGAAAAACAGGCGGCTCTCGAACATCTTCTGGTGGATGAGCACGCTGCCGTTGGCCTTGGCCGCCACTACCAGGAACACGCTGAGCAGGTCGGGCGTGAGGCCGGGCCAAGGCGCGTCGGCGATGGTCATGATGGAACCGTCGATGAACGACTCGATGGTGTAGCTTTCCTGACGGGGAATGTGGATGTCGTCACCGCGTTGCTCCACCTCGATGCCAAGACGGCGGAAACTGTCGGGGATGATGCCCAGTTCGCGGTAAGCCACATCGCGGATGGTGAGTTCGGAGGCCGTCATGGCCGCCATGCCGATGAAGCTGCCCACCTCGATCATGTCCGGCAGGATGCGGTGCGTGCAGCCGTGCAGCTCGCGCACCCCTTCGATGGTGAGCAGGTTCGACCCGATGCCCGCGATGTGCGCTCCCATGGCGTTGAGCATCCGGCACAACTGCTGCACGTAAGGTTCGCAAGCGGCGTTGTAGATGGTAGTCGTGCCCTCGGCCATGACGGCGGCCATGATGATGTTGGCCGTGCCCGTGACCGAAGCCTCGTCCAGCAACATGTACGTGCCTGTGAGGTGGCGGGCATCTATTTCGTACCGCTTGCGGTCGGGGTCGTAGCGGAAGTCGGCGCCCAGCTTCTGGATGCCGATGAAGTGTGTGTCGAGCCGTCTTCGGCCAATCTTGTCGCCCCCCGGCTTGGGTATCATGGCGTGGCCGAAGCGTGCCACCAGCGGTCCCACCAGCATGACCGACCCGCGCAGGGCGGCACTCTTGCGGTAGAAATCGTCCGTGAGCAGATAGTCCATGTCGATATGGGCGGCGCGGAACGAGCACACGCCCTCGCCCAGGCGGCGTACCTCCACCCCCATGTCGGCCAGCAGGCCGATGAGGTTGTTCACATCCAGGATGTCGGGCAGGTTGCTGATGGTAACGGTGTCGGAGGTGAGCAAGGTGGCGCAAAGCACCTGCAAGGCTTCGTTCTTCGCTCCCTGGGGGGTAATGGTGCCGGACAGTTTCCGTCCGCCTTCGATGATGAATGACGACATGGCAGTTAGCGGTAAGTGGGGTGGGTTATTTCTTTTGCTTTTTGTTTTTCTTGTTATTGTTGTTGGCGTTGTACAGCACCTCCCGGTTCTCCACCAGCGTGAAGTGGCCATCGGGCACGTCGATTTTCCCGTGCGACAGCTCACGCAGGTCGTCGTATATCTTGCGGTCGTCCACCACCTCCTTGTTCCAGGTCAGGAAGCACTTCTTCATTTGGTTGGCTATCATGAATATCAGCGTCTCGCGCTCCTCGCCTTCGGGGTAGTCGGCCACCTTTTCTATCATTTCCTCCAAGGTACGGCCGTAATGCAGGTAATGTATCTTGGAATTTTTGTGTTCCACTTTGTCGGGACGGGAGTGCAGGTTGTCGGGACGCACGATTTCGTAGGGATAATCGATGTCCAGCTTGAAGTCGGACATCATGGCCACGTGGTCCCACAGCTTGTGTTTGAAGTCGTCCACGTCGCGCAGGTAGGGGAAGAAGTTGCCCATGATGTACACGATGGTGTTGACGCAGCGGGTGCGTTCGGCGCGGTCCTCGATGGTGAGGGCGTAGTCCACCATCTGCTGGATGTTGCGCCCGTATTCCGGCATGATGAGTTTGCCTTTCAGCGTAGAGTATTCCATAGGTTTGCTGTTGTTTGGTGCAAAGGTAATTTTTTTTGACGACAGAGGAATGTTTTGCCTTTAAATTTAATCAGAACAGATAATTCAATCCCACGTAAAAGCCGGTGTTGCCGTCCTGCCGGTTGAAGGCCTTGCCGAAATCCACGGCGATGACGAAGTTTTCATTCCACCCTATTTTCAGCCCGGCCCCGGTGGTGCAATGGAACTGCCACGGCTCGAAGTCGCGGAAATACGTCGCCTTTTCCTCGGGGGTGATGGATGAATGCTCGAAGTCCATTTCTATCGGTCGGAGCACCACGCCGGTGTCGAAGAAGACGTTCATCCCCACGTAGAAATGTTGCCGCCACAGGTCGAAGCGCACGAACTTCCACCGCCATTCCAGGTTGCCGAAAGCGATGGCGTCGCCCACCACGCGGTTGCGCAGGATGCCGCGCACCGAGGTCTTGCCTCCCATGCCTTGCGAGTAGGCGGCGGTGAGGAAGCTGGTGATGACCAGCGGCTGCGCATAGTAAGGCACATGGCTGCGTCCGAGGGTGGTCTGGTAGTCCAGGCGGTAGGCAAGCGACATGTCGTCGGGTATCAGGGTGAAGTATTGCCGGTGGATGAGGGCAAACTTCGTGTGCGGGTAGCGGCGGTTGAGAAATCCCGGGGCCGACTGCACCACGGCCTCCGTCCACACCCCGCGCATGGGGCAGGCCAGCTGGTCGCGCGAGTCGTACTTCACGCCCGCTTTCAGGTAATGTATGTTGCCCCCGGCCGCTTCGTCGGGACGGATGAAGCCCCATTGCTGGTACAATTCGTAGAGGGTAGGCTGCTGGGTGGCGGGGTCAATCTTCAGCCGCCCGTAATCCACGCTGCCCATGTCAAAATGGTAGAACGTGTAGCCTACCACCCAGCCGAATTTCGAACGTCCGAAGTTGCCTTGGAAGTCGGCCTTGGCCCGGAACATGTTGCGGTCGTTCTTGTAGAAGAAGTGCCGGTCGTCCGTGTCGAGGTAACTGCGCTCGTACACGCTCTGGTATCCGTTGAAGCCGTAGAAGTCCATGGCCCGGTCACCCAAATAGGCCACGTCCACGGTGGTGCGCACGGTGGGGATGAGGCGGTCCGAGTCGTACATCATGCGGGCGATGCTGCTGCCCTTCGTGTAACGCGAATACTCCAGGTAGAGCGAATGGTCGTAGCGCGGGTAGCGGCTGCCGTCGCCGTAGTGGTACAGGTTGACGATGGCCCCGTACTGGAACCCCAGGTCCGAGTCGTAGGACACGGCCGGCAATGCGCCCCAGCCGAAGCCCGTCTTTATTTTCTTTTCTTCCGTCAGCGCGGTTTCCTTGTCACCGGCGGACGCGCCCCAGCAGCATCCGGCCGCAAACAGCAAGGCAATGAGTGTTCTCTTATCCATGACAATTGACATGATGTGTGATTAACCGGGACAAAGGTAGGGAAATAGTTTCATTTGTCATCATCTGCCCGCCGTCTGCCCCGGAAGGGGGTTGCAACGCCCCCGAAATTCCGTTACTGCGGAAATTTATTTCCGTTATAAGGGAAAATTATTTCCGTAGTAACGCGGCAAAATTTCCGTAAGGACGGAAATCCGCGCCCGTGCCGACAGCCCGAAACACGCCCCCGTTGCATTTTTCCCCTCCCCTTGAAGGAATTTTAGGGGCAAATGCACTATCTTTGCAAGCAAATCCAAACTTTGTCCGACAATTTCACAGTAAAAGCGATGAAAGTATTAAAATTCGGCGGCACATCCGTAGGTTCCGCCGCCCGCATGAAAGAGGTTGCCAAACTGGTGTGCAACGGCGAAAGGAAGATTGTGGTGCTCTCGGCCATGAGCGGCACGACCAACAGCCTGGTGGAAATATCCGACTATTATTATAAAGGAAACACGGCCGGGGCGTTGGAGAAAATCAACGCCTTGGAACAGCAATACCTGGCCACCGTCGGCGAACTGTATGCCACCGGGCAGTACCGCAGCGAGTGCGAAAGCATCGTGCGGTCGCACTTCGAATACATCCGTTCGTTTGCCAAGGCGGTGTTCACCTTGTTCGAGGAAAAGGCCATATTGGCGCAGGGCGAATTGCTGTCCACCGCCATGTTCCACCTCTATTTGCAGGAGTCGGGCAAAAGCAGCGCGTTGCTGCCCGCGTTGGACTACATGCGCATTGACAAGAACGGCGAACCGGACACGGCCTACATCGCTGAGCACCTGGAACGGCTGATGGCCGCCCACGAGGATGCCGAGTTGCTGGTGACGCAGGGGTACATCTGCCGCAACTTCTACGGCGAGATAGACAACCTGCAACGGGGCGGCAGCGACTACAGCGCGTCGCTCATCGGGGCGGCCCTGCACGCCGAGGAAATCCAGATATGGACCGACATCGACGGGATGCACAACAACGACCCGCGCATCGTGGAGGGCACGCGGCCGGTGCGCCTGCTGCACTTCGAGGAGGCGGCGGAGCTGGCTTACTTCGGTGCGAAGATATTGCACCCCACCTGCATCCTGCCCGCCAAGCTCAACAACATCCCCGTGCGGCTGCTCAATACGATGGAACCCTCGGCACCGGGCACGCTCATCTCCAACCGCATGGGCACGGGCAAGATTGAAGCCGTGGCGGCCAAGGACAACATCACGGCCATCAAAATCAAGTCGGGCCGCATGTTGCTGGCCTACGGTTTCCTGCGCAAGGTGTTCGAGATATTCGAGTCGTACCGCACGCCCATCGACATCGTGACCACCTCGGAGGTGGGCGTGAGCGTCACCATCGACAACACGCGCCACCTGCACGAAATAGTGAACGACCTGAAGAAATTCGGCACCGTCACGGTAGATACGGACATGGTCATCGTGTGCGTGGTGGGCGACATGCCGTATGAAAACGTGGGCTTCCAGGCGAAAGTGCTGGGCGCGTTGCGCGACATTCCCGTGCGCATGGTGTCATACGGCGGCAGCAATTACAACATCTCGCTTCTGGTCAAGGCCGAGGACAAGGCCCGCGCCCTGCAAGCCTTGAGCAAGGAACTGTTTTAACCCCCCGCCCCCTGGAGGCTGTGTGAAAACCACGAAACAAACCCGCCGTCATTTCGACCGTAGGGAGAAATCCTCTTCTACAACGCTTCCAAAGCCACTGTGAGATTTCTCGCTGCGCTCGAAATGACGAGGACGGCATGAAAATGGTACTTTTTACACAGCCTCCCTGAAGGGGGAGTTAAGCTCTTCACTGGGGAAACACAACGGACACATAGCACAGATAGTTATTTCATTCCGCCCCATGCCTAAAAGACTACACATAGCTTGTCCCGCCACAACGTGCCGGGACTTAAGAAGTGTACCGGTCGCTTCAGGCGGACGAGGGTAATCCAAATCCCGATGTTTGTCATCGGGACAGCTATGTGTGTTCTCCCAAAGGCCATGCAGAAGGAAAAACTCTGTGTAGCTCTGTGTCCATCAGGGATAGGAACATCATCTTCAAAAATATGTTGAAAGGAAATTTCCCGCTCGACAAGTTCGGGCAACTACAGACTCCGTTTTATTATTATGACATGAACGTGCTGCGTTCCACCGTGGACGAGGTGGGGCGGCAGGCGGGCAAGGCGGACTTCCGCGTGCATTACGCGTTGAAGGCGAACGTGAACCCGGCCATCCTGCGCGAGGTGCGGCGGGCCGGCTTCGGGGCCGACTGCGTGAGCGGCGGCGAGATACAGGCGGCCATCGACGCGGGCATCG
>CASFUX010000105.1 GCA_949297975.1 uncultured Bacteroidales bacterium
TTGTCGTCGCTCACCGTCTTGTACACGGCGCGGGCTTCCTGCGGGGCCAAGTCGTTCACACGCCTCACCATCGCCTGTTCGTTTTGCGGGATGATTTGCACCTGCCCGGGGGTGGTCTGCCGGCTTACACCCGGGGGTAGCACGTAGTTGACCGGCTCTTTCGACCCGTTTTCCTCGATGTTCACAGCCAGCACGTCCAGTGTGCCGGTAATGTCGGCGGGCGAGTTGTCCAGGCGCAGGTCGTTGTTCTGCGTATAGGTGCGCCATTCGCCCCGCACCAGGTCCAGCGTGGCGAAGCGCAGGGTCATTTCCTTCTGAAAACCTGTCATGTACATGCGGATGAAGCGGATGGACTTGAAGTTGCGGATGTTGCCTTCGCGTCCAGTGTATTCGCTGATGGGTACTTTGAACTGGTACCACTTCACGGTTTCCGTGTTGCCGTTGGGCAAGGTCACTTCGCGTTCGGCCACTTCGGTGATGTAGTTCTGCCCCACCACCATGCGGTCGCGCTTGATGTCGATGCGGTATTCGAAGTACTTTTCGTATTCGTTCAGCGTGTTGTCGGCGTTGATGTCTTCCGTGTCCGGGTCGCGGGTGAGGGAGTATTCGTCCACCTCCGAGTCCACTTCGGCCGAGTTGCCTTCCGTACCATTATAATATTTATAGCGCGAAAGGATATCCAGTTCCTGCTCGTCGTAGTCGTCGCCCAGGTAGAAGTGGAAGTTGTCGCCCGCCGGGTCGTTTTCGAAGCGGGCCAGCACCGCTTGGTCGGGTATCTTGGCACGCAAGTCTTCCAGAAATTCGCGGTACTTGCCGTAGCGACGCTCCTGCTCGCTGTTCATGCCGTTGAGACCCACGTCTTGGTATTGGCGGGCTTCGGGGCTGTTGTCGAAGGCTGTCACGGTGGATTGCCCCCGGGGCACGTATCCCCAGATGGTGGAGTCGTTCTCCGCGTAATTGCCCGTAATGCTCAGGCCGTTCTCATAGAATTTCTTCCCATCCTTCAGGATGTCCTCGCTGATGTCGCCCAGGTTGATGTATAGTTCGCCGCCCGTGTGGTCGGGGTCTACGCCGTTTACGAAGGGGTCGAGCATCCAGAATTCCACGTACTCGATGTTGCGTGCCTCGAAGTCGGTGGAGTGGGAGTCTATCTTGCGCATGATGCCCCCCCAGCGGGTGGTGGGGTTGGTCAGGTTGCCGTTCATGTCGATTTCGTCCGCCACGATGTTGTACGGACCGCGTTCGAGGGGGAAATACGACACGTTCATCACGCGCAGGTTGTCCGAGGTTTGCGTGTCGATTTCCTTGTTCGGGTAAATTTCCTTGTACGACACGTTACGGGTGATGTGTTTCGACTGCTCGTCGGGGTCGTTTTGCAGGTGGTCGGGCGTGCGGCGTTTGTTGATGTTCAGTTCGGGAGCTACGGAGTACCAGGCGATGAGGGCGCGGTTCTTGCCGTAGTCGATGGAGTCCGAAGCCGACTCGGGGAAGCTCGACGGCGTGCTGGCCAGTTTCCAATAGTAGGAGGGGTTGTAGTTGAGGCTCACGTTCTGCTTGGTGGCCTCGAAGTCGTCAATGTAGGCATAGCCCGCCTCGCCGATGTCCTTGGAGTGGCCGGGGATGAGTTGGGCGAATTCAGCGTTGACCGAGAATGAAGAAGGTTGCGTGGCGTTGACGAAAGGCAGCTTGTCGATGAGGTTGGTCAGCCCCTGCGACTCGCCGCGCCAGGCGGTGTTCAAGCCCCAGATGATGTTCGATACCGGTTCGCTGCCCGTGTTGACCTTGGTGGTGATGGGCTTTTCGGACATGTGCATGATGGTACCGCCCAGCATGAAGTTGTCGCTGAATTCGTATTCCACGTGCGTGCCGAACAGCGACTTGCGTTGCATGTTGAACATGGACTGGTTTTCCAGATGCACGTCGATGGGCGTGTTCGACTCCAGCAGCGAAGGGTCGAGGATGGTGACCGTACCCATGGTGTAATCCACGGTGTAGTCGGTGTTTTCCACCAGGGTGCGTCCGCCTGCCGTCACGGTAACCGACCCGCGCGGGATGTTCATGGCCTCCAGGCGTATCTCGTTGGCCGATGAGCCCCGGTATTCCCCCGTCATGCGGAACTTGTTCTTGTCGCTGTATTCCTGCGCCTCGATGAGGGTGAGGTCATACAGTTCCTCGAACACGTATTTGTCCGCAATGGCATCGTTGCCAATCTTTTCCCGCAGGTGCGAGCCGAAGGGTTCCAGCACCGGGAACATGATGGTGCCCGTGCTGGAGATGACGGTGTAGCCTTCCACGTAGTCGAATATCCCGTCGGGCGACTGCCGCTGGCGTTGGTCGAGGCGGTCCAGCCCCATGACGCGCACCAGCAGCTGGTTGGCGATGTTGCCCTCGGTGATGTAGCGCAGGTCGGTGCCGATGGAGTCGTTGCGGTACATGATGTTCAGCTCGAAGTCTTCCTGCTGCAAGGTGGAGGTAGAGATGCGGTACACGTTCTTCAGCATCAGGTCCCACATGGGTACATCGGTAGACTGCGACGTGCCTTTCAGCATCTTTACGATAAGCACGTTGGGGGCTTTCGTGCTTTCATCGCTTGAGAACTCGCCCACCTGGTACGTCTGTCCCCGGTAGGTGTATTCGTAGGCCACGCCCAGCACCTCGTCCGACCCCAGGGTGACTCGCAGCGACAGGATGCCGAGCGCCTTGTTGTACGTGTATTCCGATGTCTCGAGCCGGCGGGCACTTTCCACCTTCTCGTAGTCCTGCCCCCCGCTCACGCCCATGCCGCCGAAAGCCGTTTCCAACGCCTGGTTGGTAGTCTGCACGTCGCGCACGCCTGCCACGGCTTTCACCTGGCTGTACAGGTTGTTCGAGGCATTGCTGGGGTTGGTGTTTGTGCCGGGAGTCCAGGCCGTGCTGTTCAGCAGGTTTTGCTGTTCGGCCAGGTCCATGAAGGCCACGATGTTGCGTGCCTGGTCGTAGTCGCCGCGCTTGTTGGTCACCCACACTTCGAGGCGGGTGATTTCCACGCCCGAAGCCACGTTGGGCAGCTTGCTCATCCACGTGTCAAAGTTGTCGCGGAAGAAGTGCCCGAGGAAGAAGTGGCGGTTTTCATCGTATTCGTCCACGTTCACCTCGAACTCGGTGGTCTGTGCGCCGCCTTTCGAGCTGACCTTCTTGGCCTCGGACTGCTGCTGAGTGGCGATGGCGGAGACCTTCAGTTTGCCGAACTTCAAGTCAGTCTTGATACCAAACAGCGACGTACCGCCCGTGATGAGCGAGTTGCTGGTCTGCATACTCACGTTGCCCGCCTCGAGCGACTGGATGATGTCGTCCTCTTCGCCCTTGAAGCCCAGTTTCACGGCCTGCTGGTCGAAGCTGAACGACGACTCGGTGTTGTAATTCATGTTGAAGTTTACCCGCGTGCCCACCTTGGCGTTCACGTTGAGTTGTATCTTCTGATCGAAGTTGGGCGTGGTGTTCTTGCGTTGCTTCTCGCTGATGGAGGGGTTGTCGATGTTGCGGTGGGTGATGCCGAAGAGCAGTTCGGCCGACCCTTGCGTTTTGATTTGCACGCCGCCCGGGCCGAATATCTTGTCTGCCGGGCCTATGTCGAACTTCATGTCCGTGATGGAGAATTTCTCCTCGTTGCTCTTTTCGCCCGTGCCGTTCTTCTCGCGCCAGTAGCGGTTCATGGCCTGCTTGGCCGAGTAGTCGTAGTATTCCTGTTCGGTCATGGCGTAGGGGGTGGTTATTTCCGTGTCGCCCACGTAGGTGCGCAGGATGTACAGGCCCGACACAGGGTCGTAGTCCACCACCGACTTCACGTTTTCGGGCGATGGCGCATCCATGGGCAGCTGTACGTCGAGATCCTCGTACGTGTCCTGCCCGTAGGTGCTGATGCGGAAGTCGGGCACAGTGTCCGGTCCTGCTGGCTGTTGTGCCTGCACCGTGGCCGGGTATAGTCCGCAGCACGCTAATATTATAATGTATATGTATGTGGCAAATGTGCGCATTGTTTCTTCTATCGGTAGCGGGAAGCGGGGAGCGGGGAGCGGGTAGTATGCAGGATGGCAATGCCTGTCTGCTTCCCGCTCCTGAAGTCTCACATCATTTTCAACGCCAGCTTGATGAGCAGTTCCACCCGTATGTCGGGCTGTTCCTTGAGTATCTTGTTCACGGTCTTTTGCGAGGCGGCGGCGGGGAAGCCCAGCATCACGAGGGCGGCCACGGCCTCTTCCTTCACCGCGTTGTCTGCGGGGGCGACGCTGTCGGCGGTCTGCCCGGGCGAGGCGATGCCCAGCTTCACGATTTTGTCCTTCAAGTCCACGATGATGCGCTGGGCGGTCTTGCTGCCGATGCCCTTGATGGAGTTGAGGGCACGCACGTTGCCCGTGGCAATCATGTCCTGTATTTCCTGGGCGGAGTACGACGACATGATCATGCGGGCCGTGTTCGCTCCGATGCCGGACACGGATATGAGCAGCAGGAACAGCTGTCGCTCGCCTGGCGTGAGGAAGCCGTAGAGCACGTGGGCATCTTCCCTGATGGATTCGTAAATGTATAGCTTGATGGAGGTCTGTTGTTGGATGGCCGTGTAGGTGGTCAGTGTGATTTGCACGTCGTACCCGATACTCCCGGCCTCGACCACGGCATACGCCGGGTTTATCTCGGTCAGTTCACCTTTGATGTAGTCAATCATTCTCTTCCTTGGGCGTTATGAAACTGTGCTAGAACCCTGTTTCTAAGCAGGTGCAAATATACGTCATTTATTTGTAATCCATGCAAAAAGGCGGGTCGGTTTCACCTGTTTCTGTTTGCTGCCAATAATAACGCAGTTTTCAACGAAAAAGTATGCAGGCGAGGAAGAATAATGCGCGGGCGGAAATAACCGTTGTCCCCCAATCTCTCCCCAAAGGGAGTCGTGCCCTTTTGCCTATCCCAGTCCAAGGACTGCTAAATGCCCTCATGATGAGGTTACAAGAAGGGCATTGCACATCAATCCTCCCTACAGGCCTTAACCAAAGCGTAACGCCTTTTTAAACGCGATGCAACGGGAACATAACCGTCCCGCCTTACTTTTGCCGCTGTAAATGCTAAACATTAACAACGAAAAAGTATGAGAAAAAGAAACATCAGCCTGCTGTTGCTGTCCTTGGCTGTCGGCGGGCAACTGACGGCTCAGAAGCCTTCCATCGAAGGGGTGGCCGTGATGAAAATCGACGAGACGAAATCATTCAGCGTGGCTGCCGACGAGGCGGTGACCGCCTACCGCTGGACGGCTCCGAATGGTTGTCGCGTAACCGCCGGGCAAGGCACGAACGAAGTGGAAATCGTTTCCACGTGGCTGGCACGCGATGGCCGGGTGAGCGTGGAACGCACCTTTGCCGACGAGCACCGCGACACGCTGTATGCCGACGTGGCCTTTACCCGCTACATCAAGGAGTTCAAAGACTATAAGATAGCCCCGGGCGAGTCGGTGGAGATTGGCGGCGAGGCCCGCACCGAGGCCGACATTTATTATACGCCCGTGGAGGGCGGCGACGGCTACCAGGTGGTGGCGCACCGCCTCACTGTGGAACCGAAGTCGGGCGAATACGTGGACATCACCAAGCCTTATTTGCAGACGGCGGGCAGCAACTCCATGTGGATAAGCTGGAAAACATCCTTCGCCACGACCCCTTCCGTGCGGTACGGCACGAGTGCGGATGCCCTCACGCAGACGGCCACCGGTACCACGGACGACCTGTCGGAGAGCAACTTCCCCTACTATTGGCACTCGGTGCACCTCACGGGGCTTGAGCCGAACACCATCTATTATTACCAGGCCGTGAGCGGCGACCGGGGCACGAGCGAGGTGTACCGCTTCCGCACCATGCCCGAAAAAGGCAGCATGACACCCATGCGCATCCTGCTGCAAGGCGACCACCAAATCAAGAGCCGCAGCGGGTATGAATGGCTGCTGAAGGCTTCCCAACGCAAAATCATGGAAAAATACGGCGACCCGGGCGACATGACCGAGAACATCAACATGATGATGAACATCGGCGACCAGGTGGACGTGGCTTCGCTCGACCAGTATGAACAAATCCACCTCTTCAAGTCGCAACAGGTGTCGCCCTACCTGCCCATCATGACCGCCGTGGGCAACCACGACACCTACAACGACACGGGCATGAAGAAGTACAGCACGCATTACCATTACGAAGACCTGGAGTACCAGGGCATCACCAGCGGCACGGAGAATTATTACGCTTACCAGGCCGGGCGCATCCTCTTCGTGGTGCTCAGCACTGAGCATACCGGCAGTGCGCAGAAGGACTGGGTGCGCCGCGTGGTGGATGCTGCCAAGACGGACAACTCGGTGGACTTCATCATCAGCGTGAACCACCGTCCCATCCAGGCCGAACAGTACATCGGCGACATATCGGCTTGGGCGCGCAATGAAATCATGCCCATCCTGTGCGAGACACCCAAGCACGTGTTCAACTACGGCGGTCACCATCACCTGTACCACCGGGGGCAGCTCACCGAATGGCCGCTCTACCACATCATCAACGGGGCGGCTTCGTGGGACCAGATGTGGGGCATGTCGTCCGAAAAGGATTACGCCGATGTGCAGAAGACCATCGACTACTGGGGCTACCAGATATTGGAATTCGATTTTGAGAAAAAGGAGATGAAAGTGGAATGCTACGCCATCGGCAACAAAGAGCTGGTGGTGGACAACATCCTCATCGACTCCTTCCACCGCACGCTGGGCAAGGCCGCTCCCGCCAAGCCGGAAGTAAAACAGTTGCCGGATACGCTTACCTTGCCCTACACCTTCGAAGGCAGCGAATACGCCACTACCACCGACGAACCGCTGAACACGGTGCAGTTCCAATTCTCGTTCACCGACGACTTCGCCGTGGTGGATTATGAATATGTCACCGATGTGGAAAACCTCTACGGTTCTACCGGCGACCCGCTGCACATCCCCATCGACCTCAATGAAGGGCGCGACATCACCCGTCTGACAGTAGAAAACGGCGAATTGAAAAACGGCCTCTACTACGTCCGCCTGCGTTACCGCGATGCCAACATGGAGTGGTCCGAATGGTCGGATGCGCGGTCGTTCACCGTGCAGGGCAGTGTGGACGGCGACCCGGCTATCATGCTCGAAAGCAACTCGGTGCGTCCCGGTGAGCCTGTCACCGTGCATTACCAGTATGCTCCCGAAGGGCAGAACGCCTGGATAGGCATCTACCGCAAAGGCGACACGCCCAATGGCGGCGTGCTGTCCTACCGCTGGAGCTACACCCCCGACCAGTCCAGCTCGATGAGTTTTACTATCAACGAGGTGAACGAGTACTACGCCGTGCTGTTCGAGGACGAGGGCTATACGGAGGTCACCGAGCGGCTGCCCTTCTACGTGGGTCCCGATATCCAGCTGTCGCTCCCGAAGACCGCCTTTGCCGAAGGCGAGGACATCCCCGTAACCTACTCCAACGCCCCCGGCCTGAGCGGCGACTGGATAGGCGTCTACCGCATGGGCGAAGTGCCGGGTACGAGCGACACCTCCGATTCGTGGGACTACCTCAACGGGGCGACCAACGGCACGCTCACCCTCACCAAGGACTTGCCAAAAGGCTATTACTTCGTCAATTACCTGCTCCTGGGCTACTACTTCGAGCCGCGCGAACGGCTGTACTTCTCCGTGGGCGAGATGATTTCGTCCGTATCGACCGACAAGGCCGTGTACAATGCCGACGAGGACATCGTGGTGCATTATGCCGACGGCCCCGGCACGCCGAAGGACTGGGTGGGCGTGTTTGCCGAAGGGGAAGACCCCAAGGTGGACGAACTGGACGCGTTCCTCTACACCTACGGGGCAACCGATGGCGACGTGACCATCGAGGCGGGCACGCTGAAGCCCGGCAACTACTTCTGCGCCCTGTTCATCAACGACTCGTATGATGAAGTGTCGCCCCGCGTCACGTTCACGGTGGGCGGCGATGGCCCGGCCACCGGCCTCGACGGCGCAAGCAGCCGGCAAGTGGTGACCACCGGTCATGATGCCATCCTGGTGCACGGCGCAGCGGGCAGCACGGTGGCGGTGTACAACCTGCAAGGCACGTGCCTGTATCAAGGCATGGCCGAAGCCGACCCCGCCGTCATCGCCGTACCCACGGCAGGCACGTACATCGTGCTCGTGGACGGCGAGGCGCAGAAAGTGATGGTGAAGTAGCGGGGGGATAGCTAACAGTTAGTAGCTAATAGCGAGTAGTTATGATAATCAAGGAGCGCAAGGGCTTTGCAAGGCCTTTGCGCTCTTTTTTTTCTTGCCCACTACCTCGCCCATTTCCGCGTTACTACGGAGTTTTAACGGCGTTACTGCGGAAATTTTGCTGCGTTATAGCGGAATTTTCACCCGGTAGGGTGGAGCGGGCGGGAATTTTCCCTACCTTTGTCCGTGTATTTACTGAAAAAAGAATTGCCTATGGAATAAAGCGCACGACCACGATGCGTGCATCTTGAGAGACATATAATAGGGAAAAGCGTTATTAGCTTGTGACTTGACCATTTGAAATCTGGACAATTTCATTTCTCATCAAGTTCAAAGCGGCGATGACGCTCACGCTTGTGTAAGCGTGGGCTTTATTTGTTTGCATTTGATGGGAAAGGGCAGTCCAGAGCCTCAAATGGTCAGATGTCGGCGAATGTGAGCACACGCTTTTTTTATGCACGTAATCTTCCTCTCCATCCTTTCTTTTCGGCTCACGGTTAATCCATTATTCAATAATTTCATTATTCAATCATTACTTATGAACAAAAGACTTTTTAGTTGTGTGGCAGCGTGTATGCTATTTTGCGCAGGCGTAAGTGCGCAGGTTTTCCTCATTGAGCGGACGGGGAGTGCGCCGCTGACATTCGACAATATCAAGGAGGCGGTGGATGCCTTGCAGGACAATGACCGGCTGTATATCCCGGCAGGAGTGCATGACATCGGCCAATATAACTGGGAAGAATGGGACGAAGCAAGCGAAGAAAGCATCGTGCACCAAACCAATGCCATCGCGATAACGAAAAAAGTGGCCATCTATGGTGGCGGATATAGCGGCGAGGATGCCGGTTTCTTGGCCAATGGCACGCTCATATTGACGAAAGAGGCTTCGGGCAGCTTGATTACCGGACTCGGATTTAAATGGCTGCAACTGAATAATGTTTCCAATGTAAGCATCAGCCGCTGCTTAATGACGGATGAATTAAGCTATTACGGGAACGGCGGGAACAATCTGATGTCGGAGTGCGACATAATGGATGTGGATTTTTTAAAGGGTACTTTCGATGATAACTCGGTGGGCATCCATGCCGTGAAATGTGTTTTCAGAGGGACGACATTTCGTTTTAATTCCTCCACGATAGAGAATTGCCTCTTTGCAACGTACAACAGTGTATATCCCTTGTTGCTTTGTAATTCAACAATTTCCAACTGCATTTTTATCGTGGATAAAACCACAACGTCCAAAGAATATAAATATAATGTATATGGCAGTGCCTTCTTCAACAACAACCTGTTTGTGGGAGGTACGATAACAAAAGGCGGGTCGGCTACGTTAAACAACAACATCGAAAAAGTTCTTTACACGGAAACCTTTGTCGATGCGCCAGCGGGAAACTATCGCTTGCAGGATAGCAGCCCTGCCAAGGATGCAGGAACCGACGGTACGGACATTGGGTTGTATGGCACAGACAAGCCTTTCGACGACAGTCGCAGACCGGCATTGCCCTATTTCAAGGTAAAGAGCATCGGCACGGAAACCGATGTCACGGGCAAACTGCCGGTGAATATTGTGATCGAGGCACAGGAGTATTAACCTCATGTTTTTTGGAAATATGAAACCGATGATTAAACTTATCCTTGTGCTATGGATGCAGCCGTGGGTCGTGCACGGGCAAATCAAGGTAGTGCAATATTGGTTGGACGATAACATCAATGGCAGCACGACGATTTATCCGAACGAGTGGAGCGTGCGGTTGTCTGAGTTGGATATTACTAACATGCCCAATGGGTTGCACACCTTGCACATACGGGCGAAAGACCATCACGGCTTTTGGAGCATTGTGCACAGCCAACTCATTTACAAACCGGCGGCAGGTAATGGCAAAGCGGGGTATGAATACTGGATAGATGACGACCTGCAAGGCAAACGCACGGCAACGGATGTCGCAGACTTCAGCCACATCGACGTGCAGGAGGTGGAGAATGGATTGCACCTGTTACACATCCGTGCCATTGATGCGGCAGGAGCTGTAGGGTCGGTTTGCAGTTATCCATTTTACAAAAACAACATGTCCGCCAGCACTGCCAACGCCATAGACCGCTATCATTATTGGTACGATGGCGACTTTGCCTCCCGGCAGGAGGTAACGTTGCCCGAAGCGGTGAATCCCTACGAATTGCGTGAGAAATACGTGCTGCCCGAAGCCTTTGCCGAAGGCGAGTGGCACACGTTCCACATCCAGTTCCGCGATGTAGCGGGGCGGTGGAGCGCAGTGGCGACCGACACGTTTGCCGTGGTGCCCTTGTTCTCCGAGGAAGAGTTCGAGGCGTTGAAATCCTTCTATGCCTCGACCGGCGGCGAAACGTGGCACAGCACGCAACGGGGCGACAGCGTGTGGACTCTCGACCGCATGGAGACGGTGAACGACTGGAAGGGCTTGAGCTTCTCCGGCGGTCATGTGAACTGCATCCGGCTTACCGCCAATAACTTGTCGGGCACGATACCCGCAGCCTTGGCAGACGGACTGTCTCACCTGACGGCTTTGCGGGTGGATAGCAATCGCATCGAGGGGGTGGAGGCGGCTCTGCCTGCGGTGTGGGCACTTGACCTCCGGGGGCAGCAGTTCGACTTGGGGGAAAAGTATGTGGAGCCGGGCGAGGACTGGCTGATACCTGTGTATAATGTCAGCCGCTACGACCACGCATCGGGTGTACTCACCGAGAACAACCGCTTCGAGTTGTATGTGAACGGTGAGCGCAAGACACGGCTCACGCCAACCAATGGCGTGCTGACGGTGCGGGCTTCCTATCTGGAGGGACTGGCCGAGGGCGACGAGGTGGCCTTGGTGCAATACGAAGGTGATGCGAAAGGCACGATCTACCGCTACACGGCAGCTTATCGCGCCATCGGCACGGGGCTGGGTAACGATGCGGTCGCGGGCATCCGCCTTTATCCCAATCCCGTGACGGATGGCTTCCGGGTGGACGGCGTGACTGATGGTGCGCGGCTTATGCTGCTGGACGCGACGGGGCGTGCGGTGCGGTCGCAACCGGTACGTCCGGGCGAATATGTGCCAGTGGCAGGTCTGCCCGCCGGGGTGTACACTGCCGTGCTCCATCAAGGCGAAATCCAGACAGCAAGGAAAGTAGTCAAGCTGTAAGGGGCGTATATATTGTGATTGTAATGGAAAAGGCGCAGACTACCCTTGCGGTAATCTGCGCCTTTCTGTCTTCTGACTGCTAACTATTAGCTGTTAGCTACTAACTACTAACTGTTAGCTTACAGTCCCAGTTTCTTCCGGATATCCTTCGGGATGGCATCCTTGTGCACCATGATGTTCATTGTCTTGAGGGCAACGAACGATTCGCTGGCGTACCACGTGCCTTCATACTTGTTGTCCGTGCCCCACGAGTTCTTCACCATGTAGTACTTCGTGCCGTTCTGGTCCTGGGCGATGCCGTAGATGAGCATCCCATGGTCATCGGTCGTTTCCTGACGGTCGAAGCCCTGTTGGCGCAATTCCTGCGTCACCTGCACTTCGGGCTGCGGGCCTTCCAGTTTGTAAATCTTTTCCTCCATCTCCTTTTGCGAGATGCCGAGCCAGCGTGCCTGGTCGCTGCCGGGCATGTTGGCCACCTTCGTTTCGGGCATTACGGCGATGCCGTTGCGGGTGAAGCCCTTTTCGCTCACGTCAGCTCCCCAGGCGATGGTGTAGCCCTGCTCGATGGCGTTGTCGAACACCTGCATGAATTCATCGAGCGGCAGGTTGTACGACAGGGCGTTGCGCCAGTTGTCGGGCACTTCGATGGCGAACTGCGTGTAGAACGGATGGTGCGTGAACGAGGTGAGCGACACGTAGTCGTCCATCGGCAGGCCGAGCGACTGCATGTACGTCTGTGGCGTGTACTGCTTGCCGTCCACCATGAACGTGTCCGGGCATTCACCCAGGTAGGCATCCAGCACGCCGTCGAAGCCCTGCTTCCAGGCGGTGGAGAGGCGGCGGTTGGGGTTCTTGGCCACGGCATCCACGTATCCCCGCAGGATGGCATCCATCTCAGCGTGGCGGTGGCGTTCCTCGCCGTAGTTCAGCCCGTCCATGAGCGAGTCGGGCACGATGCCGTAATGCTTCAGCACGTACCACACGTCATAGAACGACCCCCCGGCGGCAAAATTGGCCTCGCCGTAGAGGCGCACGAAGTTGTCGGCCTTGTCCGAATAGCAGTGGTGCACCACGAACATCTCCGAGAGGTCGGTTACAGGCTTGCCGAGGCGCAACAGTTCGCTCTCGAACATGCCGAGGGTG
Organism: uncultured Bacteroidales bacterium; assembly: GCA_949297975.1. Classification (GTDB taxonomy): domain Bacteria; phylum Bacteroidota; class Bacteroidia; order Bacteroidales; family Paludibacteraceae; genus QVMH01. Next base: position 12,568 of record CASFUX010000105.1, read on the forward strand.
GAGAAGCTCCAGCAGGTGCCCGAGCTGGCCTGGTCCTTCACTGGGGTGATGGGCAGGGCTTTGATGGTGGTAAACGCGAAGCTGTCCACGGGGGCAGCTTCCTGGGTGTCTTGCGCGTGCAGCCCGGCCATCGTGCCGAGGGCGCACAAGGCGCATGTAAGGATTGTTTTCTTCATATAATAAAGGGTTTTGAAGTTGATAATTCGTTCCAATGGGAGGGCAAAGGTACAACTTTTAGCGACAAGTGACAATTATTGTAACACTACGCACATGGTAGTCGTTGTGCTCCAAGGAGTTTTTGTCTTTCTTAGCAAAAAGTTATCGTCTCACCCGGGTGGAACACCTGTATCACCCGGGTGAGACACCTGTTCCACCAAGGTGAGACACCTGTTCCACCCGGGTGAGACGATAACTTTGCCTGCACGTGTACACGACTTCATGCGGGCGGATGCACGACTGTTTTAGCATGTTTACGCAAATCTTTCCTCCACGCCGTGAACAAACGGGCGGCGGGGCGTGTTGTATTGGAACGAACTTTTAAAACGTATTGTTATGGATTTTGTAACCAATGACAAGCTGGTCATCGTCGGCGCGGCCGGGATGATCGGGTCCAACATGGCGCAGACGGCTCTCATGATGCGCCTCACGCCCAACGTATGCCTGTACGACCCCTACCTGCCGGGGCTGGAAGGCGTGGCTGAAGAACTTTTCCACTGCGGGTTCGAAGGGGTGAACATCACCTACACGGCCGACGTGGCCGAAGCCCTTACCGGTGCGAAATACATCGTGAACTCGGGCGGGGCGGCACGCAAGGCCGGTATGACGCGCGAGGACTTGCTCAAGGGCAACGCCGCCATCGCCGAGGAATTTGGCAAGAACTTGCGTCAGTATTGCCCTGACGTGCGGCACATCGTCGTCATCTTCAATCCCGCCGACATCACCGGCCTCATCACGTTGCTGTATTCGGGTCTCAAGCCCAGCCAGGTAACCACCTTGGCCGCGCTCGACTCCACTCGCCTGCGCAGCGAACTGGCCAAGCACTTCGGCGTGCCGATGGACGCGGTGGAAAACTGCCGCACCTACGGCGGTCACGGCGAACAGATGGCCGTGTTTGCCTCGCTGGCCAAGGTGAACGGCACGCCGCTGGCCGACCTCATCGGCACGGATGCCCTCACCGACGAGCAGTGGACCGACCTGCGGCAACGGGTGACGCAAGGGGGAGCCAATATCATCAAGCTGAGGGGGCGTTCGTCGTTCCAAAGCCCAGCCTACGTGTCCATCGAGATGATAGGGGCGGCTATGGGCGGTGCGCCGTTCCGCTGGCCGGCAGGCACCTACGTGTCCAATGGCAAGTACAACCACATCATGATGGCATGGGAAACGTCCATTGACCTCGACGGCTGCCACCATGCTGCCGACCTGCAAGGCACGCCTGCCGAACAGGCTGCCTTGGACAAGAGCTACGGCCACCTGTGCGCCCTGCGCGACGAGGTGATTGCCATGGGCGTGTTGCCGCCTATCAGCGAATGGAACAAGCTGAACCCGAATATCCAGTAGTTAGTAGCTAATAGCTAGTAGCTAAGAGTTAGCAGCGAGAGCGGGGAACTGGCAATGAAAAAAAAGAGACACCATCTGCATGGTGCCTCTTTTTTGTTACCTTTATTATATAAGACTAAGCCATCTTAAAGCCCCCTTTAGGGGGTTGGGGGTTAGTTGTTCAACCCTTTCGCCAGCCTTTCCAACCCTTCGCGCCACACGGAGCGCGGGCAAGCCATGTTGAGGCGCAGGAAGCCTTCGCCGCCGGGGCCGTACATCGTGCCGGGGTTCACCATCAGGCGTTGCTCGTGTAGCAGGCGGTCGGCCAACGCGTCACTGGTCAGTCCCGTGTGGCGGCAGTCCAGCCAGGGCAGGTACGTGCCTTCGAGCGGGGAGACGGTGTAGCCCGGCAGGCGTTCGGCAAGGAAGTCCTTCAAATATTCATAGTTGCCCCACAGGTAGTGCCGCAACGCGTCCAGCCATGCCTCGCCCTCGTTGTAGGCGGCGATGGTGGCCAGCACGCCGAAGGGGTTCACGTCGCACACCTCGTTGTCGTTGATGGCGCGGTCGATGCGTCGGCGCACCTCCTCGTCGGCCGCCACGATGTTGGCTATCTGCAAACCCGCGATGTTGAATGCCTTGCTGGGCGACAGGCAGGTGGCCGAGTGCCGCAGGAAATCGTCGGACAGCGAGGCAAACGGCGTGTAGTCGTGCCCCTCGTAAGTCAGTTCGCAGTGTATCTCGTCGGCAATGACGAACACGCCGTGGCGCAGGCAGATATCGCCAATGTGCCGCAACTCGTCCCGCATCCACACCCGTCCGGTAGGGTTGTGGGGATTGCACAGCAGCAACACCGTGGTTCGCGGGTCGGCGGCAAGCCGTTCCAGACCGTCGAAGTCGATGGAATAGTTCCCGGCTTGGTTTATCAACAGGTTGGAGTCCAACAGGCAGCCGTTGTTGCGGATGGAGGAGTAGAAGCAATTGTAGGCAGGGGTCTGCACGATGACCTTGTCGCCCGGGCGGGTCATGGCCTTGATGATGGCCGACACGGCAGGTACTACGCCGCTGGTATAGACAATCCATGCCGGGTCGATGCTCCACCCGTGTCGTCGGGCAAACCACTCGGTCACCGCCTCGTAATAGGCATCGGGCACGTGGGTATAGCCGAAGATGCCGTGTGCCACGCGGCGTTGCAAGGCCTCGATGATGGCCGGTGCGGTGCGGAAGTCCATGTCCGCCACCCACATGGGCAATGCGCCCTCTGCGGCAGGCGTGTCCCATTTGTAGGAATTGGTCCCGCGTCGCGGGATGATGGTGTCGAAATCGTATTGCATGAACAGTGATTAGTGATTAACGATTAGTGAGCTACAAGCTACGAGCTACAAGCTACAAGTGCCATGCGGACACAAGCACGGAAACCTCGGAGCATACGACTTTTAGCTTTTAGCTTTTAGCTCGTAGCTTGTAGCTTGTAACTCGTAACTCGTAGCTCGTAGCTTACATCCCCTCCTCGGGAGGGGCTTGGGGAGGCCTCGCCCATTTCTTGCTGCCCCACAGGCGGATAAGAAATATCGCCCCCCGGAAGCATAGTTCGATGCACATGGCCAGCCATACGCCGCGCAGCCCCATGGTGGGGGCGAGCAGGAAGGCCAGCGTGAGCCTTACGCCCCAGATGCTCCCGAAGTTCATGAGACTGGGCACGAGCGTACTGCCCGCGCCGATGAACACCCCGTAGGCCACGATGGCGGCGGCAAACATCGGTTCGGCAAAGGCTTCGATGCGCAGCACCTGCACGGCCAGCGTGCGGATATCCTCCACGGGGGTCATCACGCTGATGATTTGCGGGGAGGCTACGTACATCAGCACGCCCATGACCCCCATGATGATCATGCCCGCCCATACCGTGATGTTGGCAAACCGCTTCAGCAGCCTTGGCCGCCCCGCCCCCACGCATTGCCCCACCAAGGTGGTAGCCGCCTCGGCGATGCCGTAGCCGGGCATGTAGCAGATGCTTTCGATGATGATGGCAAACGAGTTGGCAGCGATGGCCACCACCCCGAGCGGTGCCACGATGACGGTGGTCATGATTTGCGCCCCGCTGATGGCGGCGTGCTCGAAGGCCATGGGCAGGGCTATGTGAGCGGCGCTTTGCAGGGTGCCCCGCTGGGGGACGAACGAACCGCTGTGCCCTTTCAGTCCCAGCATGGGCGAGCGGCGCAGCAGGTAGGCCAGCAGCAGCCCGCCGGTCACCACTTCGGCCAGTACGGTGCCCAAGGCCGCCCCTTCCACGCCCAATCCCGCGCCCCACAACGCCATTTCGCCCCACGGGGCTTGCCACGGACGGGTGGGGAAGATGAGGAAAAAGTTGAAGATGACATCCAGCACGCACATCAGCACGCTCAGCAGGCTGGGCACGCGCATATTGCCGCTGCACCGCAACATGCCTCCGGCCAGGAAGTTCAATTGCAGTACGGGGATAAAGAGGGAATAGATGAAGAAGTAAGCCGATGCGTCGGCACGGATGGCCTCGTCGCCGCCCAGCCACCGTGGCAACGCCCCGCTGATGCCCATGCCGATGCCTGCCACTACGAGGCTGAACGCCATGACGGCGGTCAGCGCCTGCCGCAGCACCCGCCTCGCCCCGTCGAAGTCGCCCGCCCCGATGCGGTGCGCCACCTGCACGGAGAAACCCGTGGATGCTGCCGAGCAAATGCCGGAAAACAGCCACGTGGTGGTCGATACCAACCCGATGGAGGCCGAGGCATTCGCCCCTAAGCTGCCCACCATGGAGGCATCGATGTATTGCATGGCGATGGACGACAGTTGCGCCATGATGGCCGGTGCGCTCAGCAAGGCGGTCAGCCGCAGCTGCTGCCCCCACGTCAGCTTCCGCCCATCTCGTATGAGCGACAACAGGTAATCTGACTTACCCTTCCGTTCCTTCATCCTGTATGGAGCTAACAGCTAATAGTTAGTAGCTAACAGTTAGTAGTTAATAGTTAGAGACAAGGAATGAGAACTTGTCCGTGTAAATCCGTTCCGTCCTTGTCATCCGTGTGCCAATCTGAAATCTTAGAAATTGTACGAAAGCCCGATGCCGAGCAATTCCTTGAACTGCACCTTGGCAGGCCCGTCGGTGCCGTCGGCGTTCTTGGTCTTCACGTCGAAGTCGTATATCAGGTTGGTGTTGATATTGACGGAGAGGAACTTGTTCACCTTCATGGCGATGAGCAATTCCCAATTCACGTCGATGTACTGCGGATGGTCCAGGTAGTTGGAGAATAGGTCGAGCTTCGAGGTGAGCGTGATGTTGCGCAGGAAGGGGGCTTGGAAGTCGTTCTTGGAGAACACGGTGCGCAAGTAGCCGCCGAATTCCGAGCGGGTGGAGCGTCCCGGGTCCACGCCGTAGCGTTCACGCAGTTCGGGCACAGTCACGAAAGTCATCTTGCCGCTCACTGGGGCCAGGAATGCGCTGAAATAAGCATTGGGCTGGTAGCTCAACCCCACGGCAGCGGTGAGGTAGGCGGGTGCGAAGAAGTTGGAGATGGTCTCCAGGTGCTCGGCGGTGGAGGCGGCGTAGTCGTAGCCTTCGGAGAACTGGCTCTTGAAGTTGACCAGCCCGGCGTAGTAGAATTTCGAGAAAGCCTTGTAGCCCACCTTGGAGTTGAACTCGAACTTATCATCCGTCTTGCGGAAGTCCTTGATGGGGTCATCCTTCTGGTTGAGGAAGCCGTAGCCCAGGTCCAGTGTGTTGTCCCACGTGAAGTCCTGGTGGCGGTAGGCGGCGAACAGGCTGGCCAGCCCGTTGAGCGAGAAAGAATTTTGTCCGCCCGCCGCCCAGTTGGCGAGGTACAGTTGCGAGAAGTTCAGGTTGGTCACCCCGCCCACGCGCCAGCCGTCGTCGGTAGCTTTGCTTTCGGATTTCAACACGTTTTCCGTTTCAGTCACCTGCGCGGTAGCGGGCAGGGAGGTTGTCACGAGTGCCAATAGGGCAAGTCCTGTCAGTTGCAATTTCTTCATAATAGTAATGGTTGATGATGGATTAAAGAAAAATAATGACGCTGCGAAAGTAATGAAAATATCGGGAACGGGAAGAAGGTGAGGAAGAAAACGCGGTAAATTTCCTGTTTTAAATAAA
>CASFUX010000106.1 GCA_949297975.1 uncultured Bacteroidales bacterium
CGCTTTGTGTCCATAAAAAAACAAGGCAGACCTCGTTGGCGGTCTGCCTTGTCTTTTTTGCGGTTGTACACTTTCTTGCTGGTCACCACGCGGTGGTGGTTGACGGGTTTGCCGTGCAGCCTGATTTCCTCCTCACGGCTTTCACGGCGTGCTGCTTTCACGGTCAGCACGGCCATGTCTTTCCTTTTCTTTGGTTTCATAAGTCGTTTGTGTGAAGGTTGTAAGATGCGTTGCAATCCCCTTCGATGGGGCGGTGGGTCTATAAAAAAAGAAAGGTTGTCATCACGACAACCCAATCTTTAATTAACCTTAAATCTAATACCATGAAAAACACGATGCAAAAGTAAGGCGTTTTTCCGTATCGTGCAAGCGTTTCGGCAAAAAAGATATGTTTTATAACATAATTTAAGAGAATACTTGCTGCTTAGGGCAGTTCGAACCGCACTTCGACCGGGTAATGGTCGGACACGTAGGGCACGCCGTAATGGTCCGTCACGGTTTTGAAGGCCAAGGCCCGGGCGTTGCGGTAGAAGATGTGGTCGATTATTTGGGTGTCCTGTTCCCGGCCGTAGCCTTGGTAAGTGCCGAGGCTGTCCGTGGTGGCGGCTTCCGTACGGGCCGGGAGGAAGTAAGCATTCAAGGGCGCAAAAAGCGGGTCGCTCGGTTCGGCATTGAAGTCGCCGGTGAGGAATACCGGCAATGTGTCACCGCTCAGCTGGCGGGCGCGGTCGGCCACCAGGCGGGCCGATTCGCGGCGTGCCACTTGCCCGATGTGGTCGAAGTGCGTGTTCATGGCCAGCACGTCGTGCCCGCTTTGGCGGTCGTGCAGGCGTGCCCACGTGACGATGCGGTTGAGGGCGGCATCCCATCCCCGCGACATGCTGTCAGGCGTTTCACTGAGCCAGAACGTGCCCGAGGCTACCGGTTCGAAGCGGGCGCGGTCGTAAAAGAGCGCGGAGTATTCGTTGCCCGTGCTCAGGCTGTCGCGCCCTGTGCCCACCCAAGCGTAGCCGGGCAGGTTGTCGGCCAGGAACTGCACCTGGTGGGGCAATCCTTCCTGGATGCCCAGCACGTCGGGGTGCCGGTCGGTTATCAGGGCGATGCAGGCCGCTTTGCGGTTGTCCCAGCGGTTGTCGCCGTCCACGGGCGTGTCCAGACGCAGGTTGAATGACATGATGTTCATTTCTTGCTGGCTGCCTTGCCGGGTGCAGGCCAGGCAAAGGCTGGCTGCCGCCAGCACGAGTGCGAAAGTTTTTTTCATAAGGACAAATGTTTTTGGTAGGTGATGATGCAAAGGTAAGGATATTTCCGAGAAGTTGCTTTAGGCGTGCCTGCCTTTCTCAAAACACGTACTCCACGCTCGCTTGCAGGTTGAGCGATACTTGGCGGGTGCCGTCTCCCTGCCACAGCACGAAGGGCGAAGCTGCGGGCTGATGCGTGGGGTAAAAGGACTGGTAGCCGATGCCCGCCCCTACGGCGAGGGCGAAATGCTGCCCGATGCGGAAAGCGGGTGCGAACAGATAGCTGACACCCCATGCTGCCTGCCCTTCGGAGGCGTAGAGGGACGATGCCGCGACTTCCTGCCGCAAGTCGAGCCAGCGGGCGCAGGGGATGCGTACCCCGATGCCCGCTTCCGTGGCCATCCCGCCGGTGCGGTGGTTGTAGCCCGCGCCGAGGATGCCGTACAGATGCCGCCCGCCCGAGCGGAAAGCGAGCAGGACCGACCCCGCCGCATCGTATTGCAGGCCGAGGCTCATTTGGCCGTCGCGCACGATGTTGACCAGCCCCAGCGTCCAGTCGCTGTTTTCGGCCACGTTGACTATCCCTATCTGCACGCCACGCACCCGTCCGGCCACGTTGTACAGTCCGGCCAGTTGCATGCCTTGTACGTCGCCTGCGTGGTTGGCGATACCTGCTATCTGCACGCCTTGGTAGCCGCCCCGTGCCATGTTCACCACGCCTGCCACGGTCAGCCCGCGCCCCGTGCCTTGCACATGGTTGCTGATGCCCGCTATCTGCACGCCGGTGGCATCGCCGCGTACCACGTTGCTCAGTCCGGCCACGGTCAGCCCGCGCTCGCCGCCGGAGATGCCTACGGTGAGGTTCACGGATACATAGTTGATGTATTCACGTTCGAACGCACCATGCGTGCCCACACGGGGGCAGAAGCTGAATTGGATGGCGGATGTGGGGGCGGTCGTGTCGTCCGATGAGGCTGCGGCGGGCATCGTGGCCAACAGGAGCAGCAGGGGAAGGAGACGGGTTGGTTTCATATATTGTTTCAAATTTCAGATTTCAAATTAGCACACGGATTACACGGAATGAACGGATTATCATGGCTGTTTCTGCGCACCACTGGCGCAAGTCTGTCTTGTGCCGGATACTTTTTGAAGTTTGTAACTTCGTGCCGGTTGCAAACCGCCTTCATGTTGGGCACAAGTCGCAGGCTTGCGCCAGTAGTGGGCAGATTTAGGGCGAAAGATTTTTCGCCCCTACGGTCTTTCACCTTTTTTTCTGTTTTCGCCCATGTCGTGTTTTCGGGTGCAAAAGTATATCAAAACCGCTTTTCGTCCAACCTTGTTTGACGAACGGGGGCTGCGGATTGACGAAAAAGGAATTGGCGTGGATGTGGGTTGGTGCGGAGAATTGTATTTTATTGTACCTTTGTGGGTATGAAAGCGGATAAAACTCTTTATCGGGTTATCACGATAGGCTTGTGGACGGTGCTCGTATTCCTGTTGTGGTTGCAGCGTGTCCATGCCGTTGGGATAGGGGGTGCCACGGTGTTTACCATTTGCATCTTTATCCCGACCATTGCTGAGGTGCATGTACTGAGCAATTTTGTGATGCCGCGTGTGAGGGGTGCGGTGGCGGGAGCTGGCTGGTTCGTGGCGGGTACGCTGCTTACCGCCTTGGCTTGGGGCGGCATCATCGCCTTGTTGCGCCGGGCCGAGGGGTGGCCGCTGTGTGCCGGGCTGGACTTGGTGAGCAGCGGGGGCAGTTTTTGGCAGGATGCGGTTTTTGCCCTGCCATCCGTCACGGTGTTCAACTTGGGCTTTTGCGGATTGCGGCTTTACTTTGAGCAGCGCAAGGCGTTTGCCAGACAGCCCGAGGCTAAGGATGAAATCGCTGGGATGCAGGTGGAGGGCGATACCATTTTTGTCAAGGAGGGTGAGGCATTGGTGCAGGTGCGCGTGGACGACATATTATATATAGAAGGGATGCAGAACTACGTGAAGATACATGCCTTGCATCAGACAGTCGTGACCCTCCAAACGCTTACCGCCTTGGAGAACATGTTGCCGGGCGGTAGATTTTTTCGCACGCACAAGTCGTTTATCGTGAATGTGGCGCGGGTGGAGAAAATATCGTCCAACCGCCTTGTGGTCGGGGAGCAGGAAGTTCCCTTGTCGCCAGGCAAGAAGGACGAACTGTTTGCCCGCTTCGTGAGCGGAAAGTTGGTGAGCAAGTGAGGGCAGAGGCAAGAGGCAAGGAGTAAGAGGTAAGAAGAAGTCAGAGATCTGCGTCTGTCTGCTAAATCTGCGGGAAACAATCTAAAATAAAACGAATATGGAAGACAAGGAAGTACAATTGGAAGAAACGGAAATGCTGGCGGATGCGAAAGCGAAGACCATCGTCATCAAACTGTATGAAAAAGGGGGAAGCCGCAATCTGGCCCTGACTACTTCGCCCGAGCTGCTGGTGGCGGCGGGCATCGAGATTGCGGGCATCAAGATACCCGTCATCATGCCGCACGACACCATCTTGGAGGTGGGGCGTGCGCTGGGCGGCGTGCTGTACAAGGTGTGCATCTACGACCTGGTGGATGGCCAACTCAAGGCCCGGCTGCACATGCTGACGAAAGAAAACGAGGAACGCACGGTGGAGATGAACGTGAGCACGGCGTTGGCGGTGGCCTTGAAAGGGCAGATGTATCTCACCACGTATGAATCGGTGTTCGAGAAGGACATGGACGTGCGCCAGCGGAAGATAGACTGGTTTGACCTGGACGAGGACTTCGTGCTCGGGGTGCTCAACAGTGCGGGCGATGCCTTCTACGAGAACAGTTCCATGGACAACCTGCAACGCTACCTCGACAAGGCCGTGGAAGCCGAGGACTACATGCTTGCCGCCCGCCTGCGGGAGTTCCTGAAGAAGCGGGAGAAGGGCGAGGAACACGGATTAGGAGGGAACACGGATAACGCGGATTGAACGGATTTACACGGATTTTCCCGTTCCCGCAGATGGCGCAGATTTACGCAGATGGCGACTTTTCCCTTTCTGCTTCGTTTCCTTATAGCGTCTTTCTGTACCAACAAATCCGTGTAAATCTGTATAATCCGTGTACTCCGTGTGCCTTTTTAGTCAATCATCATACCGCTGTGTCACGGTCAGGATGTTGCCCACGCGGGTGGCTTGGTGGCGTTTGAGGTTTTCCTTTGAGGGGTTGGTTTCGGAGGCGGCCATGCCGTAGCTGCTGAGGTCAAAGCGTGAGCCGCATTGTTCGCACACGGCGTAGATGCCTGTGGAGTCGGGCCACACGCGCACGTCCGGGTCAGCCTCGTTGGGGCAGGCCATGTCATAGGCTTGGTATTCGATGCCGCTGAAGTTGTTGGGATCCGACGAGGGGGCGGCATACACCAGCACGCCCCCGTAGCCGGTGGCCTGTATCTGGTTTTCGAAGTTTTGTTGCGTCACGTTGATGTCGTCCTTGGTGAAGCATTGGCTGGCACCGATAGCGTTGAGTTGGGGATAATATACCGGCACGTTGACCCGTATGAGCACGAACGCATCGGGGATGGACGAGTAATGCCCCCGTCCCTCGCACCCCGCTAACAGCCCAAGCAGGACCATGGCTGCACCATATGCCCGAAGCCGCCTCATCAGCCTTGTTCCCCTATCAGCCATAGTTCTTCGTCGGTGAACGACAGGTTGTCCAGCGCGGCCACGTTGCTTTGCAGCTGTGCCAGCGAACTGGTACCCACGATGACCGAGCACACCGCCTTGTCGCGCAGGCACCACGCCAGGGCCATTTGCGCCAGCGTCTGCCCCCGGTGGGCGGCCAGGTCGGTCAGCTTTTTCACTTTCTTCATCACATCGGGGGTCACTTCCTCGCGCTTCAGGAAGCCGTAGGGGTGGGCGGCGCGTGAGTCGGCGGGTATGCCGTTGAGGTATTTGTCGCTCAGCAGGCCTTGCGCCAGGGGTGAAAAGCCGATGAAGCCCATGCCTTGTTCCGTTGCCAAGGGCAGGATGTCGTGTTCCACGGCGCGGTTGAAGATGTTGTACCGTCCCTGGTAGATGAGGCAGGGCGTGCCGAGGTCGCGCAGGATGCGGCAGGCCTCGCGTGCCTTGTCCTCCGGGTATTTGGAGATGCCCACGTAGAGCGCCTTGCCCTGCCGCACCATGTCGCTGAGGGCACTCATGGTTTCCTCCAGCGGGGTGTCGGGGTCGTAGCGGTGCGAGTAGAAGATGTCCACGTAGTCCAGCCCCATGCGGCGCAGGCTTTGGTGCAGGCTGGCGATGAGGTATTTGCGCGAGCCTCCATTGCCGTAAGGGCCGGGCCACATGTCGTGCCCCGCCTTGGTGCTGATGACCATCTCGTCGCGGTGCGAGGCGAAGTCCGTGTGCAGCAGTTTGCCGAAGTTGGTCTCCGCGCTGCCGTAGGGCGTGCCGTAGTTGTTGGCCAGGTCGAAGTGCGTGATGCCTTGGTCGAAGGCATAATGCAACATGCGGGCGGCCTCCCGGGGGTCGTCCACATCGCCGAAGTTGTGCCACAACCCCAGCGACAAGCGAGGCAGTTGCAGCCCGCTGCGTCCACAAAAGCGATAATCCATAGAAATTATTGAGCAATGACCCCCAACCCCCTAAAGGGGGCTTTTAGTAGTCCTCTTTGGGATTGGGGGTTAAAAGTATTTGCGTTCCCTGATAGCCCCCTTTAGGGGGTTGGGGGTTTTTAAAACTCCACCTTGGGTGCTTGCGCCGCTTCGGCCTGGGCTTCGAAGTAGGGTTTGGCTTCGAAGCCGAGCATGGAAGCCAGCAGGTTGCGGGGGAAGCGGCGGATGGCCGTGTTGTACGCCTTGGCTTCGGTGTTGAAGCGTTGGCGTTCCACGGCGATGCGGTTTTCCGTGCCTTCGAGCTGCGCTTGCAGTTCCAAGAAGTTCTGGTTGGCTTTCAGGTCGGGGTACTTTTCCACTGTGACCAACAGCCGTCCCAGTGCCTGGGTCAGTTCGCCCTGCGCGGCCTGGTACTGTTGCAGGGCTTCGGGCGTGAGTTGGTCGGCGTTGACGGTGGTCTGCGTGGCGCGGGCGCGGGCGGACACTACCCCTTCGAGCGTCTCCTGCTCGTGCTCGGCATAGCCTTTGACGGTGGAGACGAGGTTGGGGATGAGGTCGGCGCGGCGTTGGTACTGACTTTCCACGTTGGCCCATTGGGCGGACACCTTTTCTTCGGCTGTCACCAGTCCGTTGTACCCGCTGACAGCCCACAAGCCGAGCAGCACGACTACCGCGATGACGGCGATGAGAGCAAAGTTCTTTTTCATATTCTTATTCTTAGTAATATATATTTCAACCCCCCAACCCCCTAAAGGGGGCTTTTGCCTATCCTCACAGTTGGTGTAAGTTTAAGCCCCTTTAGGGGTTTGGGGTTCGGTCA